>NZ_JBEZWN010000065.1:0-40138 GCF_040637495.1 Streptomyces sp. NPDC029044
CGTCGCGATGGGGTTGCGTGCCGACTGACTGTGCGTTGACGCGACAACCGCTGCGGGCGGACACCCCCCGACACGGCCCCTTCTCGCCGTACGCGGGTGCGGGAGCGTTCTGCCCCCGCCGCGGGCATGCGCGCCGCCCCAGCTGCGGGCATGCGTGCCGCCTGGGGCGGCACGGGTGGGCGTGGGGGTCCCCCTGCTCGAGCGAAGCCGAGAGCTTGGGGGAGGTACCCCGCTCCGCCGGGTTGGGGACCCACCCCGCTCAGCGGCAACCGTCCTTGCGATTCAGACGCCGTAGTACCTCCGCAACCGCTCCTGCGCGCCCTCGCGCGAGCCCACCCTGTCCAGGCCCAGCAGCGCCGCGCCGAGCACCGGGCTCGCCGTCACCACCTGCGGGACCGCCTTGGGGGCGCGCTCCGTGAGCAAGTGGGTGATGCGGTCGTTCAGTTGGGGGTGACGGGCCGCCAGGACGCCGCCGCCCAGGAGGACCGGGGTCTCCTCGGACAGGAGGTCCAGACGGGTCAGGGCGACGACGGCCATGGCGACCACCTCTTCGGCCTGGCGTTCCACGATCGTCCGGGCGGCCGGGTCACCACCGTCGGCCGTCGCGAAGAGGACCGGGGTCAGCTCGTGGCGCCGGAGGGGCGGGATGTGCTCCAGGTGCAGGGCCTCGATCAGGGCGTACACGGTGGGCAGGCCGAAGTGGGCGGGGAGGGTGTGGGCGAGGGCCGTGGGGGCGCCGCGGCCGTCCTCCGCCCGGGAGGCGTGCCAGAGGGCCTCCTCGGACAGGCCCCAGCCTCCGCCCCAGTCGCCCGAGACCCGGCCGAGGGCCGGGAAGCGGGCGGTGCGGCCGTCGGGGCGCATGCCCACGCAGTTGATGCCCGCGCCGCAGACGACCGCCACGCCCCGGGGTTCGGTGACACCGGCCCGCAGGATCGCGAAGGTGTCGTTGCGGACCGTCACCGTCGCGCCCCACCCGCGCGCGTGCAGTGCCGTCGCCAGTCGTTCCTCCTCGGCGGGGAAGTCGGCGTTCGCCAGGCAGGCGGAGACGTGCGTGACCGAGGTGAGCCCCGCGGTGGTGAGGGCCCGTGCCACCGTCCCGGCCAGGCCGTCCATCGCCGTGTCCACGCCCACGGCCGGCGGACGGAATCCGCCCCCGCGTGCCGTGGCGAGGACCTCTCCGCCCGTCGTCACGATCGCGACGTCGGTCTTGCTGTTGCCCGCGTCGATGGCGAGGACGGTCAGGCCCACGCGAGGTGCTCCCGGTTGTGTGCGATCAGCCGGTCGGTGAGCGTCTCGGCGTACGCGTACTGGCCGATGAGGGGGTGGGAGAGGAGGGCGCGGAAGACGCGGTTCCTGCCGCCGTGCAGGGCGGCTTCGAGGGCCAGGTGTTCGTAGGCGGTGACGTCTGCCATCAGACCCGCGTAGAGGGGGTCGACGGGGTGGGCGGGGAGGGGCGCCGCGCCCTTGGTGCCCACGGCTGCCTGGACCTCGATCACCGCGTCGTCGGGGAGGAAGGGGAGCGTGCCCCGGTTGTACGTGTTCACCACCTGGTACGGCGTGCCGCCGCCGCCCAGCAGGGCCGCGGCCAGGTCCACCGCCGCCTCGGAGTAGTAGGCGCCGCCCCGCTCGGCGAGCAGGTCCGGCTTCTCGTCCAGGGCCGGGTCGGCGTACATCGCCAGCAGACGCCGTTCCATGTCGGCCACTTCGGCCGCCCGGGACGGCTTGGTCCGCAGTTCCCGTACGACCTCGTCGTGGGCGTAGTAGTAGCGCAGGTAGTAGGAGGGGACCACGCCCAGGGCGTCGAGCAGGGGGCGGGGCAGACGGAGGTCGGCCGCGATCCGGTCGCCGTGCCCGCCGAGCAGCTTCGGCAGGACGTCCTCGCCCTCCGGGCCGCCCAGGCGTACCGCCGTCTCCCAGGTCAGGTGGTTGAGGCCCACGTGGTCCAGGTGGATCTCGCGGGGCGCGACGGACAGCAGCGCCGCGAACTTGCGCTGGAGGCCGATCGCCACGTTGCACAGGCCCACCGCCTTGTGGCCCGCCTGGAGCAGGGCGCGGGTCACGATGCCGACCGGGTTGGTGAAGTCGATGATCCAGGCGTGGGGGTTGGTGCGGCGGACGCGGTCCGCGATGTCCAGGACGACCGGGACGGTGCGCAGGGCCTTCGCCAGGCCGCCGGCGCCCGTGGTCTCCTGGCCCACGCAGCCGCATTCGAGGGGCCAGGTCTCGTCCTGCTGACGGGCCGCCTGGCCGCCGACGCGGAGTTGGAGGAGCACCGCGTCCGCGCCGTCGACCGCCTCGTCGAGGTTGTCCGTCGTGGTGATGCGGCCCGTGTGGTCCTGGCGGGTGAAGATGCGGCGGGCCAGGCCGCCCACCAGCTCCAGGCGTTCCTGGGCGGGGTCCATGAGGACCAGTTCCTCGACGGGCAGGGTGTCCCTCAGGCGGGCGAAGCCGTCCACGAGTTCGGGGGTGTAGGTCGAGCCTCCGCCGACCACGGTGAGTTTCACTGATGGGTCCCTCGCTTCCGGGCGCCCGGGACGACGATCATCGGCCGGGGGTCCGGGGGCTGGCCCCCGGGGAGATGCTGCATGTGTGTCTAACCCTTTACTCCGGTGAGCGTGACGCCCTCGACGAACGCCCTCTGGGCGAAGAAGAACACGAGGATCACGGGGGCCATGACCAGCACCGTGGCGGCCATGGTGAGGTTCCAGTCGGTGTGGTGGGCGCCCTTGAACGACTCCAGGCCGTAGGAGAGCGTCCAGGCGCCCGGGTTCTCCGAGGCGTAGATCTGGGGGCCGAAGTAGTCGTTCCAGGCGTAGAAGAACTGGAAGAGGGCCACGGCGGCGATGCCCGGCCTGGCCATCGGGAGGACGACCTTCAGCAGGGTGCGCAGGTCGCCGCAGCCGTCCACCTTGGCGGCGTCCACGTACTCGTCGGGGATCGTGGTCAGGAACTGGCGCAGCAGGAAGATGGAGAACGCGTCGCCGAACGCCATGGGGATGATCAGCGGCCAGAGCGAGCCGGACAGGTCCAGCTGCTTCGCCCAGAACAGGTACATCGGGATGATGATCACCTGCGGTGGCAGCATCATCATCGAGATGACCAGCATCAACGCCAGATTGCGGCCCCGGAAGCGGAACTTGGCCAAGGCGTAGGCCACCGGGATCGAGGAGATCACCGTGAGCGCCGTGCCCAGGAACGCGTAGAACAGGGTGTTGCGCCACCAGATGAGGAAGCCCGGGGTGTCGAAGACCCTGCGGTAGTTGTCCCACTCCCAGGTGTGCGGGATCAGGTCACGGCTGAGCGCCTGGCTGTCGCTCATGAGGGACGTGAGGAGGACGAAGACGAAGGGGAGGGTGAAGAAGAGGGCCGCTGCGATGCCGAGGGAGTGGACGGCGACCCATTCCAGCAACGCCCTTCGACGGGCTGTGCGTTCCGCGGGGGATGGCGGGGCCTTCAGCTCCAAGGGCTTGTCGAGCAGCTGCGTCATCGCTCACCTGTCTGGATCAGGCCGCCCTTGCGGCGCATCAGAAGTGCCGTGAAGGCCATCGAGAGGGCGAAGAGGACCAGGGCGACCACGCAGGCCGAGCCGTAGTCGAAGCGCTGGAAGCCCAGGTTGTAGACGAGTTGGGGGAGGGTGAGGGTCGATTTGTCGGGGTAGCCGGGTTCGAACTGCGTGCCGGCTCCCTGGATCACACCCGACGCGACCTTCCCGGCGATCAGGGGCTGCGTGTAGTACTGCATGGTCTGGATCACGCCGGTGACGACCGCGAACATGACGATCGGCGAGATGGTGGGGAGCGTCACGTGGCGGAAGCGCTGCCAGGGCGTCGCGCCGTCCAGTTCCGCCGCCTCGTACTGCTCTTTCGGCACGTCGAGCAGGGCGGCCATGAAGATGACCATCAGGTCGCCGATGCCCCACAGGGCCAGGAGCGTCAGGGCCGGCTTCGACCAGGCGGGGTCGTTGAACCAGCCCGGGGCCGGCAGCCCGGTCTTCTCCAGCAGGGAGTTGACCGGGCCCGTACCGGGGTTGAGGAGGAAGGCGAAGGCCATCGTGGCCGCCACGGGCGGGGCCAGGTACGGCAGGTAGAAGAGGGTGCGGAAGACGCCCGTAGCCGTCTTGATCTTGGTGATCAGCAGGCCCACGCCCAGGCCGAAGGCGACCCGGAGCGTGACCATGATGACGACCAGCCACAGGGTGTTGCGCAGGGCGGGCCAGAACAGGGGGTAGTGCTCGAAGACGTACGTCCAGTTCTTCGTGCCGCTCCACACCGGCGGTCGGAAGCCGTCGTACCGCATGAACGAGAAGTAGACGGTGGAGATCAGCGGGTAGGCGAAGAAGACCGTGAAGCCGATCAGCCAGGGGGAGAGGAAGGCGAGGGTGCGCAGGGTCGAGCGGCGGTGCTTCGCCCGCAGCGTGCAGGTGCTCATGGCTTACTTCGCCTGCGCGATGTCCGTGTCGATCTGCGCGGCGGCCTTCTTCAGACCGGCTTTGAGATCGGTCGCCTTGCCGCTTTCGTAGTCGTAGCCGAACTGCTGGATCGTGGTGAGGTAGACACCGCCGTTGACGGATGCGGGGGCGGTGGTGGAGTCCGGGTGGGCGGCGATCTCCAGGAACGTCTTGAAGCGCGGGTCGTACTTCAGCTTCGGCGACTTCAGGGCCGCGAGCGTCGACGGGACGTTGTGGATGGCGTTGGAGAAGTTCACCACCGCGTCCGTGTCCGTGGTCATGTACTTCACCAGCTCCCAGGCCGCATTCTGCTTCGTGCTGGTCGACGCGATACCCGCGATGGTGCCGGTGATGTAGCCCTTGCCGTACTGGTCGGCCTGGTCGTCGGGGACGGGGAGCGGGGCCACGCCGATGTCGAACTTCGGCTTGGCGTCCAGGGCCATGCCCAGGCGCCACTCGCCGTCGAGCTGCATGGCGACCTGGCCGGTGTGGAAGGGATGCCTGGGACCCCACTCGTCGCCGAGCCCGGAGCGGTAGGTCTCCAGCTTGCGGAAGCCGCCGAGGGCGTCTACCAGCTTCTTCTGGAGCTTGAACGCCTTCTCGAACGCCGGGTCCGTGCCGACGTTCGACTTGCCGTCCTGGTCGAAGTACGTAGGGGAGAACTGGCCGAGGTAGTGCTCGGTGGTGGTCTCCCAGCCGTGGTAATTCGGCATGAAGCCCAGCTGCTTGTACGTGTCGCCCTGCGGGATCGTCAGCTTCTCGGCGACCCGCTCGAATTCCGACCAAGTCTTCGGCGGTGCGGTGATGCCCGCCTTCTTGAACGCCGTCTTGTTGTAGTAGAGGCCGTAGGCGTCGCCGAGGAGGGGGACCGCGCAGCGGTCTCCCTCGAACCGGGTGTACTCGTTCATGGCCTTCGGGAAGGTCTTCTGCGGGTCGATGCCCGACTTCTCGAAGAAGGGGCCGAGATCCACCAGGGCGCCCGAGGAGCAGAACTTCCCGACGCTGTTCGTGGTGAACGACGAGATCACGTCCGGAGCCTTGTCGCCGCCGGTGCGCAGGGCCTGGTTCATCTTGTCGTCCGTCATGTTGCCGACGACGTCGACGTGGATGTTGGGGTGTGCCTTCTCGAATCCGGCGACCAGGTCCTTGACGGCCTTCACCTCCGACGGCGCGCTCCAGGCGTGCCAGAAGTTGACGGTCGTCTCCTTGGAGGCGTCGTCGCCCGCGCCCGCGCCGGACTGGCCGGTGCACGCGGTGGCCAGGAGGGCGAGGGCGGCGGAGGCGGCGAGGGCGATGGCTGTTTTTCTGGATATTCCGGGCATGGCGGAGCTCCCTGGGGCACGGGGGAAGAGGAAGGGAATCGCGGGAGGGGGGTGGGGTCAGCGGGAGGTGTCGAAGACCTCGTCGCGTGTCGTCGCGAGCGCGCTCTCCAGCGCGCCGCGCAGCACGGGGTGTTCACGGACGTCGCCCACGACCAGGCGGGGGCGGGACGCGGCCAGCTCTTCCAGTTCGGTCTGGACGAGGGCGCGCAGCGGCTCGCCGCCCGAGGTGAGGGACGCGCCGCTCAGCACGACGAGCTCGGGGTCGAGGACCGAGACCAGGGAGGCCAGGCCGGTGGCCAGCCGGGTCGCGTAGGTGTGCAGGAGGTTCCGGTGGGCGTCGTCGCCGGCCTGCGCCGCCCTGGCCAGCAGGCGGGCGGCGGCCTCGGCGTACGGGCCCTGCGGGATGTCCTCGATGCCGAGTTCGCGGGCCAGGCGCGGGACGGCCTGGGAACCGGCCAGCTCCTGGTAGCCGCCGCTGTTGGCCTTCGTGACCTGGCGGACCAGGGGGGTGCCCGGCACCGGCAGGAAGCCGACCTCGCCGGCGCCGCCGGTCCAGCCGCGGTGCAGCCGGCCGCCGAGCACCAGGGCGGCGCCCAGGCCCTCCTCGTTCCACAGCAGGACGAAGTCCGCGTGGCCCCGGGCCGCCCCGAGGCGCTGCTCGGCGAGCGCGACCAGGTTGACGTCGTTCTCGTACTCGAACGGCATCGGCAGGGCGGCGGCGAGCTCCTCCAGCAGGGTGGAGGAGTGCCAGCCGGGGAGGTGGGAGGCGTAGCGCAGCCGTCCCGTGGTGGGGTCGAAGGCGCCGGGGGTGCCGATGACGAGGCGGTGGACGTCGTCCCGGGCGAGGCCGGCCGCCTTCACCGCTCCGTCCAGGGCGTCGGTGACCTGCTGGACGACCGGGGTGCCGGTGCGCCTGCCGGGGGTGGGCAGTTCGAAGCGGCCGACCGTGCGGCCGGTGATGTCGGCGACCGCGGCGAGGATCCGCTGGGGAGTGACGTCGAGCCCGGCGGCGTGGCCGGCCGCCGGATTGACCTCGTAGAGCTGGGCGCTCGGGCCCGGCCGGCCTTCGGTGGTGCCGGTGGCCAGGACGAGACCCGCCGCCTCCAGTCGGGACAGGAGCTGGGAGGCGGTCGGCTTGGACAGGCCGGTGAGCTTGCCGATCCGGGTGCGGGACAGCGGTCCGTGTTCCAGCAGCAGGTCCAGGGCGGCCCGGTCGTTCATGGCGCGCAGGACGCGCGGGGTGCCCGGCGTGCCGGCGGTTCCTGCCATGCGTGTCCACACCTGCCCTTCGGCTGCTCAGCTTCTCAGTGATCAGGCGGGGAAGTCCATCGGACCGACCGCCGTTCTCCGATCACTGTTAGGAAAGTTTCCTATCGGTGGGGAGGAAGGTAAGCCCGGCGTCGCGTGGCCGTCAATAGGGGACGCCCTGTCTCCATCCGGACATGCGAGAGGGCGGCACCCGGAGAACCGGATGCCGCCCTGTGCGTGAGGAGTTGCCGCTACTTCGTGGTGCTCGTCGGCGCGGGCGGTGCGAGCGGGGACGCCGCCGCCGACTGCGGGGACGTCGCGTTCGCGTACACCGACGGGGCTGCCATCCCCGCCGTCGGGTCGACGGGCTGCTCCTCCACCGGGGCCGTGGCGCCGCCGACGATCCGGATGCCCGCCGCGTCGAAGGCACGCTTGATGCGCCAGCGCAGCTCGCGCTCCACGGTCAGGGACTTGCCGGGCATCGTCTTGGCCGTGACGCGCACGACCATGGAGTCCAGCAGCACACTGTCCAGGCCGAGGACCTCGATCGGCCCCCACAGCAGCTCGTTCCAGGGCTCCTCGGCGCCCATCTTCTCGGCGACCTCGTCCAGGGTGGCCTTCACCCGGTCCAGGTCCTCGCCCGCGTGCACGGTGACGTCGACGTTGGCCGTCGCCCAGCCCTGGGAGAGGTTGCCGATGCGCTTGACCTCGCCGTTGCGGACGTACCAGATCTCGCCGCCCTCGCCGCGCAGCTTGGTCACGCGCAGGCCCACCTCGATCACCTCGCCGGAGGCGACGCCCGCGTCGACCGTGTCGCCGACGCCGTACTGGTCCTCCAGGATCATGAAGACGCCGGACAGGAAGTCCGTGACGAGGTTGCGGGCGCCGAAACCGATCGCCACACCGGCGACGCCGGCCGAGGCCAGCAGCGGGGCGAGGTTGATCTGGAAGGTGCCCAGGATCATCAGCGCGGCGGTGCCGATGATCAGGAACGACGCCACCGAGCGCAGCACCGAGCCGATGGCCTGCGAGCGCTGCCGGCGGCGTTCGACGTTGACCAGCAGCCCGCCCAGCGCGCTGCCGTCCACGGACTGCACGGTCCGGTTCATGCGGTCGATCAGCTTGGTGATCGCCCGGCGCACGAAAACCCGCAGCACCGCGGCTATCACCACGATCAGCAGGACCCTGAGGCCGATGGCGAGCCACGTCGACCAGTTCTGCTCGACCCAGCCGGCGGCGTTCGTCGCGCTCTCCTGGGCGTCCTGGAGCGAGGGCACTCTCGGGGTCTCCGAGTCCGAGGGGGTCGGCGACGGCGACGGACCGGCGGCGAGCAGGACGGCGGACAGGGACACGGCAGGTACCTCCAGGTGCAGCGGTCTGCCCCGGTGCGGCGGCTCACGGGGGTCAAGGTCACGGCTGGGTCACCGAAGGGGCAGAACCACCACACTAACGGGGCATTGTGTGTGCTTCGGCAGGATGTGTGAAGGAGAGACCGTGCTCACCTGGGCTTGAACAGGCCATGGTCCGGGGGATGAATCAGATGTGGTCGAAAACACTCTCAGCCCGTTACGGGCACATGGTGGCGCTTCCACCAGGCATGAGGGGAGACTGGCTACGAATCGTCCCGGCGCGAGCCACGCGCCGCCGGCGTCCAAGGAGGCATCCGTGCCGCATGTCCTGGTCCTCAACGCGTCGTACGAGCCGCTAGGCGTCGTACCGCTCCGCCGCGCGCTCGTCCTCGTCCTCGAGAACAAGGCCGTATGCCTTGAGGAGTCCGGCGCCTATCTGCACAGCGCGACCGTCACAGTCCCCGCACCCAGCGTGGTCCGGCTCAAGCGATTCGTCCGGGTTCCCTATCGGGGGCCCGTTCCTCTGACCCGCCGGGCGCTGTTCGCCCGCGACGGGGGCCGGTGCATGTACTGCGGTGGCGTCGCAACCAGCGTCGACCACGTCATCCCGCGCAGCCGCGGGGGCAAGCACGTCTGGGACAACGTGGTGGCGTCCTGCCGCCGCTGCAACCACGTGAAGGCCGACCGGCACCTCTTCGAGATCGGCTGGCGGCTGCGCCACAAACCCGCCCCGCCGTCCGGCCTGGCCTGGCGCATCATCGGGACCGGCCACAGGGATCCGCGCTGGCTGCCGTACTTGCAACCGTACGGGGCGGAGGACGCCATGGCCCGGATCGACGGCATTTCCGCCTGACGATCCGGGCCTTCGTATTGCCGCGTGCGGACTGCCGGCCGGCCCGGGGAACCCCCGTTCCCCCGGGCCGGTCCGTCATGGGAGGGGGAAGCGCCTACGCGTAGCGCAGTTCCCCCGGGCGCACCGATCGGCGCAGCAGGGGCAGTGCGGTGGCCGCGGCCAGCAGGCAGGCGGCGTAGACGGCGACGGGGACCAGGGTGATCTCCCACGGGACCGGACGGTTGTCGAGCAGGGCGTACCACGTGCCGATGGCCGTCCCGCCCAGGCCGGCGAGCAGCACCGCGGGGGCCAGCGGCAGCGCCGTCTCCAGCAGCAGGGCCCGGCCGAGTACGGTCTGCGGCACCCCGGCGGCGGCCTGTGCGGCGAGGCCCCTGCGGCGGGTGGCCAGGGACTCGGCGGTGCCGACGGCCAGGCCGGACAGGGTGATCGCGAAGGCGATGCCGATGGCCGCGCCGGTGAGGTCGAGGCCGGTGAGGTAGTAGGACGGGGGTGCGGAGAACCGTTTCGTGCGCACCACCTCGGCCATGACCTGCCGGATGCCCAGGAAGCCGGTTCCGACGACCGTCACCAGCAGTACGGCCGCGTGGGTGCGGGCGACCGACCAGGGGTCGTCGCGCAGCCGTTCCGCCGCGATCAGCGTCGCCGCCGACCGGGCCCGGACGGCGAGGATCCGCCCGGTCGCCCGCGCGGTGGCCCCGGAGAGCCACACGGCGCCCGCGCCGGCCGCGAGGATCACGCCCATCACCTGTAGCGGCGGTCCGCCGTTCGGCCGGTTGGCGGCAGGAGTGGACGTGGTGGCCACGGCCAGCAACGCCATCACGGCGACGAGCAGGATCCCCGCCAGGAACAGCAGTCCCGGGCCTCGACCGTGGCGCTGCCCCACCCGGCGCACCCAGCCGAGCGGCGAGGCCACCACCCGGCGCAGCGCCAGCGCGCCCGCCGCGGCGCCCAGCAGGGGCACGGCGACGGCGACCAGGGCGATCCCCGCCCAGGCCAGGGCGGTCGGCCCGCTCCACTGGCGCAGCAGGAGCGGCACGAAGAAGACGGTGGCGACCACCGAGCCCAGCAGGCAGGCGAGTCCGGTCTCCAGTGCGGCGATCCGCCGCACCTGCCAGGGCGTGGCCCCGGCCAGCCGCAGCCCGGCCAGCCGCCGGTCGCGGTGCACCGCTCCGATCCGGGCGCACTGGCCGAGGAACCCGAGCACCGGCACGAGCAGGAGCAGCAGGCCGACGATCACGCCGGACCGGGTGCCGGGCTCGTCCAGCAGGCCCGCGGCGACGGGCACCTCGTAACGGCCGCGCAGCGACGCCAGGGCGACGGCAGCCAGCGCGAACCCGGTCGCGAGCGCCGCCCCCGCCGCCGTGAGGGCGACCCGCCACCACTCGCCGCGGTCCGAGCCCCGGGTGAGCTCCCAGGCGAGGCGCAGATCGGCTCGAAGCGACATCACGCCGTCACCCCCAGCGCCGCCACGGCCCCGTCCCGCAGCTGGACCTCACGGTCCGCGTACGCCGCCACCTGGGCGTCGTGCGTGATCAGCAGGACGGCCGTGCCCGACTCGCGGGCCGTATGTACGAGGGCCGTCATGACCTGCTCGCTCGCGAGGGAGTCCAGCGCCCCCGTCGGCTCGTCGGCGAAGACCACCCTCGGGCCGGTGATCAGGGCCCGGGCCAGTGCCGCCCGTTGGGCCTGGCCGCCGCTCAGCTCGCCCGGCCGCAGGTCCTCCTGGCCCCGCACGCCGAACCGCTCCAGCCACTGACCGGCCCGGGCCCGGGCGGCGGCCCGGTCGGTGCCGGCCAGCAGCAGGGGCAGGGCCACGTTGTCCAGGACCGTCAGCTCGGGGATGAGCTGCCCGAACTGGAACACCACGCCGAACTCGGTGCGCCGCAGCTCGCTCAGCCGCTTCTCGGGCAGGTCCTCCAGCCGCCGGCCGTCGTACGTCACCGAGCCCGCGTCCGGGCGGACGATGCCGGACAGGCAGTGCAGCAGCGTCGACTTCCCGCTGCCGCTGGCTCCGGTCACGGCGAGGATCTCGCCGGCGTGCAGCTCGACCGACGCGCCGCGCAGGGCTTGTGTCCGGCCGTGCGCCTTGACGAGGCCACCGGCCGTGAGGAGGGGCACGGGTCTGCTCATGCTGCGTCGACCTCCGCGGTCAGGGTGGTGAGCCGGGCCGCCGTGGTGCTCATCCAGCGGAGGTCGGCGTCGAGGTGGTTGAGGGCGTAGTCCGCCGAGAGCACGGTCGCGAGGTCCGCGCCCTTGGCGGCCTTGACCGCCGTGAGCTCCCGCATCCGCTCCATGTGCGCGGCGCGCTGGGCGCTCAGGTACCCGGCCGGGTCGCCGCCCGCGAGGATCGCGACCACGACCTTGGCGAAGATCTCGTTCGCCACGAACGGCGCGGGCGGCGCGATCTCCCCGGCCCACCGGGCCAGTTCGTGCGTCCCTTCGCCCGTCGCCCGGTACATCGTGCGCTCCGGGCCGCCGTCCGAGTCGGTGCCGTCGACCTCGGCGAGGCCGTCCCGCACGAGGCGTTGCAGGGTCGTGTAGACCTGCCCGTAGGCCAGCGGACGGGCTTGCGGGAAGCGTTCGTCGTGGCGCCGCTTCAGGTCGTAGCCATGGCTAGGCCCCGTCGCGAGCAGGCCCAGCAGGATGTGGCGGGTGCTCATGACGAACATTATGTACTGAGTACATGTACTGAGTGAATAGTTTCCCGGCGGAGATGTTCGGCCACCGCAGCCTGAGGGCTCACTCCGAGACGGCGTACGCCTCCGCCGACCACAGCGAATACCCGTACGGGGTGGCCCGCTTGTCACCCTGCACGCGCACGAAGCGCACGTCCTTCTCGTCCATACGGACGTCCTCCCGGCCGCCCCGGCCGTCCCGGACCGTGGCGGCGGTGCGCCAGCGGCGGCCGTCCGGCGAGACCTGGACGCGGTAGGCCGAGGGGTGGGCGTCCTGCCAGTGCAGCGCGACCCGGCCGAGCCGCGCCGGGCGGGCCAGCTCGACCTGCCACCACGCGCCGTCGTCGGCCGGGGACGACCAGCGGGTCTGCGGGTCGCCGTCGTTCGCGGCCCGCGCGGGGAAGTCGGGCGTCTCGTCACCCGAGGAACGGGCGGTGCCGGTGCGGGCCAGGTCGGGGCCGCCGGTGGGCGGGACGGCCCGGACGGTGAGGGTGCGGTCCGCTCCCGCGAACCCGAGCCGGACGTCGTAGGGCCGCATCGGGGTGCCGGGCGCCACGGTCACCTCGACCGGGACCTCCACGGTCGTGCCCCGCCGCACGGTCAGCTCGCCCTTCGGCACCCGGACCCGGACGCCCTCGGGTGCCTCGGCGGTGAGCCGGCCGCGGGCGTCGGCGGGGCGCAGCGACCCGAGCCGGGCGGTCAGCCGCTCGGTCCGGCCGGTCTCGACGTCCGCCCGGTCCCGGTTCAGGCCGAGGGAGACGGTGGGGGAGTCGGTGAACCAGGGGACGAGGTGGCGGACGCGGGAGGGTGCGGGGCCGGTGATCCGCAGGGCGTCCGCCCGTGCCCCGAGCCGCACCTCGGTCGCCCCGGACCCGTCCAGCCGGCCCGCTTCCCGCCAGCCCCGCCCCGGCACGTGCACCTCGACCGCCCCCTCGGTGCCCGGCTCGGTCAGGGCCGTCACGGCGGTCAGCTCACGGGGCCGCGGGAAGCGCAGGGTGCGGCCGTCGCCGGGGTTGCGGGGCGGCTCGTGGTGGATGCCCGACCAGGCCGCGTACGACTTCTGCGCCCGCTGGAGGAAGGGGTCCAGGACGTCCTTGCCGACCTCGACCGGCGCCGACTCCAGCCGGGCCCGCAGCGCGCCGAGCCTGCGGTACGCCGCCCAGGCCGCCGCCGCGTCCCCGGAGCGCTGGGCGTCCAGCATGCCGAGCGCGACCGTGCCCGCCTCGCCGTAGTCCGCCAGCTGCTCGGACCAGGGGCCCACCTCGGAGCCGAGGCCGGTGCCGGACAGCCGCCGGGGCAGCTCGCGCAGCACGGTGAAGGCCTCGCGCAGCCGGCGCTCGGCGTCGCCGCCGGTGTCCGCTCCGCCCGCCGTGCGGGACGTCCAGTACGCCTCGGTCAGCGGCCGCAGGTATGCCGACTCCTCGTCGTTCAGGACCGAGGAGGAGTCGTTGCCGGCGAGCGCGGCCAGGGCCTGCTCGCGGCGCCGGTCCCCGCCCGCGAGGTCGGCGATCGCGGCGCGCCAGGACTCCGCGGGGCGGTACGCACGCGGGTTCCAGGCGTAGTCGGCGGCGGTGAACAGCGGGATGCGGGACGCCTCCGGCTGCTGCATGGCGTTGGCCAGCAGGGCGGCCGAACCGGTCGCGACGGCCGGCTCGCGGCCCTGGTAGGGGCCGAGGAAGATGCGGCCGGGTTCGTAGTCGTTGACCGGGTAGTTGTCCATGGTGACCAGCGGGTGCCCGAACGCCCTGCGCGCGTCGGACAGTTCGCCGCCCGTGATGGTGCGGGGCACCACTCCGACACCCGTCCACGCGACCTCGACGCCCGCGGCCAGCTCGCTCGCCAGCGCCCGCCGGTAGTCGGTCGTGCCGTCCTCGTAGTACTCGGTGGGCATCAGGGACAGGCGCGCGGCCCCGGGATGCCGTTCCGCCAGGTGCCGGGCCACCGCGTTCGCCACCCGGGCCTGCGCCCGCGCCGCCGCCTCGGGGCCGGAGCCGAACCGGTCGGCGTCCGCCCCGCAGTGCCACTCGCTGTAGCTGACGTCCTGGAACTGGAGCTGGAACGCCCGGAAGCCCAGCGCCCACATCGCGTCCAGCTTGCGCGTCAGCGCCCGCACATCGGCGTCCGAGGCGAAGCACATCGCCTGGCCCGGGGCCACCGCCCAGCCGAGCGAGACGTGGTTGCGGCGCGCCCGCTCGGCCAGCTCCCGGAACCCGGCCCGCTGCCGCGCGGGGTACGGCTCGCGCCAGCGGGCCTGCCGGTAGAGGTCGTCGCCCGGGGCGTACAGGTAGCGGTTCTGCTTGGTGCGGCCCATGAAGTCCAGCTGGGCCAGCCGTTGCCGGTGCGTCCAGGCGGTGCCGTAGAAGCCCTCGGTGATGCCGCGGACGGCGGTGCCGGGCCAGTCTCGGACCACCGCCGCCGCGATCGTGTGGTCGGGGCGCAGGAGCTGCCGCAGTGTCTGCACGGCGTGGAAGAGGCCGTCCTCGCCGGTGCCGGTGAGGGAGATGCCGCCCGCGCCCACGGACAGCTCGTATCCCCCGGCGGGGAGGGCGTGGCGGTCGCCCGGGCGTACGGGTTCCGTGCGGGCCCGCACGACGAGGGCGCCCGGCCCGGCCCTGTCCGTGATCCGGCGCGCCCCGGCCTGCCGCAGCAGCTCGCGCAGGGCTGCGACGGCATGGGGGTCCGCGTCCGGCCCGGTGATCAGGGCGACCTCGTCCGGTACCGCCACCGGGGCGCCGTTCGCGCGCAGCGACTGCGGTCGCGGCCAGACGGAGAGGTCCGGTCCGGCGGTGTCGGGCGTCGGGGTCGTCGCGGTCGTGCCCGGGGGAGGCGGAGCCGCCATCGCGGCGGGCGGGGCCGCGAGGCTCCCGGCGACGACGGCGACCGCGAGGGCCGCGGTCCGCTTCCCACGCCGCAGTCCCACAGGTCCCCTCCAGATGTGTCCGACCGGCACGACGAGCCCACCACCCGTCCGGTGAAGGTGTCAACGAGAGTGGCCGTTGTGGGTGAAATGCCGGAATCTGGAGTATGTGGAGGGGAGTGGAATGTGAGCAGAAGCACGATGTTCGGCCCGGGGCGTCTGCCTTCGCCTCGACTGGGTAGGGCTGCGTTGACCCGTTGAAAGCCGTACCCGACAAGGAGGCCCCCGTGGCTGCGATGACTTTCCTTCCGCTCCCGGCCCCGTCCAAACCCGTGGCGGACCAGTCCGCCGACCTCGACGATCCCCACCACGCCGACCCCCGCTACTGCGTCTTCAGCTCCGAGAGCACCCACACCGAACTGCCGCTGACCAGCGAGCCCCCGCTGCCCGACGCCGAGCCCCTCACCAGTGAGCCGCCGCTCGCCGAAGCCGCTCCCCTGACCAGCGAGCCCCCGGCCTTCGTCCCGGACTTCTCGAGGATGTAGATGACCGCACCCCGGCCGGCCGCCCCGCCCTCCGAGGACCTGTCCCGCCTCGCCGCCCTGCACGGCGTCGCCACCTCCTACAGTCCGTCCCCGGACCGCTCGGTCGCGGCCTCGGCCACCGCGGTCACCCTGACCCTGGCCGCCCTCGGCGTAGACGCGAGCACGCCCGGCGCAGTCCGCGCCGCGCTCGCGGCCCGCGAGGGGGAGCTGGGCGAACGGCTGCTGCCGCCGACCGTGGTCGGCTGGAGCGGCAGCCCCCCGGCCGCCCTGGTCGCGCTCCCCGGAGGAACCCGGCTGCGGATCGACACCGAGCAGGGCGAGAGCCGCACCTCGGCGGACGGCCTCCCGCCCGGCGTCCACCGGCTGACCGCGGCCACCCCCGACGGCCGCACCGCCACGGCCCACCTGATCATCGCCCCGCCCCGCCTGCCCGCCCCCGCCGGACGCTCCCACGGACTCCTCGTCCAGCTCTACTCGCTGCTGTCCCGCCGCTCCTGGGGCATGGGCGACCTCGGTGACCTCGCCGAGCTGGCCGGCTGGGCCGGACGGTCCCTCGGCGCCGGATTCATCCAGGTCAACCCGCTGCACGCGGCCGTGCCCGGAGCCCCCACCGACCCCTCTCCCTACCGTCCCTCCTCGCGCCGCTTCCCCGACCCCGTACACCTGCGCGTCGAGGACGTCCCGGAGGCCGCGTACGTCGAGGACCCCGAGCGGCTGCGCGCCCTGCTGGAGAGATCCGGCCGGCTGCGCCGAGCGGTGCTGGAGCAGGGCGCGTTGATCGACCGGGACGCCGTGTGGGAGCTCAAGCGGGAGGCGCTGGAGCTGCTCGCCCAGGTCCCCCTCGGCCCCGGCCGGCGCGCCGCCTACTGCGACTTCCTCGCCGGGCAGGGCCAGGCCCTGGAGGACCACGCCACCTGGTGCGCGCTCGCCGAGGTGCACGGCTCCGACTGGCACCGCTGGCCGACCGGCCTGCGCGACCCGCGCTCGGCCGAGACCGCCCGGGCCCGCAACGGCCTGATGGACCGGGTCGACTTCTGGTCCCGGCTCGCCTGGCTCACCGACACCCAGCTGACCGCCGCGCAGCGCGCCGGGCGCGAAGCGGGGATGCCGGTCGGGATCGTGCACGACCTGGCGGTCGGCGTGCACCCCGGCGGCGCCGACGCCTGGGCGCAGCAGGAGTACTTCGCCGCCGGCATGTCGGTGGGCGCCCCACCGGACGCCTTCAACGCCCGCGGCCAGGACTGGGGCCTGCCGCCCTGGCGCCCCGACCGGCTGGCCGAGTCCGGCTACGCCCCGTTCCGCGAGCTGCTGCGCGCCCTGTTCCGCTACGCCGGAGCGCTGCGCATCGACCACGTCATGGGCCTGTTCCGCCTCTGGTGGGTCCCGCAGGGCCACCCGCCCACCGAGGGCACCTACGTCCGCTACGACGCCGAGGCCATGCTCGCCGTCCTCGTCCTGGAGGCCTCCCGGGCCGGGGCCCTGGTGATCGGCGAGGACCTCGGCACCGTCGAACCGGGGGTGCGCGAGGCCCTGCGCGAGCGCGGGGTGCTCGGGACGTCCGTGCTGTGGTTCGAACGCGACTGGGACGGCGACGGCCGCCCCCTGCCCCCCGACGGCTGGCGCGCCGACTGCCTGGCCACCGCCACCACCCACGACCTGCCCTCCACGGCCGCCCGCCTCACCGGTGAGCACGTCGAACTGCGCGACAGCCTGGGTCTGCTGACCAGGCCCCTGGAGGAGGAGCGCGCCGAGGCCGCCGCCGACGCGGGGGAGTGGCTGTCCCTGCTCTCCCGGCTCGGCCTGCTGCACGGCACGGGCGGCGGTGGCGACGCGTCGTCGGAGGAGGCCGAGATCCAGGCCGTCCACCGCTTCCTGCTGCGCACCCCGGCCCGCATGGTCGGCGTCTGGCTCCCGGACGGCGTCGGCGACCGCCGCCCGCAGAACCTGCCCGGGACCTGGGACCAGTACCCGAACTGGCGTCTGCCGATCGCTGACGCGCAGGGACGGCCGGTGACGCTGGAGGACCTGGCGGCCTCGCCGCGGCTGCACGCGCTGATGGAGGTGCTCAGGGGCGACGGCCACGAGGCCGGGGACGGTGGGGCGTGAGGCGAGGGCCTCTTACGGCACCCCGGGCGCGCGGCCCCGGTCGGCGTTGGATATTTTGACACCGTGGACAAGAAGAACGCCCTGCGCGCCGGCGCCCTGGCAGCCGGTACGACGCTGATGATGCTGCTCATGTCGTCCCCTGCGAGCGCGCTCAACCGCGACGACGGTGACGACCCCGGCCAGGGCCTGAGCGTCATCGAGACGCTGGGCCTCTTCGTCGTGGCCCCGATCGCGCTGTACCTGGTCATCCACGCGCTGGTGGTGATCGGCGACAAGTCGCACAAGAAGAAGGACCCGACCAGCTCCAACATCGCCACCAAGGCCGAGGCGAAGAGCGAAGTCAAGGCCTGATCCGCTTTCCACTACGAGGGCGCCGTCGCGACATCCGCGACGGCGCCCTCGTCGTGTCAGGGCCGGTCCGTCCCGGCCAGCAGGTCCCGCAGCAGACCGGCCAGCTGCCCGGCCCGTTCCGCGTCCAGGGCGGACAGGGCCTCCGTCTGTACCGCGAGACCCGCCCCGACCGCCTCGTCGACCAGGGCGAGGCCCTCGTCGGTGAGCGTGACCTGTAGCCCGCGCCGGTCGTGCGGGTCGGGGGAGCGGCGCAGCAGCCCTGCCCGCTCCAGCTTGTCCAGGCGTCCCGTCATGCCGCCGGTGGTGAGCATCAGCGTCGCGGAGAGCTGCCGGGGCGAGAGCGTGAAGGGCTCGCCGGAGCGGCGCAGGGTGGCCAGGACGTCGAACTCCCCGCGCGAGATGCCGAACTTCGCGTAGGCCTGGCCCACCCGCTCGCCGATCGCGTGCGAGAGCCGGTTGATCCGGCCGAAGACCTCCATGGCGGCGGTGTCGAGGTCGGGCCGGACCGTCGCCCACTGGCCGATGATCGCGTCGACGGGGTCCTTGCGCTGCTCCGGGCGTTCGCTCATGCCACGAGTATCGGCCGCCTCTCGGTGACCCGCAAGAAAGTAGCTTGACTGAAAGTTGCTTAGCGGTAAGCTACTTTCTGCCGACCTACTTCGAAGGGTGTTCCCCATGGCCATCTCCCGACCGGCCCTCATCACCCTCACCGCCCTCGCGCCCGTCTCCTGGGGCACGACCTACGCGGTCACCACCCAGTTCCTCCCGCCCGACCGCCCCCTGTTCACCGCCCTGGTGCGCGCCCTGCCCGCCGGCCTGCTGCTGCTCGCCCTCGCCCGGGTGCTGCCGCGCGGCGCCTGGTGGTGGAAGGCGGCGGTGCTCGGCGCGCTGAACATCGGCGCCTTCTTCCCGCTGCTGTTCCTCTCCGCGTACCGGCTGCCCGGCGGTCTGGCGGCGGTCGTCGGCTCGGCGGGGCCGCTGTTCGTGGCCGGCCTGTCGGTGCTGCTGCTCGGGCAGCGGCCGTCGGCGCGCACGCTGCTGACCGGGGCCGTGGCCGCGTTCGGCGTCAGCCTCGTCGTGCTGAAGGCGGCCGGGTCGCTGGACACGCTCGGTGTGCTGGCGGCCGTCGCCTCCACGGCGTCGATGTCGACCGGCACCGTGCTCACCCAGCGCTGGGACCGCCCCGAGGGCGTCGGACCGCTGGCCCTCACCGGCTGGCAGCTGACCGCGGGAGGCCTGCTGATCGCGCCGCTCGCCTTCCTGGTGGAAGGCGCGCCCCCGGCGCTGGACGGCCCGGCGGTCGGCGGCTACCTCTACCTCGCCGTCGCGAACACGGCCCTCGCGTACTGGCTGTGGTTCCGCGGCATCGGCCGCATGACCGCCACCCAGGTCACCTTCCTCGGCCCGCTCTCCCCGCTGACCGCGGCCGTCGTCGGCTGGGCGGCGCTCGGGCAGGCGCTGACGCCGGTGCAGCTGGCCGGCATGGGGCTGGCGTTCGGGGCGACGGTGGCGGGGCAGTTCGTCACCCGGCGGTCGCGCATCCCGGGGCCGGACGGGAGGAAAGTCCGTGGTGGGGTGGTGGGCGTGCGGGACGGGGTGTTGCGGCGGTAGGGGCGGCCTTCGGTCGCAGTGGGCCCTGGCCGACCTCGCCCGGCCGTCACGCATCCCCTGGTCCGGCCGGGGGAGACACCGCCACGGTTCCTGTCGGCTCATCCGCCGCCGGCAGGCCCGAACCGGCCTCGGGTGGGCCGAGGGCAGACGAAGGGGCGCCCGGCATGAGCCGGGCGCCCCGATCGCCGGTGCGTGCCGGTTACTCCCCGGCCGCCGCGTCCGCCCGCTGCGCCCGCAGGGCGCGCTCGACGCCCGCGCGGGACTCCGAGACCAGACGGCGCAGGGCCGCGTTCGGCTCGGCCGAGGCCAGCCAGGCGTCCGTCCTGTCCAGGGTCTCCTGGGAGACCTGGACCGTCGGGTAGAGGCCGACGGCGATCTGCTGGGCCATCTCGTGGGAGCGGGACTCCCAGATGTCCTTGACCACCTCGAAGTACCGGTCCGCGTACGGGGCGAGCACCTCGCGCTGGTCGGTCTGGACGAAGCCCCCGATGACCGCCTCCTGCACGGCGTTCGGCAGCTTGTCGGAGTCGACGACCGACGCCCACGCCTCCGCCTTGGCCTCCTCGGTCGGCCGGGCCGCCCGGGCCGTGGCCGCGTGCCGCTCACCGGCGGCCGTGCGGTCGCGCTCGTACTCGCCCGCGATCTCCGCCTCGTCGAACCGGCCGACCGCCGCGAGCCGCTGCACGAACGCCCACCGCAGCTCCGTGTCGACGACCAGGCCCTCCACGGTCTGCGAGCCGTCCAGCAGCGCGTCCAGCACATCCAGCTGCTCGGGCGTGCGGGCCGTCGCCGCGAACGCGCGCGCCCACGCCAACTGGTGGTCGCTGCCCGGTGCCGCCGCCCGCAGGTGCGCCAGCGTCGCGTCGGTCCAGCGGGCCAGCAGCGCCTCGCGGGCGGCCGGGTCGGCGTACAGGTCGATCGCCAGCTTCACCTGGCGCTGGAGCGACTGCACCACGCCGATGTCCGACTCCTTGCCGATGCCGGACAGCACCAGGGACAGGTAGTCGCGGGCCGCGAGCTGGGCGTCACGCGTCATGTCCCAGGCCGACGCCCAGCACAGGGCGCGCGGCAGGGACGACTCGAAGTCGCCCAGGTGCTCCGTGACGAAGGCCAGGGACTGCTCGTCCAAACGGACCTTCGCGTACGACAGGTCGTCGTCGTTGAGCAGGATCACGGCCGGGCGGCGCCGGCCCACCAGCTGCGGTACGGCGGTCAGCTCGCCGTCCACGTCCAGCTCGATGCGCTCGTCACGGACCAGCTTGCCGCTGTCGTCGTCCAGCTCGTACAGGCCGACGGCGATCCGGTGCGGGCGCAGCGTCGGCTCGCCCTTGGCGCCGGCGGGCAGGGCCGGGGCCTCCTGGCGGATCGAGAAGGAGGTGACGACACCGTTGCCGTCCGTCTCGATCTCGGGACGCAGGACATTGATGCCCGCCGTCTCCAGCCACGCCTTCGACCAGGCCTTCAGATCCCGGCCGGACGTCGTCTCCAGGGCGCCCAGCAGATCGGACAGGCGCGTGTTGCCGTACGCGTGCGCCTTGAAGTACGCCTGCACGCCGCGGAAGAACTCGTCCTCACCGACGTACGCGACGAGCTGCTTCAGCACGGAAGCCCCCTTCGCGTATGTGATGCCGTCGAAGTTGACGAGCACGTCGTCCAGGTCGTTGATCTCGGCCATGATCGGGTGCGTCGACGGCAGCTGGTCCTGCCGGTACGCCCACGTCTTCATGGAGTTGGCGAACGTCGTCCAGGAGTGCGGCCAGCGCGACTCGGGGTGCGCCGCCTGGCAGGCGATCGAGGTGTACGTGGCGAACGACTCGTTCAGCCACAGGTCGTTCCACCACTCCATCGTCACGAGGTCGCCGAACCACATGTGGGCCAGCTCGTGCAGGATGGTCTCCGCGCGCGTTTCGTACGCCGCGTCCGTCACCTTCGACCGGAACACGTACTGGTCGCGGATGGTCACCGCGCCCGCGTTCTCCATCGCGCCCGCGTTGAACTCCGGCACGAACAGTTGGTCGTACTTCGTGAACGGGTACGCGTAGTCGAACTTCTCCTGGAACCACTCGAAGCCCTGCCGGGTCACCTCGAAGATCGCGTCCGAGTCGAGGTACTCGGCGAGCGAGGGACGGCAGTAGATGCCGAGCGGGACGGACTGGCCGTCCTTCTCGTACACGCTGTGCACCGAGTGGTACGGGCCGACGATCAGCGCCGTGATGTACGACGAGATGCGCGGCGTCGGCTCGAACTCCCAGACGTTGTCCTGCGGTTCGGGCGTCGGCGAGTTGGAGACGACCGTCCAGCCCTCGGGCGCCTTCACGGTGAACTGGAAGGTCGCCTTGAGGTCCGGCTGCTCGAAGCTGGCGAACACCCGGCGCGCGTCCGGCACCTCGAACTGGGTGTAGAGGTACGCCTGGTCGTCGACCGGGTCGACGAACCGGTGCAGGCCCTCACCCGTGTTGGTGTACGCGCAGTCGGCGACGACCCGGAGGATGTTGCGGCCCTGGAGCAGACCGGGCAGGGCGATCCGCGAGTCCGCGAAGACCTCGGCCGGATCGAGGGAGTCCCCGTTCAGGGTCACCTCGTGCACGGTCGGCGCCACCAGGTCGATGAACGACTCCGCGCCGTTCTCGGCCGTCACGTCGAAGCGCACCGTGGTCACGGACCGGTAGGTGCCGCCCTCCTGCGCGCCGGAGAGATCGAGCTCGATCCCGTACGACTCAACGGCGAGCAGCTGCGCCCGCTGCTGCGCCTCTTCGCGGGTCAGGTTTGTGCCAGGCACGCGGTCATCTCCTCGTTATGGGTGGGTTGCGCCATCTTTCCACGGCGGATCGGCGTGAGGCGACGACCGGGGCGTCTCCTAGGGATACCCCTCGGCGGGCGAGGGCGCGGGCGAACGCGCGCACCGCCGCCGACTCCCCGTCCCGGTGCCACACCAGGCCGAGCGCGGACTCCGGAACGCCCTCCACCGGTACGAACGCCACGTCCTCACGCCGGTGGTACGCCGCCGTGGGACGGCACAGCAGCATCCCCGCGTGCCCGGCGGCGACCTGGGTCAGCCCCTCCTGCAGGGTGGTCACCGCCGGCCCGGGCACGGCGGACGGGGCATGGGCCGCCCGCCAGTACGCCGGAGCCGGGGGTGCGGCCGTCACCAGCGGGCTCTCCGCCACCTCCGCAGCCGTCACCGCCGCACGGGCGGCGAAAGGATGGTCCAGGGCGACCGCGACGGTCTGCGGGCGCCGCGAGAACACCGGACCGAGCACCAGGTCCGGCTCCTCCACCGGAAGCAGCACGACGGCCGCGTCCACCACACCCTCCCGCACACCGCCGAAGGGGTCGGCGAGCGGGATCTCCACCAGGTCCGCGGCACACTCCGGGTGCTCGGACCGGAAGGAGCGCACCGCAGCCGTCAACCGTGTGTCCGCAGCCCCCTGGAAGCCGACCCGCAGACTGCCCCCGACCCCCCGGGCGGCGACCCGCGCGTCCTCCACGGCACCCAGCAACCCGTCGTACGCCGGACACAGCCGCTCCAGGAACCGCTCCCCGAGCGGGGTCAGCGCCACCCGCCGGCTTGTCCGCCGCACCAGCCGGCCGCCCACCCGCCGCTCCAGCGCGCTCAGCAACTGGCTCACCCGGCTCTGCGAGACGTAGAGCCGCTCCCCGGTACGCCCGAAGTGCAGTTCCTCGGCCAGCACCAGGAAGCACTCCAGTTCGCGCAACTCCAGCCTCTGCACAGCGGTTTCCCTTCCGCTTCGATCGATCAGTCCCGCTCATGGAAGGGTGAGGACTTCGTCGTTGTTCCCGGCCGGGCGGCAACGAAGGGTGGAGGCATGCCTTCCATCACGTCCACGACCACCGCGCCCGGGACCGGCACCGCCGGGCCACGCACCTGGGCCGCCGTCCTGGCCCTCGCCGCCGCCACGTTCTCCGTCGTCACGACCGAGATGCTCCCCGTCGGCCTGCTCACCCCGCTCGGCGCCGGCCTGCGGGTCTCGGCCGGGACCGCCGGGCTCGCCGTCACCCTGCCGGGCCTGGTCGCCGCGGCGAGCGCGCTGCTGCTGCCGGTCGCCGTCCGCCGTGCCGACCGGCGCTCGGTGCTGTGCGCGCTGCTGCTGCTTCTCACCGCCGCCAACGTGCTCTCCGCGCTCGCCCCGCACATCGCGGTCCTGCTGTTGGCGCGTGTCCTGGTCGGGATGTGCATCGGCGGGGTGTGGGCGATCGCAGCCGGACTGGGCACCCGCCTGCTGCCACCGCACCGGGCCGGTCGGGCGACCGCGCTGATCTTCAGCGGGATAGCGGTCGCCTCGGTGCTGGGCGTCCCGGCCGGGACCTTCCTCGGGTCGCTCGCGGGCTGGCGCTGGGCCTTCGCGGCCCTGGCAGGGGTGACCCTGACCGTGACGGCGGCACTGGTCCTGTTCCTGCCGCCGCTCCCGCCGCAGGCACCCGTCCGCCCGGGCACGTTCGCGCGACTGCTGCGCACGCCCGGCGTCGGCCGGGGCCTGCTGGCCATCGCGCTTCTGGTCACGGGCCACTTCACGGCATACACCTACGTCCGCCCGGTTCTGGACCGGATCCCGGGTCTGGGCGCGGGAACGGTGAGCACCTTGCTCCTCGGCTACGGCCTGGCCGGCGTCGCCGGCACCTTCGCGGGCGGCGAGCTCGCCGCCCGTACCCCCCGCAGGGCTCTGTCGGCCATCGCGGCCGGGCTCGGCACCGTGGTGCTGCTGCTGATCCCGGCGGCGGGTTCACTGGCGGCCTCCACGGCCCTGCTCGTGCTGTGGGGCCTGGTCTACGGAGGCGTCTCCGTCTCCGCCCAGAGCCTGCTGTCGGCCGCGGCGCCCCGGGCGCGCGAGGCGGGGTCGGCGCTCTTCGCAGGGGTGTTCAACATGGCCATCGCGCTGGGCGCGTTCACCGGGGGCCGGACGGCGGACGCCCTGGGGCCCGCCGCGGTGCTGGGCGTGGGCGGTGCGCTGGCCCTGCTGGCCCTGCCGGCCCTGCTGAGCAGGGGAGCGCGACGTCCGGATACCGCCGGTGCCACGGCCGTACGCGAACGAGCCTGATGCCATGACGACGACGTACTCCGTAGAGCCCATCGCCCCGCGCGTCCTCAAGGAACTGCGCGCCGCGGACGACTCGGGCCGTCCCACGGCCCCTTTCACCGACCCCGGGGGCGGGGCACCTCTCCGCTGCTGTCTGGACCGCAGTGAGCCCGGCGAGCGCATCGCCCTGGTGTCGTACGCCCCGCTGCGCCGCTGGGCGGCGGAACAGGGCGTCGACCCCGGCGCGTACGACGAAGTGGGCCCGGTCTTCATCCACGCGGAGCCGTGCGACGGCCCGGCCGGAGTGTCCCTTCCCTTCCCGGGCGCCCACCGCACGGTCCGCCGCTATTCCGCGCGGGGCCGCATCCTGGGCGGGCGGCTGGTCGGGGCATCGGACTCCTTCGAGGAGGCCCTCACGGCAGCGTTCGACGACCCGGCCGTGGCGCTCGTCCACGTCCGGGCCGTCGAGTACGGCTGCTTCCTCTACGAGGTGCGCAGAGAGATCGCTGCGGTGTAGACCACTCGAATGCATGTGCCGATTTGGTACTTGAGGTGGCTGATGCCCCATTGTGATCATCTGGCAAGCAGCCGTTGATCGCGCCGCGTTCGCACAGACGCGGCCCCCTGCTCCGCGGTACTCCGGAGCAGGGGGCCGCGTATGTCTGCGGACGGCTGCGTCAGCCCTTCAGCTCCGCCGCCACCAGCTCCGCGATCTGGACGGCGTTCAGCGCCGCGCCCTTGCGGAGGTTGTCGTTGGAGACGAAGAGGGCCAGGCCGTTGTCCACCGTCTCGTCGCGGCGGATACGGCCGACGTAGGACGGGTCGTTGCCGGCGGCCTGGAGGGGTGTCGGGATGTCGGAGAGCTCGACGCCCGGGGCGTCCTTCAGCAGCTCCGCCGCGCGCTCCGCGGAGATCGGGCGGGCGAAGCGGGCGTTGATCTGGAGGGAGTGGCCGGAGAAGACCGGGACGCGCACGCAGGTGCCGGAGACCTTCAGCTCGGGGATCTCCAGGATCTTGCGGGACTCGTTGCGGAGCTTCTGCTCCTCGTCGGTCTCGTTCAGGCCGTCGTCGACGATGCTGCCGGCCAGCGGCAGCACGTTGAAGGCGATGGGGCGCTTGTAGACGCCCGGCTCGGGGAAGTCGACCGCTGCACCGTCGTGGGTGAGCTTCTCGGCCTCGGCGACGACCTTCTGCGTCTGGCCGTGCAGCTCGGCGACGCCCGCGAGGCCGGAACCGGAGACCGCCTGGTACGTGGCGACGACCAGGGCTTCCAGGCCCGCCTCGGCGTGCAGCGGACGCAGGACCGGCATCGCGGCCATCGTCGTGCAGTTCGGGTTGGCGATGATGCCCTTGGGGCGGTCCTTGATCGCGTGCGGGTTGACCTCGGAGACCACCAGGGGGACCTCCGGGTGCTTGCGCCACGCGGAGGAGTTGTCGATCACCACGGCGCCCTGCGAGGCGACCTTCTCGGCCAGCGCCTTGGAGGTCGCGCCGCCCGCGGAGAACAGCACGATGTCCAGGCCGGTGTAGTCGGCGGTCGCCGCGTCCTCCACCGTCACGCCGTCCAGCTCCGTGCCCGCGGAACGGGCCGAGGCGAACAGGCGCAGCTCCGTGACCGGGAAGTTCCGCTCCGTGAGGATCCTGCGCATGACCGTGCCCACCTGTCCGGTGGCTCCGACGATTCCGACCCTCACGGTGTCTCCCTCTCCTGCGTCTCTCTGCGTCTCTTCACGTGCTCGTTGCTTGGCCGAGGCTTTTCCATCATGCGGCCGACCACGGCCCGCCTGTCCACTTCTTTCCCCGGACTGCCCGAGGAGTGGGACGGCGCGTCCCGCCCCATGGTTGCGGACCTGCGGTGTCGACCCCGCTGAGCTGGAGGAATTCGTCCGGCAGGGGTCGTGCGCCGCAAGCTCGCCTGCCCCTGTCGGTCTCGGCCACACGGAAGTGTGATGTATGCCTCTGCCGCCCGGCCGGCACTCGTCGGGAAAACGGCCGAACGTTCCGGGCCGTACTGGCGTCGTAGGAGAAACACGGCAAGGGGGGGTGGCTTGTGCTGCTGCGCGGTAGGGCCCGGCGCGCACGGGAGGCGCACACCGCGACCGGCGACGGTCCGCGGGACGCTGCTGATCCGCTGGGCGGGGCCGATACGCCGAGCGACGCCGATCCGGCGGCCGCGGCCACGGTCGCGGCCGATCCGCTGGACGCGGCGCAGGAGCGCAGGGTGCGGGCGGTGCTCGCGCTCGGCGGGGTGCCGCAGGCGGACCTGCCGGACGGGGTGCAGCAGGTCCGCCTGCGGCTGCTGGAGCGGGCCGCGAGCGGCAGGGAGGCGCCGCGGGACGTCTCGGCATGGGCGGCGGTCGTCGCCTCCAACCTGGCCATGGACTGGCACCGGGCCAAGCGCCGCCAGGAACGGCTCGGGGAGCGGCTGGCCTCCCTGCGTCAGCCGGCGCATCCGTCCGGCGAGGACAGCAGCGTGCTGTCCGTCGCCGTCGCCCAGGGTCTGGACGAGCTGCCCGACGCGCAGCGGCAGGTCGTCGTCCTGCGCTTCTACGCCGACCTGCCGGTCCGGTCCATCGCCGAGCAGCTCGGCGTCCCGGAGGGCACGGTCAAGAGCCGGCTGCACACGGCGGTACGGGCCCTGCGCGCCCGCCTGCACGAGGACGAGGTGGTGTGACGTGACCGCCCAAAAGGACCAGGCCGGGCGCGACGGGTCCGATGCGCTGATGGCGGCGATCACCGGCGAGGAGCCACCGCACGAGGCCCGTGCGAGTGAGGCCTTCATGGCCGAGTACCGGGCCGCGACCGCCGACCTGGGGGTGCTGCGCGAGCAGCTGGGCCTCATCGGACACGCCCTCGCCGAGCCCCAGGAGGCACCCGGATCCGCCACCGGCGACGGTGCCTCCGTGACGCCGCTGCCGGCGCGCCGCAAGCGGCCCGAGCCCTTGGCCGTGGCCCTGAAGGGCCTCGTCGCGGCCGTCGGGGCCAGCATGGTGATCGGCATGGGCTGGCTCGTCGTCCAGAGCGGCGGCATGAGCGCCGGGGGTGATCAGGGCGGATCGTCCGCCGCCGACAGCTCCGTCGCCGGGGGTCCGCACTCCGAAGGGGACGCCAAGCTCAGCCACGCCGGGTATCTCGCCTGCGCCCGGATCGTCGTCGAGGGCACCGTCGCCGAGGTCGAAACGGTTCCCGGTACCGGGCAGGACCGGATCACGCTGGACGTGACGCGCTACTACAAGCCGGACAAGGGACGGGCGCGGATCACCTTCCCCCTGGAGACCGGCGCCGTGCCCGCGCTGCGAGCCGGTGCACCCATGCTCGTCGGCATCTCGGGAACGCAGGCGCACCCGGACCTGTGGGCGACCGGAGAGAAGGAGATCGCCCGCGAACGGGCGTGGATCACCGACGCGCTGCCCGACTCGCGCTCGCTCCCGTGCCCGTGAGGGACAGCAGGAAGGGCGGGCGCCCGTACGGACGCCCGCCCCACCGTTGCCGCGATACCGCTACGGCAGAACCTTCTCGATCTTCACGCTGCCCAGGCCCGCGACGGTGCCGCGCGCGTTGACCAGCTGGACCTGGCCGAAGAACTCACGCCCCTCGGGAGCGGCCGCCGCGGCGGTGACGCTGCCCGAGACCGTCGCGGAGTCGCCCGTGCCGAGCTTCACCGGCGCCGACCCGTCGACACCGACGCTGCCGAGGGAGGGGGAGAAGAACACGTCCTGGTAGTCGTACGCGGTGGTGCCGGCCGGCACCGAGTAGCCGACGACCTCGATCGAGTACTTACCGGCGGCCGGGGAGGGGAGGGAGACCGACTCCTCCGAGTCGCCGTCGGCCGAGCTGCCGACCTGCGTGCCCGACGCGTCGTACACGGCGAGGTCCAGGTCCGCGGCGTTGTCCGAGACCCCGCCGATGGCGACGTCCAGCGACTTCGCGCCCGCGGGCACCTCGACCGTCGTGGTCTGCGTCTCGCCCTGCTTGATCGAGGGGCGGGTCGCCTTGGCCGAACCCAGCGGGCCGCCCACCAGCTTGCCGTCGAGCGCGGCGAAGCCGTTCGTCACCTTCCAGGAGGCGGCGGCCGGGGTGCCGACCTTCGCCTCGGGCACGGTCACGGTCTCCGGGTCGAAGGCCGCGCCGAGGACGGCGACGTCCAGCTTGTACGGGTTGTCGAGCAGCGGCGACGTACGGCGCGACTCGACCTCGATCTCCCACACGCCCGGCTGCGGGTTCGCGTACGAACGCAGGTCGGGGCGGCAGGTGTTGGCCGGGTTGGGGTAGTTCGGGTAGCAGTTGATCGTCGACGTCGGGTCGGACGGGACGCCGTACGGGTGGATGGAGATGAACCGGGTCTGGCTCTTGTCCTTCAGCCCGCTCATCGCGACCTCAAGGGTCTTGGCGCCCTCCGGGACGGTGACGAAGTAGTGGTGCGAGCTGTTGCGCTGCACCGAGTTCTTCGCGGAGGTCGTGAACTTCAGCGGCGTGGAGACCACGACCGTGCTGAGGACCTGGCGGTCGATGCCCTCGGTCTTCGGGTCGTCGACCTCCAGGATCGCGCTCTTGATGCCCGCGGACTTCGGCGCGGCCTGGACCTTGACGGTCACCGGCTGGTTCAGCGGCAGCTTCACCTCGTCGGAGCCCACGATGCGGAACGTGCCGCCCGCGTTGTTCTCGAAGTGCAGCTCGTGCCGGATCGCCTTGTCGGCGCCGGACGTACGGGTGATGGTGATGTCGTACGTCTTCTTCTGGCCGGCCTTCAGGCCGCCCTCACGGTCGTACAGGCCCGTGCCGAAGCCCGGGGTCTTCAGGAACTGGTCGATCGCGGTGTCGACCGGCGCCTTGACCGTGTAGGCGTGCGAGGTGGCGTCGTCGCGGATGGCGTCCCAGGCGTCCTCGATGTTCATGAGGCCCGCGCCCTCCTCGTACGCCTGCACACCCTTGATGTGGTCGGCGGTGGAGGTGAGGGCCGTGCGCAGGGTCGCCGGCGTGAGGTCGATCTTCTTCTGCTTGGCGGCCGAGATCAGCAGCGCCGAGGCACCGGCGGCCTGCGGGGAGGCCATCGAGGTGCCCTGGAGCATGCCGTAGCCGGCCGGCAGGGTGTAGCCCGCCTCGGCGACCGGCTGGCCCGGCATCCAGGTCTGGATGGTGTTGATCGCCGCGCCCGGGGCGACCAGGGTCGGCGTGAAGCCGCCGTCCTCACGCGGGCCGCGCGAGGAGAACGGCATCATCGCGTACTTCTTCTCCACGACCGAGCCGTAGTTGGCAGCCCAGGTCTCCTTGGAGACGGACGCGCCGACCGAGATGACCTTGTCGGCCAGGGAGGGGTCGCCGATGGTGTTGGCGCCGGGGCCGGAGTTGCCCGCGGAGATCACCAGCTGGACGCCGTAGGTGTCGATGAGCCGCGTGTACAGCTCGGCGCGCGCGTTGTTGCCGTCGTTCAGCGCCGGCAGGCCGCCGATGGACATGTTGACGATGTCGACACCGCGCTTGGTGACGAGGTCGATCATGCCCTCGGTGAGCGCCACGTTGGTGCAGCCGCCGGACCAGGTGCAGGCGCGCGAGGAGACCAGCTTGGCGCCCGGAGCGGCACCGTCCATCTTCCCGCCGAACAGGCCGTTGGCGGCGGTGATGCCGGCGACGTGCGTGCCGTGCTCGGACTCGATGACGCCGATGTTGACGAAGTCGGACTTCTTGCCGACCCAGCTGCCGCCCAGCGGGTCCATCGGGACGTCCTTGCGGATCTCCACGACGAACGGCTGCCGCTCGGCGACGTCGGTGGCCGGGTTGTCGGTGCCGAAGTACCCGACCTGGTGGCCGTCCTTGTACGGCTTCATCGGGGCGTCGTCGCCGAAGTCGTTGTTGTTGTTCAGGTCGACCCGGACCGTGCCGGCCGCCGCGTCGTAGAGCACGCCCCAGACGTCGGTGGTGTCGCCGTCCCGGTTGGCGTCGCCCGCCGCGTCGCCGCCGGTGGTGTACGACTCCTTGAAGAGGCTGACGCTGTAGGAGCCCGCCGGCGCCTTGTACGACTGGCCCTGGTAGCTGAAGGCGGGGCCGGAGACGGCCGAGACCATCGGGCGCCAGGTGTTGTCGTTGTCGATGATCGGGTCGGTCGCCGTCACCCAGTCGACGATCTTCCGCTCACCGGTCGTCGTCTTCTGGAGCGCCGGGTGGCCGAGGTCCACGCCGGAGTCCAGGATGCCGATGGTGACGCCGCGGCCGTCCGCCTTCGGGTGGTCCTCGACGAAGTCGACCGCGCCCGTCTCGAAGGACGGGTTGTACGGGTTCTCAGCCGGGGTCTTCTTCCCCGGCGCCGGGTACGTCCCCTTCGCGGCCTTGGCGCCCTTGGCGGTGTCCGCGCTCGGTGCCGGGTCGTCCAGCGGGATCTCCTCGCGCAGGTCGATGCCGTGCACGGAGGACAGCTTGGTGGCGGCGGCGATCGCCGAGTCGGCCTTGGCCGTCGGGACGGTGGCGCGGACGTAGCCGAGCTTGTCGTCGGCCCGGCCGACCGAGCCGCCCTTGACCGCGTCCAGCTGCCCGGCGACCTGCTCGGTCTTCCCGGGCGCGGTGGCGATCATCATCGTGACGGTCTTGTCGCCGTCGGCCTTGGCCTCCGCGAGCAGGTCCGCGTCGTCCGAACCGAGCTTGGCGTGCGCGGACTTGACGCTCGGCTCGGCCGGGGCGTCCGCGCCCGGGCCGTCGGCGGAGAACGCCATGGGGATCGGCCCGGCCGCGGAGAGCGCGGCGACGAGACCGGCGGCCACGGCGATGCGTGCCACACGTCTGCCCGATATCTGATCGCGCGGGGTGGGAGGGGTCATCGGCATCCCTTGTAGGTAAAGGAACGAGCGGGAAGCGACCGGGGCCCGATCGGTCCTGGTCGCAGATGGTCCGAACGGCAAGCCCGGACGATCGCACAGCCTTACGCAAGGTGAAGTCCTTTGGGGAGTGTTGACCGAAACGAGATGGACGTATGGGGAAAACCCGCGATGCGATTTGTGAGCATCGGTCCTGAAGGTGGCAAAGAAATCGGTTAACGTCCCGGAGTGCGACAGAAGTTGAGGGTGGCGGCCTACGCCATATGCGTCCGGGACGGACAGATCCTGCTCGCCCGCTCGCCGGCCCAGGACGGCACGCCCGAGTGGGTCGTGCCGGGCGGCGGCATGGAGCACGGCGAGGACCCCTACGACACCGTCCGGCGGGAGGTGGAGGAGGAGACCGGCTACCGCATCGAGGTGACCGGGCTGCTCGGCGTGAACTCCTCCACCCGCGTCTTCCGCGACGGCCTCGGACGCGCCGTCGAGAACCACGGTGTCCGGTTCGTCTACGAGGGCCGCGTCACCGGCGGCGAACTGCGCTACGAGGTGAACGGCTCCACCGACCTCGCCGCCTGGCACGACCTGGACGCGGTCCCCGCTCTCGTCCGGGTGCCGATGGTCGACATCGCCCTGCGGATGTGGCGCGAACGCCCGGTCACCGGACGGCTGGCGGACCTCCCGGGGTAGGTGCAGTACCCCGGAAGGTGAACGCCGCGTGACGGACTCCGGGCCGTATCCGGAGCAGGCGACGACGCGCAGGGTAGTCCAAGATCCACGTACGGTGATCGGCGCTGCGCGTTGCCGCCTCGTTTACGCGCAGGTCATTCCCGGTGCCAACGATCCAGTACGAGCGGGGTGTTCACGACGTGAACGCCCCGCGACCACTGCCGACGCGTTCGCACTCGGGGAGAGAAGCGCATGTCGCGCACACGCTCAGTCGCCGGCTCAGGCCGGGGCATCCACCGTCGTTCCGTCCTCGCCGCCACCGGCGCGGTCGCCCTCTCCGGGGGCGTCGGCTACGCCCTGCGGCCCAGCGACAGCCAGGCCGCCACGGTCAAGGAGAGCACCGACGCCGCCGTGGCGGCCTCCTCGCGCCGGGCACCGGCCGCGCCGCTGGCCCCCTACACCAAGGGCACCACACTGGCGTCCGTCGCCGCTCCGCGCGGCAGCTCCGGCTACCGCCGGCTGAACGACGGGCCCGGCTGGCAGCGGGTCGTCCGCTCCGACCTGGCCGCGCCCCGGCCCGGCCGGGCCGGCCGCCGTACCCCGCTCGCCGCGTTCGTGCAGCTCACCGACCTGCACATCATCGACACCCAGCACCCGCTGCGTCTGGAGTACCTGCGCTCGGCCGACATCCACGCCTGGCGGCCGCACGAGGCGCTGACCGTGCAGGGCGCGATCGCGCTGGTGGAGCGGATCAACGCGCTGCGCGGCGCCCCCGTCACCGGCGCCCCGCTGCACTTCGCCATGACCACCGGCGACAACACGGACAACAACGCCAAGTCCGAGCTGGACTGGTTCCTGAAGATCATGAGCGGCGGGCGCATCACGCCCAACACCGGTGACCCGCGCCGGTACGAGGGCGTCCAGAACAGCGGCCTCAAGCAGTACTGGCAGCCGGATGCCGCGGTCCGCGACAGCGACAAGCAGGCGGGCTTCCCCCACCTCGACGGCTTCCTGAAGGCCGCGATCCGCGAGGTGCGCAGCCCCGGCCTCAACCTGCCCTGGTACTCGACGGTCGGCAACCACGACTCGCTGCCGATGGGCTGCTACGCCTCGCACGGCGACTCGTACCTCACGGAACTCGCCGTCGGCGGCAAGAAGCTGATGGACGTCTCCGCGGCCGAGGCGCAGCGGCTCCAGGCGCAGATCAAGAAGGCCCGCGACCCCCAGGGCGTCCGCTACCACGACTTCCTCACCTCCCAGGCCCGCCGCATGCGGTCGGTCACCCCCGACGAGAGGCGCGCGCCCTTCACGCAGGCCGAGTACCTCCAGGCGCACCTGGACCCGGCCCACCGCGGCGTCGGCCCGGCCGGCCACGGCTACTCCTCCGCCAACCTGGACGCGGGCACCCAGTACTACGCCTTCCGCATCTCCGACGACGTCATCGGCATCAGCCTGGACACCACCGACTCCGGCGGCCACTACGAGGGGTCCATCGGCTCGGCCCAGCTCAAGTGGCTCGACAAGACACTGCGGGACAACAAGGACTCCTACGCGGTGATCTTCAGCCACCACACCAGCAAGACGATGACGAACCTGCGCAGCGACCCGGCAAGGCCCAACGAGCGCCGCCACAACGGCCAGGAGGTCCTCGCCCTGCTCGGCGATCACCCCAGGGTGCTCGCCTGGGTGAACGGGCACATCCACAAGAACGTCATCACCCCGCACGCCCTGGCGAGCGGCGGCTCCTTCTGGGAGATCTCCACCGCCTCCCACGTCGACTTCCCGCAGCTGGCCCGGATCATCGAGCTGACCGACAACAAGGACGGCACGGTCTCCCTGTTCACGACGCTGGTGGAGTCCTCGGCCCCGCACCGCACGGACTTCTCCGACCTCTCCCAGACCGGACTCGCGGCGCTCTACCGCGAGCTGTCCCTCAACGCCCCCGGCGCGAGCACGACCCTCGGCGGCGACCCGAAGGACCGCAACACCGAGCTGGTGCTCAAGAAGAGCTGAAACCCGCCCAACCGGGCGGGCCCCTCTCAACCCGGGCCGGGCGGCCCGGGGTACTTCCCCTGACGCAACTCACCCTGCCCCGGCCCGGCAGTCGCGCCTACGCCAAGCTGGCGCCGACGGCCACCGGCCCGACGACCCATGACGTGACGGAACTCAACCCGAAGAGCTACGGCCTGGGCCTGTGGGCGTACAAGCTGGACTGCGGCATGACCGTCTGGGGTCACACCGGCGACATCCACGGCTCCTCCACGGCGGCCTTCACCACGGACGACGGCCGCCACTCCGTGGCCGTCGACTTCAACGGCGACTGGTCACCCGACACGGGCACCGTCGTCGAGGCGGAGTACTGCGACAGGTAGCCCGGCCCTGCCGAAGAGGGGCCACCGGCGTGTCCCGGCGGCCCCTCCTCTCCCCTCCTGGTCCTGCCCCGGTCCGTCACTACCGGGGCAGGACCGCGACATACGCCGCCGGTTCGCGGTCGGCCGAGGCCATCAGGGCCGTGCGGAGCACCGTCGCCTGCTGCTCGGGGGAGTCGCGGAGCTTGCGCGGCGTGATGTGGACGACCGTGATGCCGAGCCGCTCCAGGTGCTCGCGCTTGCGCGCGTACTCGGACCACAGGGCGTCGTCGTCCTGCCGGGGCGCGCGGGTGTCGAGTTCCACCGCCACCGCCTGGTCGGGCCAGTACGCGTCGAGGCCGCCGAGGTAGGGGCCGCCGGGCAGGCGCAGGTCGACGTTCCAGACCGGGTCGGGCAGGCCGTACTCGCGGACCATCCGGTACAGGCGGTCCTCCGCGCGGGCCCGGCCCTCGGCGAGCAGGGAGTCCACCGCGTCCACGACGTGCGGGCGGCTCAGCAGCCGGGCCTGGTTCAGTTCCCGGACCACCGCCGCCGGGTCGCAGTGGCTGCCGCGGACCGCCTCCGTGAGCAGCCGGCGGACGGTGCCGGCGTCCGCGAGTTCGGCCACCGCGTCGGCCAGCGCGCGGGCGACCGGTGCCACCGGGACCCCCGTGACCTGCTCGGGGTCGGGCATGGCGGGTGTGCGGACGATCCGGGCGCAGCCCGTGGAGCGCAGCCTGCGCAGCCGCGGGACCAGGACGTCGATGGTGTCCAGGGACGGCAGCGGGGGAGTGGAGGAGAAGCCGTGCAGGGTCAGCGCGGCCAGGCCCGTGATCATCGCCTCGGGGTAGGCGGGAGCGTGCGGCCGGCTCCCGCCCGGCTGGGCGGGGACCCCGGTGCCGCGTTCCCGCGCCGCGTACATCAGCACCGCGTGCAGCCGCTCCTCGCTGGTCGGCGGGCCCGGGTGGAGCAGGACGACGCCCGGCAGGAGCTGCTGCCAGGGGCCGCCCGCGCGGCACTGCTCGTTCGTCTCGGCGGTGGAGACGCCGCGCGAGCGGAGCCGCGCCGTCGTCGTCACACGGGGGCGGCCACCGCCGGACAGGTCGTGCAGCGGGCGGGGGGAGAGCGGGGCGTTGTGGGTCATGCCCCGCAATTTCCCGCGCTCCGGCCCTCTTTGAACCGCTGTTACAGGTCCGTCGACACATGCGGACAATCCGGCACTAAAGGACGGATGTTCGGATGCCGAAAGCCCCTGGTCCGTTCGGGTGCGGTCCAGGGGTTACGGCTCCGGGGGCGATCGTCTCGTAACGAAGGCGGAACGCCCGGATCTCAGGCCAAAGCTACTGGTCAGCGGCCTCGTCGCACGCCTGTCCACGCAACGCCCGTGCCAGATCGTCACGGGACTCCAGCACCAGCCGGCGCAGCGCCGGGGCCGCCTCCTCGTGCGCGTCCAGCCAGGCGTCCGTGGCGTCCAGCGTCTCCTTCGACTGCTGGAGCGACGGGAACAGGTCCTGCACCACGTGCATGCCGATCTGGATCGACCGCTCGGTCCAGACCCGCTCGATCGCCGCGAAGTACTTCTCGGCGTACGGTGCGATCAGCTCCCGCTGGGAGCCCTGGGAGAAGCCCGCGATGGTCGCCTCGACCATGGCGTTGGACAGCGCGTCCGACTCCACGACCTGCGCCCATGCCTGCGCCTTCACCGCCTCGGACGGGCGGGCGGCCAGACAGCGCACCTGATGGCGCTTGCCGGAGGCCGTGTCGTCCCGGGCCAGCTCCTCGGCCAGCGCCTTCTCGTCCACGACCCCGTGCGCGGCCAGCGGCTCCAGGAACACCCAGCGCAGCTCCTGGTCCAGGTCGAGGCCGTCGACCGTCGCCGTGCCGGCGAGCAGGTCCCGCAGCAGCTCGAAGTCGGCCTCGGCGGTGGCCGTACGGGCGAAGAAGCGGGCCCATGCGAGCTGGTGCTCGCTGCCCGGGCCGGCCGCGTACAGCTCGCGCCGGGCGCCCTCGGCGAGCAGCCGGGCGGCCGTCTCGCGCCGTGCGGGCGCCGTGTAGTGGGTGACCGCCGACTCGGCCCAGGCGTGCAGCATCTGCACCACGCCGATCTCGGACTCGCGCCCGCCGAACCGCAGCACCAGGTCCACGAAGTCCCGCGCCGGGAGCAGCGCGTCCCGCGTCATGTTCCACAGCGCCGACCAGCACAGGGCGCGCGCGAGCGGGTCGGTGATCGAGCCCAGGTGCTCGCGCAGGGTCGCCAGCGACGTCTCGTCGAAGCGGGTCTTGCAGTACGTCAGGTCGTCGTCGTTGACGAGCACCAGGTCCGGTGCCTCGGCCCCGGCCGGTTCCGCCACGACCGTCCGGGCGCCGTCGACGTCGGTCTCCACGCGCCCGTAGCGCTCCAGCGTCCCGCCGTCCGTCACCCGGTACAGGCCCACGGCGATCCGGTGCGGGCGCAGCTCGGGGTGCGACTCCGCCGCCTCCTGCACCACCGCCAGCTCCTCGACGCGGCCGTCCGCGCCCAGCAGCACCTGCGGCGTCAGCGAGTTCACCCCGGCCGTCTGGAGCCAGGACCGCGACCAGGCGCTCATGTCCCGGCCGCTGGTCTCCTCCAGCACCGACAGCAGGTCACCGAGGCGGGTGTTGCCGTACGCGTGCCGCTTGAAGTAGCGCCGGGCGCCCTCCAGGAACGCCTCCTCGCCGACGTACGCCACGAGCTGCTTCAGCACCGACGCGCCCTTGGCATACGTGATGCCGTCGAAGTTGAGCTTGGCGTTTTGGAGGTCGCGGATGTCCGCCGTGATCGGGTGCGTGGAGGGCAGCTGGTCGGCGCGGTAGGCCCAGGCCTTGCGGCGGTTGGCGAAGGTGATCCAGCCGTTGACGAAGCGGGTCGCGCCGACGAGTGAGAACTCGCCCATGAAGTCCGCGAAGGACTCCTTCAGCCACAGGTCGTCCCACCACTCCATGGTGACCAGGTCGCCGAACCACATGTGCGCCATCTCGTGCAGGATGACGTTGGCCCGGCCCTCGTAGGACGCCTGCGTCACCTTCCCGCGGAAGATGAACTCCTCGCGAAACGTCACCAGTCCCGGGTTCTCCATCGCGCCCAGGTTGTACTCCGGCACGAAGGCCTGGTCGTACTTCCCGAACGGGTACGGGTAGTCGAAGTGGTCGTGGAAGAAGTCCAGGCCCTGCTTGGTGACGAGGAACACGTCGTCGGCGTCGAAGTAGGGCGCGAGGCCCTTGCGGCACAGGGCGCCCAGCGGGATCTGAAGCGTCGTGCCGTCCGAGAGGGTGCGCGTGTAGGAGTCCGTCACGTAGTGGTACGGGCCCGCCACCACGCAGGTGATGTACGTCGAGATCGGCTTGGTCTCGGCGAACCGCCACACCCCGTCGGTCTGCTCGCCGGCCCCGTTGCTCCACACCGTCCAGCCCTCGGGCGCCCGCACCTCGAAACGGTACGGGGCCTTCAGGTCGGGCTGCTCGAAGTTGGTGAAGACCCGGCGCGCGTCGGCCGGCTCGTACTGCGTGTACAGGTACACCTCGCCGTCCTCGGGGTCGACGAAGCGGTGCAGGCCCTCGCCGGTGCGGGAGTAGGCGCACTGGGCGTCGACCACCAGCTCGTTGTCCGCGGCCAGGTCCTCCAGCGTGATCCGGGAGCCGTCGAAGACCTCGCCGGGGTCCAGATCACGGCCGTTGAGCGATACGGCCGTCACACTCGGCGCGATCAGGTCGGCGAAGCTGCTCGCCCCGGGCTCGTTGCAGCGGAAGCGGACCGTGGTGACGGAGCGGAAGGTGCGGGGCCCGTCGCCTCGGTCCTCACCGACCGCGGACCGCAGGTCGAGTGACACCTCGTACCCGTCGACGCTCAGCAGGGCGGCCCGCTCCCGGGCCTCGTCGCGGGACAGATTCTCACCGGGCACGGGTGGCACTCCTCGGATGTCGTGGGGTACGGCTGAACAGGACCGATCCTGCCACGTGCCCCTGACGCGGGTCAGCCGGGAATGACGGGAGAGCACACCGGCGTTGCCGGAGAAACGGTTTCCTGCTGAGGAGAGACATGTCGGACAAGACCCCCGTCGACTTCTGGTTCGACCCGCTGTGCCCCTGGGCGTGGATGACCTCCCGCTGGGTTCTGGAGGTGGAGAAGGTCAGGGACATCGAGGTCCGCTGGCATGTCATGAGCCTCGCCGTGCTGAACGAGGACAAGCTGGACGAGCTGCCCGAGGAGTACCGCGAACTGCTGGAGACCAAGGCGTGGGGCCCCGTCCGGGTCGTCATAGCCGCGCAGCAGGAGCACGGCCCCGAAGTCCTCGGCGACTTCTACACCGCGCTCGGCACCCGCATCCACAACCGGGCCGAGGGCCCCGGCAAGGAGGCGGTCGCCGCCGCCCTGAAGGACGTGGGTCTGCCCGAGTCCCTCCTGGAGCACTGGGACTCCACCCCCTACGAGGCCGAGCTGCGCGCCTCCCACAAGGAGGGCATCGACAAGGTCGGCCAGGACGTGGGTACCCCGGTCATCGCCGTGCCCGGCGCCGACGGCGAGCAGATCGCCTTCTTCGGCCCGGTCGTCACCCCGGCGCCGCAGGGCGAGGAGGCCGGCCGCCTCTGGGACGGCACCCTCGCCGTGGCCTCCGTCCCCGGCTTCTACGAGATCAAGCGCACCCGCACCAAGGGCCCGGACTTCTCCAACCTGTAGGGCTCACTCGGCGGGGACGGCCTGGATCTTGAGTTCCTCCGGGAGCAGGCCGTCCTCGCCGCGGTTGAGGTAGCGCTGGTACCACCGGCAGCCGGCGGCGGTGCAGCGCCAGTAGTCGTCCACGAAGTGCCCGTGACCCTTCTCCGCCCGGACCGCCGCCCGCTCGGCGGCGTTGAACATCCGGAACTCCTGCATGGTGCCGCAGGTCCGGCACGCCCGGCTCACCGTCATCAGCTCCTCCTCGCGATCACCGCCAAGTCCGGGAAGTCGGTTACGACCGCATCGACCCCCATGCGGTAGTACAGCGTGTATTCCGCGAACGCGTCCCCGAAATCGTTCGGTCCGCTCCCGCGCCGGAACCGCTCCGGCAGGAACTGGTTCTCCGCGCGGAAGGTGTACGGCCCGATCCGCAGCCCCGCCGCGTGCGCATCCGCCACGAGGGCCGTGCCCGCCACCGAGGACTTGTCCGGACCGATCCAGTCCGCGTACTGCGCGATGGCCGCCAGTCCGGCCGGCGTCATCATGTCCCGGTAGGTCACCGAGGGCGTGTCGTACGGCCCGCCCGCCGTCCCCAGCGCCTGCCACAGCGGCACACCCAGGCCCGTCATGCGCCGCAGGCTCGTCGGCTCGAAGGACTGCACGACGCACTCGCGCCGGCCGAGCCGGTTGCGGCGGATCGCGGCCGCCAGCTGCGGCTCCAACGGCAGTCCGATCGAGCGGAAGTACGTGGGGTGCTTGGTCTCCGGGAAGACCGTGATCGTCCGGCCGTGCTCCCGCGACAGCCGCCGCGCCAGGTCCACGACCTCCTGGAAGGTCATGATCTCCGCACGCCCGTCGAAGACGGTGTTGCGGTTGCGGACCGCGGGCAGCCGCTCCACCGCCCGCAGCGTCTTCAGCTCGGCCAGCGTGAAGTCCTCCGTGAACCAGCCGGTCACCTGCCGTCCGTCGACCGTCTTCGTCGTACGGCGGTCCGCGAACTCCGGGTGGCGGGCGACGTCGGTCGTCTGGGAGATCTCGTTCTCGTGCCGGACCACCAGCACGTGGTCCTTCGTCGGCACCAGGTCCGGTTCGATCCAGTCGGCGCCCGTCTGCACGGCGTACGTGTACGAGGCTGCCGTGTGCTCCGGGCGCCAGCCGGCCGCGCCGCGGTGGCCGATGACGACCGGGCTGGAATGCGCCCAGTGGCGGAATGTTCGTGGTCCTCACCGTTCCCTTCCGGGCC
>NZ_JBEZWN010000066.1:0-39982 GCF_040637495.1 Streptomyces sp. NPDC029044
CGCGGGGCGCCGGGCCCCCCGGGCGCCAAGGCCCCCCCCCAGGCGGGGGGGCTTTTGCCGGGCCGGCCCGGGGGCGGGCCGGGGGGGGGGGGGGCGGGCCACAACACCCCCCCCCCCACGGCCCCCGGACCCGGGCTCGGTCGCGGCCCCGGGGCGGGAGGGACGACCGAGACGCTGGGACAGCGGAGGGGCGTCCCGGCCGTGCGGCGGGGGCCGCTCCCCGCCCCCGGGCAAGCCGTCAGGCCTCCCGGGCCTCTGGCATCCGCAGCACCTCCATCAACTCGTCCACCTCATCGACGAGTCGCGGCGCAGCACGAGGGTCGGTTCTCGGAACCGGCGATATGACCGCCCTCGGGCCCGGGCCGCGGCCTCGTGGCGGAGTGACCGCCCCGAGCTGGACCGGGCCGCCCCCGGCCAGGGGGGCGCTTCTCGAAGCCGACCATATGGCCCCCGGGCCGTGGCGCGGTCGCGGTCGCGGCACCCCATCGGGAGGCGACCGGAACGCTGCACCGACGGCAGGGCGGCCGCCCTGTGACCGCCGTCAGGACTGCCGGGCTCCCTGGACCCGGAGCGCCCGCTTCAAGTCGTCGAGCTGGTCGACGAGTTTGCGGCGCAGCGCGGGGGTCGGAGTGCCGTCGTGCAGGCAGGTCTCGCCGAGGTGGAGGTTGTCCGCGTCGACGGCGTGCGCGGGGAAGGCCCAGCGGCCCGCCGCCTCCGCCATGGCGGGGCCCCGGCGGTCGGCGACGGCGACCGCCTCGGGGTAGTAGCGCGATACGTACTCGCGTACCAGGTCGGCCTGTTCGGGCTGCCAGAAGCCGCGGGCGGTGGCCGTGAAGAGGTAGTTGGACAGGTCGTCGGAGCCGAACATGGCCTCCCAGGCGCGGGCCTTGGCCTCCGGGTCGGGCAGGGCGGCGCGGCAGCGGGCGGCGCCCTCCTGGCCGGTGGCGCTGGGGTCGCGTTCCAGTTCGGCGGCGATGGCGGCCTCGTCGGTCGCGCCGAGGACGGCGAGCCGGGCGAGGACCCGCCAGCGCAGCTCGGGGTCGAGTTCCGGGCCGCCGGGGACGGTGCCGTCGGCGAGCCAGGCGGCGATGGTGTCGGGGTGGGCGGCCACGTCGATGCGGTGGCGTACGGCGATCAGGCGCAGGCCGGGGTTGTCGCCGTCCTCGGTGCGGCGGATGAGGTCGCGGCACAGTTCGGAGAGGGTGGCGAGGGCGGCGGGCCGCTCGTCGGGGGTGAGGTAGCGGTCGGCGATGTAGGCGGAGGCGAAGGCGAGGACGCCTTGGACGATGGCGAGGTCCGTCTCCAGCGGGAGGTGGGCGCGGGCGGTCTCCAGGTAGGCGCCGGGGGCGAGTTCGCCGTCGCGGACGGCGTCCCGCAGGGCGTTCCAGACGACCGCGCGGGTGAGCGGCCGGGGCAGGCCGGACAGGTCCTTGCGGACGGTTTCGAAGGACTCGGGGTCGAAGCGGACCTTGGCGTAGGTGAGGTCGCCGTCGTTGAGGAGGAGCAGGGCGGGGCGCTTGCCGATGGGGTGGGCGTCGGTCTGCGGGAGGTCCAGGTGGAGGCTTTCGCGCAGGACGAGCTGTCCGCCGTCGTCGCCGAGGTCGCGGTCGTAGAGGCCGGCGGCGATGCGGTGCGGGCGGCTGCCGGTGCGGTCGACGGTGAGGGCGCAGGTGCCGTGCTCGCCGGGGGTGATCCGGGGGTTGAGGGTGTCGACGCCGGTGGTGCGCAGCCAGGCGTCGGCCCAGGCGTGGACGTCGCGGTCGGTGGCGCTCGCGAGGTTGTCGATGAAGTCGGCGAGGGTGGCGTTGGCGAACTTGTGCCGGGCGAAGTGGGTGTTGATGCCGGCGAGGAAGTCCTTCTCGCCGAGCCAGGCGACCAGTTGCCGCAGTGCGCTGGCGCCCTTGGCGTAGGAGATGCCGTCGAAGTTGAGCAGTGCGGAGGCGGTGTCGTCGACGGCCTCGGGGGCGACCGGGTGGGTGGAGGGGCGCTGGTCGGCGTCGTAGCCCCAGGACTTGCGGGTGACGCCGAAGTCGGTCCAGGTGTCGGTGAATCGAGTGGCTTCGGTGAGGGTCTGGTAGCCCATGTACTCGGCGAAGGACTCGTTCAGCCAGATGTCGTCCCACCACTTGAGGGTGACGAGGTCGCCGAACCACATGTGGGCCATCTCGTGGGCGATGACCATGGCGCGGGTCTGGCGTTCGGTGTCGGTGACGGCGGAGCGGTAGACGAACTCGTCGCGGAAGGTGACCAGGCCCGGGTTCTCCATGGCGCCGGCGTTGAACTCGGGGACGAAGGCCTGGTCGTAGGAGTCGAACGGGTAGGGCTCGTCGAACTTCTCGTGGTAGCGGTCGTAGCAGGCGCGGGTGACGTCGAGGAGTTCGTCGGCGTCGGCGTCGAGGTAGGGGGCGAGGGAGCGGCGGCAGTGCAGGCCGAAGGGCAGGCCGCGGTGTTCGGTGCGCACGGAGTGCCAGGGGCCGGCGGCGACGGCGACGAGGTAGGTGGAGATGAGCGGTGTGGGGGCCGCGGTCCATACGCCGTCGGTCTGTTCGGTGATGCCGTTGGCGAGGACGGTCCAGTTCTGCGGGGCTTTCACGGACAGTTCGAAGACGGCCTTCAGGTCGGGCTGGTCGAAGGCGGCGAAGACGCGCTGGACGTCGTCCATGAACAGCTGGGTGTAGACGTAGGTCTCGCCGTCGGTGGGGTCGGTGAAGCGGTGCATGCCCTCGCCGGTGCGGGAGTAGCGCATCCGGGCGTCCACGCGCAGTTCGTGCTCGCCGGCGGTGAGGTGGGGCAGGGCGAGCCGGTTGCCGTCCAGGGCTTCGGGGTCCAGGGGGTGTCCGTCGAGGGTGACGGAGCGCAGCTCGGCGGGCTTGAGCTCGACGAAGGTGGTGCCGTCCACGCGGGCAGCGAACCTGATCAGGGTGTGGGAGTCGAAGGTTTCGTCTCCGCCGGTCAGGTCGAGGTCGATGGTGTAGCGGTGGACGTCGAGGAGCTCTGCTCGGGTCTGCGCTTCGTCGCGCGTCAGTACGGACATGCGTGACATGCTGCCTGATGGCGTCGGCAAGGCACAGAGGCGGATCGGTACGTGACCGATGTCCGCTCTAGGTGCGGTCCTTTTCGAGTTCCCCGGCGTGCGCCCCCGCGGGCCGTTGGGTGGGTACGCGTGCGTCGGGGTGCGGCAGGCCGGGGCGGGGGTGTGCGGCGGTCCCGGTGTGCTCCGTGAGGAGGGCGCGAAGGTGGTGCACCTCGCGTTCGAGGGCGAGATGGCGCCGGTGGGCGTCGTAGAGGTAGCGGACCTTGGTGCGCAGGGCCCAGGGGTCGACGGGTTTCATGACGAGGTCGGCGACCCCGAGCCCGAAGGCGGTGGTGGTCAGTTCGTGGTCGGCGCCGAAGCCGGTGAGCAGGATGACGGGGATGTGCTGGGTCTGTTCCACGCGCCGCATGTAGCGCACGACCTCGAGTCCGCTGACGCCGGGCATGCGCACGTCGAGCAGCAGCAGGCCGACCTGGCCGCGGAGGACCTGTTTCAGTGCCTCGTCGCCGCTGGTGGCCCGGCCGAGCTGGTAGCCCAGCGGGGCCAGGGCGCTCTCCAGCGCGTACAGCGTGTCCTCGTGGTCGTCGACGATGAGGATCCTGGTATCCGACGGCATGGCCCGACGCCCCTCCCTCGTGGAGGACCAGAGTAAGTCCGGGACGCTGACGGGGTGTGCTCGTCAGCTGACATGCTGTGCACAGCGCAGCATGTCGCGAGCGGGCCCTCGTGTCACTCCCCCGGGGCGTGCGCGAGGTCAGTTGGCGCCGGTGGTGGTGCCGCCGAGCGCTTCGTCCGCGATGCGCTCGTGGTGGCGGATGACCTCGGCGACGATGAAGTTGAGGAACTTCTCGGCGAAGGCCGGGTCGAGCTTGGCGTTCTCGGCGAGTGCGCGCAGCCGGGCGATCTGGCGGGCCTCGCGGGCCGGATCGGCGGGGGGCAGCTGGTGGCGGGCCTTGAGGTGGCCGACCTGCTGGGTGGCCTTGAAGCGCTCGGCGAGCATGTGGACGACGGCCGCGTCGATGTTGTCGATGCTGTCGCGCAGCCGGGCGAGCTCTTCGCGGACGGCGGGGTCGACGTCGGGGGAACCGGTGTTGCTGGTGGTCATGGGGCGTCAGCCTACGGGGATCACGCGGGGTGGCCGCCGGCCGTCTCATCCTTCGGAGGTGAGAGTCGCTTGTGGAACTAGACGTCCTCGTGGCCACCGGGGACACCCTGGATGCGGGCGCGTTCCCGGAAGCCGAGCGTCGGGTAGAAGCGGGGTGCCTGGAAGCTGTACGTGGAGACGATCATGTCGGTGCAGCCGCGCCGGGCCGCCTCGGCCTCCGCCGCGCGCATCAGCCGGCTTCCCCAGCCGCAGTGGCGCTGGTCCTCGCGGATCCACACCATGTCCACGGAGCACAGGGTGCCCCAGGTCCATGCGGTGAGCCCGCCGACCAGGTCGCCGGTGTCGTCGGTGACGCGGACGGAGAGGGGTTCGGTGACGGCGCCGTCGGCGGCGGCGGTGTTGAAGGCGGTCAGCTCCTCGTCGAGCCGCTTTTCGAGGTCGTCGTCCTGGCCGCCCACCCGGAGCGAGGCGGCGACGGTGTGCTGTTCGCTGGTCACGGCCCGGATTCTGTCGGAGGTGCCGGGGGGTGACGACCGGTTTTCGCCGTTCGCGCGCCCGTCCGCGCGGGGGTGTGTCCTCGTACAGTGGAACCGGGTTCCGGGGCGTCCTTGGGGGTGAGGCGTGGCGAGCGACGGGCCGGTAGAGCACGGTTACCCGCACCTGGAGACGGTGCGGGCCGCCATCACGGCGCTGTACAAGCGGCTGTCGTACGACACCGTCCGGACGTTCGAGACCAGCGTGCTCCCCGTCGACGTGGCGTTCTGCGACACCGACGACCTGTATCTGGGGGCGCAGCGGGTTGCGCACGAGCTGGTGCGGCACTACCGGCTTCCGGATGCCCGGCTGGTCGTGAGTTTCCGGGAGATGCGGCACGCGGCGAGCGTGGAGCTGGCGGCGGGGCCGGAGTACTTCGTGGAGCTGAACGACCGGTTCCGTACGCATCGGCGGGACATCGGGGCGGCCCTCGCGCACGAGGTGATGCATGTGTACCTGCATCGGCTGGACCTGTCCTTCCCGGGCGTGCGGGACAACGAGATCCTCACGGACACGGCGACGACGTATCTGGGGGCGGGGTGGCTGCTGCTGGACGCGTTCCGGGAGGACGGGGCGTCGTCGCAGAAGCTGGGGTATCTCACGCCGGAGGAGTTCGGGTACGTGCTGGCCAAGCGGGCGCTGGCCTTCGGCGAGGACCCGTCGGTGTGGTTCACCAGTGCGCAGGCGTACACGGCGTACGTGAAGGGGATGGAGCTGGCCCGCCTCGACGAGCGGCAGCCGCCGCTGACGGCGGCGGGGTGGGCGGGGCGCCGGCGGTACGCCCGGGACCGGCGGCACGGGTCGTCGGAGCCGCCGCAGCCGGGGGTGCGGTACGCGTTCTCCCCTGACGGGGGCGGGCGTTTGCGGGTGTCGTTCCCCTGCCCCACGTGCCACCAGCGGATCAGGGTGCCGGTTCGGGGCCGGGTCCGGGCCCGGTGCGCGCTGTGCCGGAGCGTGCTGGAGTGCGACACGTAGGGCGCGCCGGGTGGGAGTTCACGCGCGGGGGCCCGGTCGTCAGTGCTGGTGGTCGCCGCTGGTGATCTCCCGGTACTCCTCCACCGTCGGCTTCTCGATCCGCGCGTCGGGGCCGAACATGGTCCTGGCGAGGCGGGCGCGCAGCCGCTCGCGGCGGGTGACCTTGCGGCGGACGCCCCCTGCGTCGACCTCGCGCCCGACCTCGTAGGGCGGGTTCTGCTCGTGCTGGGTGAGGGTGAACCGCTCGGCCTGGGCGAGGGGCTCGTGCACCTCGATGTACTCGCCGGTCGGCAGCCGTTTGATGGTGCCGGTCTCCCGGCCGTGCAGGACTTTGGCGCGGTCGCGGCGCTGGAGGCCCATGCAGATCTTCTTCGTGACGATGAACGCGGCGACCGGCAGCACGAACACGCCGATCCGCACGAACCAGGTGATCACGTTGATGGACAGGTGCAGATGGGTGGCGACGATGTCGTTGCCACCGCCGATCAGCAGCACCGCGTACAGGGTCAGCCAGGCCACGCCGAGGCCGGTGCGCACGGGTGCGTTGCGCGGCCGGTCGAGGATGTGGTGCTCGCGTTTGTCGCCGGTGATCCACGCCTCGATGAAGGGGTAGACGCCGAGGGCGAGCAGGATCAGGGGGAAGAGGGAGAAGGGGATGAACACGCCGAGGACGAGGGTGTGTCCCCAGAGGTTGATCTCCCATCCCGGCATCACCCGGATCAGGCCCTCGGAGAAGCCGAGGTACCAGTCGGGCTGGGCGCCGGTGGTGACCAGGTCGGGGCGGTAGGGGCCGAAGGCCCACACGGGGTTGATCTGGGCGATGGCGCCCATCACCGTCAGGACGCCGAAGACGAGGAAGAAGAAGCCGCCGGCCTTGGCCATGTAGACCGGCAGGAAGGGCATGCCGACGACCGACCGCTCCTTGCGTCCGGGGCCCGGGAACTGGGTGTGTTTGTGGTAGAAGACCAGGATCAGATGGGCGGTCACCAGGCCCACCATGATCCCCGGCAGCAGCAGGATGTGGACGGGGTACAGCCGCGAGATGATGTCCTCGCCCGGGAACTCCCCGCCGAACAGGAAGAACGACAGGTACGTCCCGACGATCGGGATGGACAGGATCGCGCCCTGCGCGAAGCGGATGCCGGTGCCGGACAGCAGGTCGTCGGGGAGGGAGTAGCCGGTCAGGCCCGTGATGATGCCGAGCATCAGCAGGGTCCAGCCGAACACCCAGTTCAGTTCGCGCGGCTTGCGGAAGGCGCCCGTGAAGAACACCCGCATCATGTGCACCAGCATGCCCGTGATGAAGACCAGCGCCGCCCAGTGGTGGATCTGCCGGATCAGCAGCCCGCCGCGCACGTCGAAGCTGATGTCCAGCGTGGACTCGAACGCCCTGCTCATCAGGACGCCGTTGAGCTCCGTGTAGGAGCCGTTGTAGACGACCTCCTGCATGCTGGGCTCGAAGAACAGGGTGAGGTAGACGCCGGTGAGGATCAGCACGACGAAGCTGTAGAGGGTGACCTCGCCCAGCATGAACGACCAGTGGTCCGGAAAGACCTTGCGCATGTTGGCCTTGGCCAGGGCGTACAGGCCGAGCCGCCCGTCCGCCCAGTCGGCGAGCTGCTCGCCCTTGCCCGCGGGCGGCCTCCGGTGGGCGGAGTCCGTCCCGTACACCCGTCGTGCGCCGTCGTCGCCCATGCGTCGTCGCCTCCCCGAGGATCCTTCCCAGCGTGGCACGGCATCGCGACCGTGCAAGCGGGGCGTGGGCCAAGGGGCGGGGCGGTTGGGCCAAGGGGGCGAGCGGCCGGTCAGCGGCCGGCGGGGTCCCGGACGATCCCCTGGGCCCGTGCGGCCACGAGCCACTTCGGGAACTCGCCGACCAGCCGGTCGTACAGCTCGGCGTCCGAGACCTTCCGGGGGTCCTGACCCGCGTGGAAGAACCCGGCGTTGTCGACGGGTCGCTTGCCCGGTACGGCCAGCTCGTCGAGCTTGCGCAGGAAGTCGAACTGCTTGCTGCCCGGGTCCCCGAACCCGATGAACTGCCAGAACAGCGGCAGCCTGGCGGCCTTGCACAGGTACCGCTCCGCGGCGAGTTTGTTGATCGGCCCGCCGTCGGTCTGGAACACGACCAGGGCGGGCTCGGCCGTCCCGCTGTCGAGGTAGTGGTCGATCACGGCGTCCATGGCCAGGTGGTAGGCGGTCTTCCCCATGTGGCCGAGGCCGGCCACGATCCGCTCGATCCGCCCCTGGTGGCCGGCCAGGGCGATCTCGGTCTCGGCGTCGACATCGGTGGAGAAGAACACGACCGGCACCGTGCCGTCGTCGTCCAGGTGAGCGGACAGCCCGAGCACCCGGTCGGCCAGCGCCTGCACGCTGCCGTCCTTGTAGTACGGCTTCATCGAGCCGGAGTAGTCGACCACGAGGTAGACCGCGGCCCGCAGCCCGTCCAGCCCGTGCTTCGCGAGGGACACCCCGGCGCTCTTGTAGAGGTTCACCAGCGCGGGAGCGGTCTCCTGGACCTTGCTCAGACTGATCGCGACCATGGGCCGCATCCTCTCACCCCTCGACGACCACCCCGTCGCTCAGCTCCAGCACCCGGTCGGCCAGGCCGAGGAGTTGGGGGTCGTGGGTGGCGACGAGGGCCGTGACGCGCTCGCTGCGGACCACGGCCCGCAGCAGCTCCATCACCGCCAGGCCGGTGGCGGCGTCGAGCTGGCCGGTCGGCTCGTCGGCGAGCAGCAGGGCGGGCCGGTTGGCGAGGGCCCGGGCGATGGCGACCCGCTGCTGCTGTCCGCCGGACAGCTCGGCGGGCCGCTGTGCCTCATGGCCGGCGAGTCCCACCAGGGCCAGCAGCAGCGCCACCCGCTCCTCGCGTTCGCGCGGCTCGGCCCGGCGCAGCCGCAGCGGCACGCCCACGTTCTCGGCGGCGGTGAGGATGGGGATGAGCCCGAAGGACTGGAAGACGAAGCCGATCCGGTCGCGGCGCAGTTCCAGCAGCTCGCTCTCGCCGAGCGCCGACAGGTCGGTGCCGCCGATGACGACCCGGCCGCTCTGCGGGGTGTCGAGGCCGCCGATCAGATGGAGCAGCGTCGACTTGCCGGAGCCCGACCGGCCTTTGAGAGCGACCAGTTCCCCGCTGCGGACGGTGAAGGAGGCGCCGCGCAGCGCGTGCACGGCGGCGGCCCCGGTGCCGTAGGAGTGGTGCAGGTCCTCCACTCGCAGCATCGGCCCGCCGGACGCGTCGTCGGCGAGGGCGGCGCCGGTTCCCGGACTGGTGTTCTCGGTCATCACCGCATCCCATACGGAACCGGTCCCCATGGTCAAGAGCGGGACGGCCCGCGTTCGAACTCATGTCCCGGGTGCTGAACTCCGTGATATGCATTCCGGGTTGGGGATCTGCGGTTCGCGCATCGGGTGGGGGAAGAGTGACGGGCTTACTGCTGCTGCGCCTGCGCGCGCACCGGCTGCTGCTCACGGCCGCCCTGCTCGCCGTCCTGCTGACCACCTCGGTGCTCGCCGCCCTGACGGCGTACTCCGGCTCCGTCGGGAACGCCGCGCTGCGCGGCGCCCTGGGCGGCCGGGCCGCGGCCTCCGCCTCCCTCGTGGTCGAGGCGGACGTGCCCCGGGAGCGACGGGACGCGGCGCAGCGGGCGGTGGTGCGCGGGGCGCGGGACGCCTTCAGCGGGCTGCCGGTGACCGTGCGGAGGCTGGAGCGGTCCGGGCCGTACGCGCTGCCCCGGTCCCTGCAGAGCGCCGAGGCCCGCGCCGGGGAGCCCGACCTGACGCACCTCGCCGCCCTCGACGCATCACGGATCAGGCTGCTTGCGGGCACCCTGCCGGGCCCGGCCCCGGCCTCCCGCACGGCCGCCGTGCCGGTGGCCCTGCCCGAGGCGGCCGCCGACCGGCTGGAGTTGCGGCCCGGAGCGCGGGTCACGCTCACCGACCGGCTGGGCGGCGACCCGCTCCGGGTCCGGGTGACCGGTGTGTACCGGGCGGCCGACAGTTCCGATCCCTACTGGCAGGCCGACACCCTCGGCGGCCGGGGTATCCGCACGGTCGCCTTCACCACGTACGGGCCGCTGCTGACGCACGGGTCGGTGTTCGCCTCCGGCCGCGCCTCCGAGGACGCCACCGGCTGGGTGGCGACGGCCGGCTTCGGCCCCCTGACGACCGACGGCATCGGCGCGCTCCGCTCGGCGGCGGTCCGCGCGGCCGGGGCGCTGCGCGACGACCCGGCGCTCGGGGGCGACGCGGACGTGCGCACGGGGCTGCCCGAGGTGCTCGACCGGACCGAGCGGGGCCTGCTGGTGTCCCGGTCGACGCTGATGATCGTCTCGGTGCAGCTGGTGCTGCTCGCCGGGTACGCGCTGCTGCTGGTGGCCCGGCTGCTGGGCAGCGAACGGGCGGGTGAGACCGAGCTGCTGCGGGCCCGGGGCGGATCGCGCGGCCGGATCGCCGGGCTCGCCGCGCTGGAGGCGCTGCTGCTGGCGGTCCCCGCCGCCGTCTGCGCCGCGCTGCTGTCCGGCCCGCTGGCCCGGCTGCTCGCCCGGTGGTCCTCGCTCGACCGGATCGGGCTGCGGCTCGACACCGCCCCGGCGGGCCGGGTGTGGCTCGTCGCGGGCGGGGTGGCGGCGGCCTGCGCGGTGGCGGTGGTGGCGCCCGCGCTGGCGGCGACGGCGGGAAGTGCGGTACGGCTGCGGCGGGTCCGGGCCGCGACGTCGGCCGCGCCCGTGCGGGCCGGAGCCGATGTGGGGCTGCTGCTGATCGCGGGTGTGGCGTACTGGCAGCTGGACCGGCAGACCGACGCGACCGGCGGCGTGCTCAGCCGGGACCGGGCCGGGGAGCTGGGCATCGATCCGCTGCTGGTGGCGGCGCCCGCGCTGGCGCTGCTGGCGGGCACGGTCCTGACGCTGCGTCTGCTGCCGTTCGTGGCCCGGCTCGCCGAGCGGCGGTCGGCGAGCGGGCGTGGGCTGCCGGCGGCGCTGGCGGGCTGGCAGTTCAGCCGGCGTCCGCTGCGCGGGGCGGGGCCGGTGCTGCTGCTGGTCATCGCGGTGGCGACGGGCATGCTGGCGATCGGGCACGGCGCGTCCTGGGACCGGTCGCAGGAGGACCAGGCCGACTTCCGGACGGGCGCCTCCGTACGGGTGCTCGACTACCGGCCGGGCAGCCCCGGGCAGACGGGTCTGTACGCCTCGCTGCCCGGCACCGTGAGCGCCGCTCCCGCGCACCGCGCCGCCCTGAGCCTCTCCGGGGACCGCCGGGCGACGGTCCTCGCCCTGGACACGGCACGTGCCCGGGACGGGATGCTCATGCGCGGCGACCTCGCCGAGGAGCCACCGGCGCGGCTGCTGCGGGCCCTGGCGCCGCCGGCGCAGGACGGGGACCGGCCCGTTCGGCTCCCGGACGGCACGCGGCGGATCGCCCTCGACGTGCGGATCGCCGACGAGCGGGCCCGGACGAAGCGTTCTCCCTCCGATCGCGCACCGCTGATCACGGTGGTCGTGGAGGACCGGTACGGCATCGCGTACCGGCTGGGCGGCGGCACCGTCCCGGTGGACGGCCGGGTCCACCGGGTGGCGCTCGACCTGGACGCAACCGCGGCGGGCCGTCGGGCGGCCCCGGCCGGGCCGTTGCGGCTGACCGGGTTGCAGCTCGACGACACCTCCCCCGCGGGGCGTGCCGAGCGGCACCGGTTCACCGTCGAGCGGCTGCTCGCCACCGGCGGCGACGGCTCCGCGCGGACCGTCGACATCGCTGCCGGGACGCGCTGGCAGGGCAGCCGGGTCGTGACGCAGAACGGCGAGGTCGTCTCCCGTGCGGCCACCCGGCCCGGCGCGTCGGGGAGCGCGCCGCTGGCCGTGTCGTACGGCACCGGTGCCGACCGCGGCGACGGCTACGGCGCCCAGCCGGTGTACACGGTCCGCGTCGACACCGCCGGCGCCGAGGTGCCGCGCAGCCTGTCCGCCGTCGCGAGCCGGGACTTCCTGCGAGCGGCGGGAGCCCGGACCGGCGACACCATCGACGTACCGCTGTCCGGGGAACAGCTGCGGGTGCGGATCGTGCGGTCGGTCCGGGAGCTGCCGACCGCCGCCGCCGACCTGGCCGGGGAGAGCCTGTCCGGCGGGGCGCTGCTGCTCGATCTGCGGGCCGTGGATGCCGTGCTGGCGCAGCGGGCCAGTACACCGCTCACCCCCACCGAGTGGTGGGTGAGCACCGCCCCGGGCAAGGAGGCCGAGGTCGCCGCGGCGCTCAGGGCGCGCCCCGACCTCGAACCCGGGCAGGTGCTGGTGCGGGACGAGACCGCCGCCGAGCTGCTGCGGGATCCGCTCGGCGCGGGACCGCGTTCGGCGCTGACGGCGGTGGCGGTGGCCGCCGCGGCCCTCGCCGCCGGAGGGTTCGCGGTGAGTGCCGCCGGGGCGCGGCGGGAGCGGTCCGCGGAGTTCGCGGTGCTGCGCGCCCTGGGCACGCCCCGCCGGGATCTCGCCCGGCTGGTCGCGACGGAGCAGAGCTTGCTCATCGGTGCCGGTCTGCTCGCCGGGCTCGGCCTCGGCACGGTCCTGACCCGGGCCGTCGTCCCGCTGATCGTGCTGACCTCCGGTGCCGCACGGCCTCTCCCGCCGGTCCTCGTCGAACTGCCGGTGCCTCAGGTGGCGCTGCTCCTCGCGGGGGTGGCCGCCCCGCTGCTGCTGATCACCGTCGCGTCGGCGCTGCGCCGTGCCGAGCCGGCCGTCGCGCTCCGCCACCAGGGGGAGGACTGAGATGCCGCCGAACGCACAGGGAGCCTCCTGGGTACGGACCCGGCTGCGGGCCGCCCCCTGGCCCGCCGTCGTCTTCGGTGTGCTGGTGCTGGTCACGGCGTTCCTCGCGGCCGTCCTGCCCCGGGCCGTCGAGGCGTACGAGACGGACGGGCTGCGCGAGGCCGTCGCGACCGCCGCCCCCGGGTCGACCGTGCTGGAGCTGAAGACGGAGCAGCCCGGTCTCAACCGCCCGGAGGAGGCCCGGGCCGACGAGGTCCGGCCGGAGGCGCTCGCGGCGGTTGACGACCGGGCGCGGGCGCTGCTGCCCGAGCCGCTGCGGGTGGACCCGGCCGAGTCGGCGTACGGGGTGCGCACCGGCAAGAGCCTCCAGGCACTGGACGAATGGCTGCCCCGGCCCGACGGGCTGCTGCCCCGCTTCACCCTGCTCGCGCAGTCGGGGGCGGCCGGCCACGCGACCGTGCGGGAGGGCCGGCTGCCCACCGCCGACGCTTCGGTGAGCGTGGACACCCGGGTGGTGGAAGGAGCCGTGACCACCGAGACGGCCCGCACGCTGCGGCTGCGGGCCGGCTCCACGCTCACGCTGGACGGCTTCACGGACGGACCCCTGACCGTCCGCGTCACCGGCGTCCTCCAGCCCCGGCATCCGGAGCGGAGCTACTGGTCCGCGGAACCGGTCCTGCGGACACCGGCCATGGCGAGCGACGGCGGCCGTCCGCCCCAGTTCTACTGGGAGGCGGGCGTCCTGCTGGCGCCGGGTGCCGCCCCGGCCCTGCTCGGCGGGCAGGGAGAGCCGGAGCGGTACTGGCGGTTCGCGCCCGCGACCGGGCGGCTGACCGGGGCGGACACCTCGGCACTGACCGAGCGGATCGCGTCCCTGGAGGACGGGCCCGCCCTGGTGCGGATGCGCGCCGTCGCCGGCCCGACGGCGCAGCTGTCCACCGGCTTGGAGCAGGTCGTGGGCGCCTACGCGCAGACGCGTGACGCCGTCGCGCCGGTGGTCGCCGTGGCGGCCTTCGGGATCACCGCGGTCGCCTTCGTCGTGCTGCTGATGAGCGGTGGCCTGGCCGCCGCCCGCCGCGAGGGTGAACTCGCCCTGCTGCGGGCCAGGGGCGGCTCCCTGCGCGGCATCGCCGGGCGGCTGCTGGCCGAGAACGCGGTGCCGGCGGTGCCCGCGGCGGCGTGCGGTTGGCTGCTCGCCGTGCTCGTCGTGGACGAGGCCCGGCTGCTGCCCGCCGTGCTCGGGGCGGGTGCCGTGGCGCTGCTCGCCTGCGTCGCGCTGCCGGTGCGCGCGGCGGTGGCGCATCGCAGGCCGCGGGCGCACCAGGGGCGTGACGACCTGGCCCGGGCCAGGCCCGGCGGGCGTCGCACGGTCGTCGAACTGACCCTGCTGGTGCTGGCCGCCGGCTCGGTGCTGACGCTGCGCCGCCGCGGCCCGGCCGGGGACGGTGATCTGCTGGTGAGCGCCGCCCCGGTGCTGGTCGCCCTGGTGGCGGCGCTGGTCCTGGTCCGGCTGTATCCGCTGCCCCTGCGGTGGGCCGCGGGACCGGCCGGGCGGCTGCGCGGGGTGGTGGGGTTCCTGTCGCTGGCCCGCGCGGGCCGCTCCCCGGCGGCGGTCGCCACGCTGCCGCTGCTCGCCCTGCTGACGGCCCTGACCACGGCCGCGTTCGGGGGGTCCGTGCTGGCGGGCGTGGCGGACGCCCGGGACCGGGCCGCGCTGCTGGAGACGGGCGCGGACGCGCTGATCGCCACCGCCGACGGCTCCGCGCTCCCGGCGGGGCTGGCGCGGTCGGTGGGGGATGTGGCGGGAGTGCGTCAGGTGACGGCCGTGGGCGTCGAGTTCGCCTCGGAGGGCGCGTCCGACGAGGCGCGTTCGCTGACCGTGGCCGGGGTCGAGCCGGAGTCGTACGGGGAGCTGGCCGGGCGGATGGGACTCGGCGGCTTCGACGCCGGCCGGCTGCGGATGCGGGACGGGGTGCTGGACGCGGTCGCCTCCCCGGAGGTCGCCGAACGGCTCGGGCGGGCACCGCACCGGATCGTGACCGACGCCGGACCTCTCACGGTGCGGATCACCGCGGTGCGCCCGCGCACACCGGCCGTCCCCGAGGGCGAGTTCCTCCTCGTCGACGCGGCGGGACTGAAGGGTTCGGCCGGCCCTTCGATGCTGCTGGCGGCCGGTGCGGGGCTCGACACGAAGGCACTCCGGGCGGCCGTGCGCGGCGCCGGGTCCGGCCTCTCGGTGAGCCTGCGGAGCGAGGCACGGGCGGCGCTGTCCGACGCGCCGTTGCAGGCCGGTGCCGAACGGATCTACCTCTGGGCCGTCGCCGCGGGCGCGGGCTATGCCGTGCTCGCCCTGGTCCTCGGCCTGGTGCGGTCCGCGCCGGAGCGGGCCGCGCTGCTGGCCCGGCTGCGCACCCTCGGTATGACGACCCGCCAGGGGCGGCGCCTGCTGAGCCTGGAGGCGCTGCCCCAGACGCTGCTCGCCGCGGGCGGGGGCATGGCCGTCGGCTGGGCGACCGTGGGGCTGCTCGCGCCGGGCATCGACCTGGACCGGCTCGCCCTGGCGGACGCCTCCGGCGTCACGCCGCCGGATGCCGTGCTGCGGACCGACCTGTGGTCGCTGGCCCTGCCGGCCGCGGGCGCGATGCTGCTGGCGGGGGCGGTGGCCGTCGCGCAGGCCTGGTGGGCGGGGCGCCGGACACCGATCAGCCACCTCAGGGCAGGAGACATGCGATGAGCGGTACGACGGAGTCGCTGGAGGAACTGGAGCGTCGGGTGGTGCGGCGCCGCGACCGGCCGGAGTACGGGCACGACGCCCTGATCGCCTGCGACCGGCTGGTGCGGATCTTCGCCCGGCGCGGCGGCGGGGACGCGATGGAGGTGCAGGCCCTCCAGGGACTCGATCTCCTGGTGCGGGAGGGCGAGTTGATGGCCCTGGTGGGAGCGTCCGGCAGTGGCAAGTCGACGTTGATGAACATCCTCGCGGGCCTGGACGTCCCGACCGCGGGCGCCGCGAAGGTCGCGGGCCGAGATCTGCTGGCGATGGACGCGAAGGCGCGGTTGCGGTACCGGCGTGAGGTGGTGGGTTTCGTCTGGCAGCAGACGGCACGCAACCTGCTGCCGTACCTGACGGCCGCTCAGAACGTCGACCTGCCCCTGCAACTGGCGGGCGTATCCCGGCGGAAGCGGGCCGGACGGGCGGAGGAGCTGCTGTCCCTGCTGGGCGTCGCCGACTGCCGGGACCGGCGTCCGCAGGCGATGTCCGGCGGTCAGCAGCAGCGCGTCGCGATCGCCGTCGCCCTCGCCAACGCCCCCGCCGTCCTGCTCGCCGACGAGCCGACCGGCGAGCTGGACTCGGCGACCGGGCAGCAGGTCTTCGCGGCGTTCCGCCGGGCCAACGAGGAGCTGGGCACGACGATCGTCATCGTCACGCACGACCAGGCGGTCGCCGGTGAGGTCCGCCGCACGGTCGCGATCCGCGACGGCCGCACCTCGACGGAGGTGCTGCGCCGCACGGAGGTCGACGAGGCGGGCCTGGAGTCCCTGGTGGCCCGGGAGTACGCGATGCTCGACCGGGCGGGCCGCCTCCAGCTGCCGGCCGAGTACACGGCGGCGCTGGGCATGGCGGACCGGGTGCTGCTGGAGCTGGAGGAGGACCACATCCAGGTGTGGCCGGACGAGCACGGCAAGGGCAGCGGCAGCGGCAGCGGCTGAGGACGTGCGACAGCGCCTGCCCGGTCGTCCGGTCGGGGACTGTTGGGCAGGCGCCGTCTGTGTTCCGCACCCCGTTGTGCGGGACGTCTGGTGAGGTCCTGTCAGACCATCAGCGCGCGGTCCGTCGGACGGATCGGCGCCGGCAGCTCGCTCGCGCCGGTGAGGGCACGGTCCACCCCGCGTGCCGCCGAGCGGCCCTCGGCGATGGCCCAGACGATGAGCGACTGGCCGCGGCCGGCGTCACCGGCGACGAACACGCCCGGCACGTTGGTCCGGAAGTCGGCGTCGCGGGCGATGTTGCCGCGCTCGTCGAGTTCCAGGCCGAACTGCTCGACCAGGCCGTTGTCCCGGTCGGTGCCGGTGAAGCCCATGGCGAGGGTGACCAGCTGCGCGGGGATCTTGCGCTCCGTGCCCGGCTTCTGGGTCAGCTTGCCGTCGACGAACTCCACCTCGGTGAGGTGCAGCCACTGGACGTTGCCGTCCTCGTCGCCCTCGAAGTGGGTCGTCGAGACGGAGTAGACCCGCTCGCCGCCCTCCTCGTGCGCCGAGGTGACCTTGTACAGCATCGGGAAGGTCGGCCAGGGCTGGGAGGCCTCGTTCCGCTCCTCACCCGGGCGGGGCATGATCTCCAGCTGCGTGACGGAGGCCGCGCCCTGGCGGTGGGCGGTGCCGACGCAGTCCGCGCCGGTGTCGCCGCCGCCGATGACCACGACGTGCTTGCCCTCGGCCGAGATCGGAGTGGTGACGTAGTCGCCCTCCTGGACCTTGTTGGCCAGCGGCAGGTACTCCATGGCCTGGTAGATGCCCTTGAGCTCGCGCCCGGGCACCGGCAGGTCACGGGCGGTGGTGGCGCCGACGGCCAGGACGACCGCGTCGTAGCGCTTCTTCAGGTCCGTGGCCTTGAGGTCGCGGCCGATCTCGATGCCCGTGCGGAAGCGGGTGCCCTCCGCGCGCATCTGCTCGATACGGCGGTTGATGTGCCGCTTCTCCATCTTGAACTCGGGGATGCCGTAGCGGAGGAGGCCTCCGATGCGGTCCGCGCGCTCGTAGACGGCGACCGTGTGGCCGGCCCGGGTCAGCTGCTGGGCGGCGGCGAGACCCGCCGGGCCGGAGCCGACGACCGCGACGGTCTTGCCGGACAGGCGCTCCGGGATCTGCGGGGCGACGTCCCCGGTCTCCCACGCCTTGTCGATGATCGAGACCTCGACGTTCTTGATGGTGACCGGCGGCTGGTTGATGCCGAGCACGCACGCCGACTCACAGGGAGCGGGGCACAGGCGGCCCGTGAACTCCGGGAAGTTGTTCGTCGCGTGCAGACGCTCCGAAGCCGCCGCCCAGTCCTCGCGGTAGGCGTAGTCGTTCCACTCGGGGATCAGGTTCCCGAGCGGGCAGCCGTTGTGGCAGAACGGGATGCCGCAGTCCATGCAGCGGCTGGCCTGCTTGCTGATGATCGGCAGCAGGGAGCCGGGGACGTAGACCTCGTTCCAGTCCCGGACGCGCTCCTCGACGGGGCGGGACCTGGCGAGTTCGCGCCCGTGGTTCAGGAAGCCCTTCGGGTCAGCCATTGATCGCCGCCTCCATCATCTTCTCGTGGGTCTCGGTCTCGGAGAGACCGGCTCGCTCGGCGGCTTCCTTGGCGGCGAGCACTGCCTTGTACGTGCTGGGGATGATCCTGCTGAAGCGCTCCACGGCGGTGTCCCATTCGGCCAGGAGCTTCTCGGCGACGGTCGAACCCGTCTCCTCCTGGTGGCGGCGGACCACGTCGTGCAGCCACTGCTTGTCGGCGTCGTCGAGCGGCTCGACGGCGTCCAGGTTGCCGACGTTGACGTTGTCGGGGTCCAGGTCGATCACGTAGGCGATACCGCCGGACATGCCGGCCGCGAAGTTGCGGCCCGTCTCGCCGAGCACCACCGCGTGGCCGCCGGTCATGTACTCGCAGCCGTGGTCGCCCACGCCCTCGGAGACGACCGTCGCGCCGGAGTTGCGGACGCAGAACCGCTCACCGGTCTTGCCGCGCAGGAACATCTCGCCGCCGGTGGCGCCGTAGCCGATGGTGTTGCCGGCGATGACGCTGTACTCGGCGAGGTGGTCGGCCGCGCGGTCCGGGCGGACGACGATCCGGCCGCCCGAGAGGCCCTTGCCGACGTAGTCGTTGGCGTCGCCCTCCAGGCGCAGCGTGACACCGCGCGGGACGAAGGCGCCGAAGGACTGGCCGGCGGAACCGGTGAAGGTGATGTCGATGGTGTCGTCGGGCAGGCCCGCGCCACCGAACTTCTTCGTCACCTCGTGGCCGAGCATGGTGCCGACCGTGCGGTTGATGTTGCGGATCTGCACCTGGGCGCGCACCGGCTGGGCGTCGGTGGCGCCGGACGCGGCGAGCGCGTCGGCGGCCAGCTTGATCAGCTCGTTGTCGAGCGCCTTCTCCAGGCCGTGGTCCTGCGCGATGACCTGGTGGCGCACCGAGCCCTCGGGCAGCTCGGGCACGTGGAACAGCGGCTCCAGGTTGAGGCCCTGGGCCTTCCAGTGGTCGACGGCCCGCGTGACGTCGAGGGCCTCGGCGTGGCCGACGGCCTCCTCGATGGAGCGGAAGCCCAGCTCGGCCAGGATCTCGCGGACCTCTTCGGCGATGAACTGGAAGAAGTTCACGACGTACTCGGCCTTGCCGGAGTAGCGCTCGCGCAGGACCGGGTTCTGCGTGGCGATGCCGACCGGGCAGGTGTCGAGGTGGCAGACGCGCATCATGACGCAGCCGGAGACGACGAGCGGCGCGGTCGCGAAACCGAACTCCTCGGCGCCGAGCAGCGCGGCGATGACGACGTCACGGCCGGTCTTCAGCTGGCCGTCGGTCTGCACGACGATGCGGTCGCGCAGACCGTTGAGCAGCAGCGTCTGCTGGGTCTCGGCGAGGCCGAGCTCCCAGGGACCGCCGGCGTGCTTCAGCGACGTCAGCGGCGAGGCGCCCGTGCCGCCGTCGTGGCCGGAGATGAGGACGACGTCCGCGTGCGCCTTGGACACACCCGCTGCGACCGTGCCGACGCCGACCTCGGAGACCAGCTTCACGTGAATCCGCGCCTGCGGGTTCGCGTTCTTCAGGTCGTGGATCAGCTGGGCCAGGTCCTCGATGGAGTAGATGTCGTGGTGCGGCGGCGGCGAGATGAGACCGACACCCGGGGTCGAGTGACGCGTCTTGGCGACCCACGGGTAGACCTTGTGGCCGGGCAGCTGGCCGCCCTCGCCGGGCTTGGCGCCCTGGGCCATCTTGATCTGGATGTCGTCGGAGTTGACCAGGTACTCGGAGGTCACACCGAAGCGGCCGGAGGCGACCTGCTTGATGGACGACCGGCGGGCCGGGTCGTACAGGCGCTCCGGGTCCTCGCCGCCCTCACCGGTGTTGGACTTGCCGCCCAGCTGGTTCATGGCGATGGCGAGGGTCTCGTGCGCCTCCTGGGAGATGGAGCCGTACGACATGGCGCCCGTCGAGAAACGCTTGACGATCTCGGAGACCGGCTCGACCTCGTCGATGGAGATCGGCTGCCGGTCCGACGTGAAGCCGAACAGGCCGCGCAGCGTCATCAGCCGCTCGGACTGCTCGTTCACGCGCTCGGTGTACTTCTTGAAGATGTCGTACTTGCCGGCACGGGTGGAGTGCTGGAGGCGGAAGACCGTCTCCGGGTCGAACAGGTGCGGCTCGCCCTCACGGCGCCACTGGTACTCGCCGCCTATCTCCAGCGCGCGGTGCGCCGGGGCGATGCCGGAGGCCGGGTAGGCCTTGGCGTGGCGGGCGGCGACCTCCTTGGCGACGACGTCGATGCCGACACCGCCGATCTTGGTGGCCGTGCCGTTGAAGTACTTCTCCACGAAGGCCTCGTCGAGACCGACGGCCTCGAAGACCTGGGCGCCGCGGTAGGAGGCGACGGTGGAGATGCCCATCTTGGACATGACCTTCAGCACGCCCTTGCCGAGGGCGTAGATCAGGTTGCGGATGGCCTTCTCGGGCTCGATGCCGGGGAGGAACGTCCCTGCGCGGACGAGGTCCTCGACGGACTCCATCGCCAGGTACGGGTTGACGGCGGCGGCGCCGTAGCCGATGAGCAGGGCGACGTGGTGGACCTCGCGGACGTCACCGGCCTCGACCAGCAGGCCCACCTGGGTGCGCTGCTTGGTGCGGATGAGGTGGTGGTGGACGGCCGCGGTGAGCAGCAGCGACGGGATCGGCGCGTGCTCGGCGTCCGAGTGGCGGTCCGACAGGACGATCAGGCGGGCGCCGTTGTCGATGGCGGCGTCGGCCTCGGCGCAGATCTCCTCGATGCGGGCGGCCAGCGTGTCACCGCCGCCGTGCACCCGGTACAGGCCGGACAGCGTCGCGGCCTTGAAGCCCGGCATGTCGCCGTCGGCGTTGATGTGGATGAGCTTGGCCAGCTCGTCGTTGTCGATCACCGGAAAGGGCAGCAGGACGCTGCGGCAGGAGGCCGCGCTCGGGTCGAGCAGGTTGCCCTGCGGGCCCAGCGAGGAGCGCAGGGAGGTGACCAGTTCCTCACGGATGGCGTCCAGCGGCGGGTTGGTGACCTGCGCGAACAGCTGGGTGAAGTAGTCGAAGAGCAGGCGCGGGCGGTCCGACAGCGCGGCGATCGGCGAGTCGGTGCCCATCGAGCCGATCGGCTCGGCACCGGCCTTGGCCATCGGCGCGAGGATGACGCGCAGTTCTTCCTCGGTGTAGCCGAAGGTCTGCTGGCGGCGGGTGACCGAGGCGTGCGTGTGCACGATGTGCTCGCGCTCGGGCAGGTCCTCCAGCTCGATCTCGCCGGCCTCCAGCCACTCCGCGTAGGGGTTCTCGGCGGCGAGATCGGCCTTGATCTCGTCGTCCTCGATGATGCGGTGCTCGGCGGTGTCGACGAGGAACATGCGGCCGGGCTGGAGGCGGCCCTTGCGGACGACCTTGGAGGGGTCGATGTCCAGGACGCCGACCTCGGAGCCGAGGACGACGAGGCCGTCGTCGGTGACCCAGTAGCGGCCGGGGCGCAGGCCGTTGCGGTCGAGGACCGCGCCGACCTGGGTGCCGTCGGTGAAGGTGACGCAGGCCGGGCCGTCCCAGGGCTCCATCATCGTGGAGTGGAACTGGTAGAAGGCGCGCCGGGCCGGGTCCATGGAGTCGTGGTTCTCCCACGCCTCCGGGATCATCATCAGCACGGAGTGGGGCAGGGAACGGCCGCCCAGGTGCAGGAGTTCGAGGACCTCGTCGAAGGAGGCGGAGTCGGAGGCGTCCGGCGTGCAGACCGGGAAGATCCGGTCGATGGCCTTGTCGTCCGAGCCGAACAGGTCCGAGACGAGCTGCGACTCGCGCGCGACCATCCAGTTGCGGTTGCCCTTGACGGTGTTGATCTCACCGTTGTGCGCCACGAAGCGGTAGGGGTGGGCCAGCGGCCACGAGGGGAACGTGTTCGTCGAGAACCGGGAGTGCACGAGCGCGATCGCGGAGGCGAAGCGGCGGTCGGACAGGTCCGGGAAGAAGGGCTCCAGCTGGCCGGTGGTCAGCATGCCCTTGTAGACGATGGTCCGCGCGGACAGCGACGGGAAGTACACGCCGGCCTCGCGCTCGGCGCGCTTGCGCAGCACGAAGGCCTTGCGGTCGAGGGCGATACCCGTCGAGGGCACAGCGGAGCCGTCGGCGACGAAGATCTGGCGGAAGACCGGCATGGTCGACCGGGCGGTGGCACCCAGCAGCTGGGGGGCGACCGGCACCTCGCGCCAGCCGAGGACGGTCAGGCCCTCGTCGGCGGCGATCGTCTCGATCTGCGAGACGGCGTCGGCGGTGGCGTCCTCCGGGAGGAAGGCGATACCGACGGCGTAGGAACCCGCGTCGGGCAGTTCGAATCCGGCCACGTCGCGGAAGAAGGCGTCCGGGACCTGCGAGAGGATGCCGGCGCCGTCACCGGAGTCGGGCTCCGAGCCGGTGGCGCCGCGGTGTTCGAGGTTGCGCAGAACGGTCAGAGCCTGTTCCACCAGGGTGTGGGACGCCTCGCCGGTGAGGGTGGCGACGAAGCCGACGCCGCAGGCGTCGTGCTCGTTGCGGGGGTCGTACATACCCTGCGCAGCAGGGCGAGCATCCATGAACGACCAGTTCTGGCCATTCGCGGAATGCTGGGACGGCTGGCGCGGCGTACGCATCGGCTCTCCCGTCGTCGTCATGTGGCATCTGCAAGTGCCGAGGGACGACGTTGGCCCTCGCGTGATCGCAAAATTTCGTGCAGGTTACATGATGGAGCGGTTCTCGGGAACCGGGATAATCCGTTCCAGCATGCGGACACCGCGGGTGCGCGGCGGGGGTTCCGCGCCAGCAGTGGAAGCTATGGAGGGGCCGCACGAAGCGATCGGTCGGATCGGTTTCCGTCGGCCCGGGGAGCGGGACAGGCGCCTTCGCCCGACCCGCCGGGGTGCGCGGCGAGCGTCATTGCCCGCAGCGCTTACGGCTCATGCCCGGTGATTGCACACTCGAAACCAGCGAGTAACGGCTACCTATGCGGCCCCTTGCATAAGTCCGAGCCGCGCTATCCTACGGCCGTTCCGAACAAGGTGCCCAGGGCGTACGTCACACCGGCCGCCGCGCCTCCCAGGAACAGCTGCCGCAGCCCGCTGTACCACCAGGTGCGTGCCGTCACCCTGGCGACCAGCGCACCGCACAGGAAGAGCCCCAGCAGCGCCAGCAGCACCGCGGGCCACATGCTGCTCGCTCCCAGCAGATAGGGCAGGACGGGTATCAGCGCACCCAGCGCGAAGGACCCGAAGCTCGACACCGCGGCCACGGTCGGCGAGGGCAGGTCGGCCGGGTCGATGCCGAGCTCCTCGCGGGCGTGGATCTCCAGCGCCTGCTCGGGATCCTTCGACAGCTGCCGCGCGACCTCGCGGGCCAGCCCCGGCTCGACGCCCCTCGACTCGTAGAGCGCGGCGAGCTCGGCCTCCTCGTCCGCGGGGTGCTTGCGCAGCTGGCGCCGCTCCACGTCCAGCTCGGCCTCGACGAGTTCACGCTGCGAGGCGACGGAGGTGTACTCGCCGGCGGCCATGGAGAAGGCGCCGGCGGCCAGGCCCGCGAGCCCGCTGAGGACGACGGTGTGCTGGCCGGCCGCCCCGCCGGCGACACCGGTCATCAGGGCGAGGTTGGAGACGAGGCCGTCCATCGCACCGAACACCGCGGGACGCAGCCAGCCGCCGTTCACGTCCCGGTGCGTGTGGTTGTCCCGGTGCGCCTCGTGCAGCGTCGCCTCGGTCTCGATGATGGCCATGGAAGATCCCACTCCCCGTTCTTTGGACACGTTCCAGAGTTTTACAACGCCAAAACTACGCCTCGGATTCCATCGCCGCCAGCAAGGAAAGGCTGCGCTAACCTGCGGTTTTACCGTTCTGCGCTCACCTGATCATCACTGCGCGCAGATGTCGACCGGGTGATGCTGGGGCTCCTGAGGCTCGGCGGAGTCACCGGAGTGGGACACATGCCGTATGGCATCGATCGCCTGCATCCCCTCCGTGCCGGCGCCCGGTGACGCCGCCGGACTGCGCGAACGGGCCCGCGGCGCACTGCTGGGCCTGGCCGTCGGTGACGCCCTCGGGGCACCGGCCGAGAACATGAAGCCCTCCGAGATCCGCGCGCGGTGGGGCCGGATCACCGGGTACGTCGCCGAGAAGCCGGCCGGCACCGACGACACCGAGTACGCGATCTTCTCCGGCCTCCTGCTGGCCCGGCACGGCTCCGCCCTGACCCCGGCCCATGTGGAGGCGGCCTGGCACGAGTGGATCGCCGACCGCGACGAGGGCCCCTTCCGGGGTGCCGGCTTCAGCGAACGCGGCACCCTGGAGAACCTGCGCCGCGGCTTGGCCGCCCCGATCTCCGCCCAGCACCGGCACGCCTGGAGCGACGGTCTGGCCATGCGCGCGGCCCCTTTCGGGGTGTTCGCGGCGGGCCGTCCGGCGGAGGCGGCCCGGCTGGTCGCGATCGACGGCTCGGTGAGCCACGACGGCGAGGGCATCTACGGCGGACAGGCGGTGGCGGCCGGTGTCGCGACGGCGATGGCGGGAGCCCCGCCGACCGCGGTCGTGGCGGCGGCCCTCGCCGTCGTACCCGACGACTCCTGGACGGCCCGCAGCCTGCGCCGCGCGGTGGTCGTGGCGCACCGCGGGGAACGCGCGGTGCGCTCCGCGGTCGTCATCGGCGGCTACCCCTGGACCGACCTGGCCCCCGAGGCGGTCGCCCTCGCCTTCGGCGCGTACGCGGCGGCCGACGGCGACTTCGAGCAGTCCGTATTGACGGCGGTGAACATGGGCCGCGACGCGGACACGACGGCGGCGGTGGCGGGGGCCCTGGCGGGTGCCACCCGGGGAGTGTCGGCGATCCCGCAGGCCTGGACGGCCCCCATCGGGCCGGTCCACGGCAGATGCCTCCCGGCGATGGCGGGCTACCACGTCCTGGACGTGGCGGACCTGCTGACACCCGCGGGGCCCGCCGGGCCGACGGACTACATCCTGGCGGGCGACGGATCGGAGACCCCCGCATGACGACCCACGCACCCGCGGCCGCCGACGGTGAACGCGCCCCACGGGAGACCGGGACCTCTCGGGTGACGGCTACGGGCGGTGCGCGGGTGGGAGAGAAACGAGCCGAAGGGGAAGCCGAGGCCACGAGAAGAGCCGAAGGGCTCCTGCTCGGACTGGCCGCCGGCGATGCCGCCGGCTGGCCCGCGGCCCGCCACCGAGCCGCCCGCATGCCCGACTGGACCCGCCGCCTCACCCGCGAACTGGACACCTTCGCCGAGCACAACGCCACGACCACCCTGCCCGTCCCCATCGCCCTGAACCAGCCCCCCGAGCCCCTCCGCCTCGGCCCCTCCGACGACGCCGAATGGGCGGCCTTCGCCGCGGAAGCCCTCCTGCGCGCAGGCGACGACACCGTCCGGGACGACCTCAGCCGCGAACGCCGCACCCGCGCGGCGATCGACCTCACCTGGAACGCCCTCGCCGCCGAGGTCGCCGCCGCCGCGGACCGTGCCCCCGAGATCGAGTCCGCCGTCCTCCCCCTGCGCGCCCGCATCTCCGTCCGCGCCGGCCTCGGCAACCTCGCCACCGGCCTGCGCCCGCCCGCCACCGGCCACGACAACCCCCACTACTTCGACGACGCCGCCTGCGTACGTGCCTGCGTCCTGGCCGTGGCCCACCCCTCAGACCCCCGCAGCGCCGCCGACCTCGCCGAGTTCGACGCCCGCTACACCCAGGACGGCGACGGCGTGCACGGCGCCCGCGCGATGGCCGCGGCCCTCGCCCTCGCCCTGGCCGGCGCGCCCATCGACGCCTGTGTCACCGCCGCGCTCGCCGAACTGCCCCCGGACACAGAGATCGGCCGCAACGCCCGGTACGCCCTGCGTCTCGCCGCCGACGCGGACAGCGCCTTCGCCCTGGTCCCGCCCCTGGAGCACCAGATCGTCGACCACGTCTACAGCTACGGCATCGCCGCCGCCGAGACGGTCCCCGTCGCCCTCGCCCTGGCCACCGCGGCCCGCGGCAGCATCGCGGAGGCGATCCCCGCGGCGGCCTGCCTGTCCCGCGTCGCCGACTCCGCCCCGGCCCTGGCGGGCGCCCTCACCGGCGCGCTGGGCGGCGCCGCCTCGATCCCCGCAGCCTGGCGGGAGACCTGCCGCACCCTCTCCGGCTGCGTCCTTCCCCGCCTCACCGGCACGGACCTCGTGGAACTCGCCGGACTCCTGGAAGCCGCCCGGCCGGCCCGCCCGGGTGGATGATGCGGCCATGCAGCCCAAACCACACCAAAACACCTTGCTGGACGAGCGGATCGGCGGCGCCCTCGTCGGGGCCGCCGTCGGCGACGCCCTCGGCGGCCCCGTCGAGGGCTACGCGCCCGAGCAGATCCTCGAACGCCACGGCGGCCGCGTCCACGGCATCGTCGGCCCCTGGCACGGCGACGACTGGCGCACGGCCCGCCCCCTCGCCCCGTACCACAAGGGCGACGGCCACGTCACCGACGACACCTTGATGACGCACGCCCTGGTCCGCGTCTACACCCGGGTCCGCGACCACCTCGACGCCTACGCCATCGCCGATCACCTGGTCCCCGACCTGATGACCGAGCCGCGCTGGATCCCGGAGCTGGAGTCCGAGGCCCTCCCCCTCCAGCGAATCTTCCTGGCCGAGAAGTGGCTGGTGACGAGGATCCACTACGGCCACGCCGACCCGCGCGAGGCCGGCACCGGCAACATCGTCAACTGCGGGGCGGCGATGTACATGGCCCCGGTGGGCCTGGTCAACGCGGCGGACCCGCGGGCCGCGTACGCCGAGGCCCTCGACGTCGCCGGCGCCCACCAGTCGTCGTACGGCCGGGAGGCGGCAGGCGTCCTGGCGGCGGCGGTGGCGGCGGCGTGCACGCCGGGCGCGACCCCCGACTCGGTCGTCTCGGCGTGCCTCTCCCTCGCGAAGGACGGCACCCGGGCCGCGATCGAGCGGGTCTGCGAGGAGGCGTCCCGCCACACCGACTTCGAGTCGGCCCTGCGCCCGTTGCGCGAGGCGGTCGCCCCCTACGACACGGTGGGCCCCGACTACCGCGCCCCGTCGCTCGGCGCCCGGCGCCCCTCCCGCCTGCACGCCATCGAGGAACTCCCGGTCGCGCTGGGCATGGTGCTGCTGGCGCGGGGCGACTACCGGCACGCGGTCCTCGGCGCGGTGAACTACGGCCGCGACTGCGACTCCATCGCCACCATGGCCGGCGCCCTGGCGGGTGCCCTGGGCTCACCGGTCCCGGAGGACTGGGCCAAGACCGTCGCGGAAGCCAGCCGGCTGGACCTCTGGGAGCCGGCGACCGCCCTCACCGCCGTGGCCCGCGAGATCTTCGCCCGGGACGTGGCCCGCCGACGCACCCACGAGCAGGCCTTCGCGTCCCTCGGAGGCCAGGAATGCTCCGACTGACCTGGGTCCAGCCGGAGGACCTGATCGGCCACGAACTGCGCCAGGCGGCCCAGGACGGCCGCGAACCGAAGGCCGTCGCAGCCCGCTGGCGGGCGGCGGGCGGCCCCGAGGCCCCGGCCGCCGCGGGCGCGTCCGCCACCCCGGTCTCCCGCTACCTGCGCCGGCTGGCGGAAGACCTCCTGGACGAACTGGCCGACCTGCCGAGCGCACTGGCCGACGACGAACCGACGGGCCTGGACCGGATCAGAGCCGCCTGCCCCGACTGGCCGCAGCCCCCGGGCGCCCCGGCCGGCACCACCCCGCACCGTCTCGAAGCCGCCTGGCTCGGCCGCGCCACCGGCTGCCTCCTGGGCAAACCGGTCGAGAAGCTCCCCCTCGACGCCGTCCGCCGACTCGCCAGGTCCACCGGCAACTGGCCCCTCACCACCTACTTCACCGCCCGGGGTGTCCCGCAAGCGCTCCTCGAAGAGCACCCCTGGAACCGCCGCTCGGCATCGACCTCCCTCGCCGAGAACATCGACGGGATGCCCGAGGACGACGACCTCAACTACCCCCTGCTCAACCTCCTCCTCCTCCTCCAGCGCCACGGCAGAACCTTCACCACCACGGACGTGGCCCGCACCTGGCTCGACGAACTTCCCGCCGGCCGCACGTTCACCGCCGAACGCGTCGCCTACCGCAACCTGCTCAAGGGCCTGGAACCCCCGCACACCGCCCGTCACCGCAACCCGTTCCGCGAGTGGATCGGCGCCCTGATCCGCGCCGACGTCCACGGCTGGACCAACCCCGGCCGGCCGGCCGCGGCGGCCGAGCAGGCCCACCGGGACGCCACCCTCAGCCACACGGCCAACGGCGTCTACGCGGCGATGTTCACGGCGGCCGTCATCGCCGCGGCGGCGACCGGCGACCACGACGTCCACACCTGCCTGCGCACCGGCCTGACCGTCGTCCCCCCTCGCTCCCGCCTGGCCCGCGCCGTCCAGCAAGCCGTCCGGCTCGCCCACGCACACGCGGACTTCGACACGGTCGTCGACGAACTCCACGCCCTGCACGGCACCACCCACCACTGGGTGCACGCCGTCCCCAACACCGCCCTCGTCGCCGCCGCCCTCACCCACGCGGACGGCGACTTCGCCGGCTCCATCTGCCGTGCCGTGAGCGGCGGGTGGGACACCGACTCCAACGGCGCGACGGCCGGGAGTATCGCCGGGCTGCTGGCCGGACACCCCGCGGCGCTCCCCGACCGCTGGACGGCCCCCCTGAAGAACCGGCTGTCGACGTCCGTCGGCGACTTCGACGGCACCGGGTTCGACACCCTCGCCCACCTCACGCACCGGGAGATGCTCCGCCCATGACCGCGCCCACGACCGCGCCCCTCACCGGCCTGCGCGTCCTCGACCTCGCCACCCTCTTCGCCGGCCCGATGGCCGCCACCCTGCTCGGCGACTTCGGCGCCGAGGTCGTCAAGATCGAGCACCCGACGAAGCCGGACCCCTCCCGCGGCCACGGCCCCTCGAAGGACGGCGTGGGCCTGTGGTGGAAGACGCTCGGCCGCAACAAGCGCACCATGACCCTCGACCTGTCGAAGCCCGGCGGCCGCGCCACCCTCCTGCGCCTGGCCGAGACCGCCGACGTGATCATCGAGAACTTCCGGCCCGGCACCCTGGAGAAGTGGGACCTGGGCTGGCCCGAGCTGTCGGCCGTCAACACCCGCCTGGTCCTGGCCCGGGTCACCGGCTTCGGCCAGTTCGGCCCCTACGCCCACCGCCCCGGCTTCGGCACCCTCGCCGAAGCCATGAGCGGCTTCGCCGCGATCACCGGCGAACCGGACGCGCCCCCGACCCTCCCGCCGTTCGGCCTGGCCGACTCCATCGCGGGCCTGACGACGGCGTACGCGGTGATGACGGCGCTCGCCGCCCGCGAGCGCACCGGCGAGGGCCAGGTCGTCGACATGGCCCTGATCGAGCCGATCCTGGCCGCCCTCGGCCCCCAGCCCCTCTGGTTCGACCAGCTCGGGCACGTCCAGCCCCGCACCGGCAACCGCTCCCCCAACAACGCCCCGCGCGGCGTCTACCGGACCGCGGACGGCACCTGGGTCGCGGTCTCCACCTCGGCCCAGTCGGTCGCGGAACGCGTGATGCGGCTGGTCGGCCGCCCGGAGCTGATCGAGGAGCCCTGGTTCACCTCGGGCGCCGAGCGCGCCCGGCACGCCGATGTCCTGGACGAGGCGGTCGGCGGCTGGATCGCCGCGCGCACCCGCACCGACGTGCTGGCCGCCTTCGAGAAGGCCGAGGCGGCGGTGGCCCCGGTCCAGGACGTCCGGGACGTGATGGCGGACCCGCAGTACCAGGCCCTGGACACCATCACCACCGTCGACGACCCCGAACTCGGCCCGCTGCGCATGCAGAACGTCCTCTTCCGGCTCTCCGCCACGCCCGGCGCGATCCGCTGGGCCGGCCGCCCGCACGGCGCCGACACCGACGAGGTCCTGACCGAGCTGGGCCTCACCCCGGACGACGTCACGGCGCTGCGCGCGGAGGGCGCCCTGTGACGGCGTTCCCGCTCACCTGGCTCTACGCCCCGGGCGACCGCCCCCACGTGGTGGCGAAGGCCCTCACCTCCGGCGCCGACGTCGTCGTGATCGACCTGGAGGACGCGGTCGCCCCCGACCGCAAGGCCTACGCCCGGGCGGCCACCGCCGACCTGCTCGCCCACCCGCCGGCCGTTCCGGTCCACGTACGCGTCAACGCCCTGGACGGCCCCTGGGGCGAGCAGGACATCTCGGCCCTGGGCCCGGCCCCCGGGCTCCGCGGCCTCCGCCTCGCCAAGATCACCTCACCCACCGAGATCACCCACGTGGCACGCCGAGCCGCTGGGGCCGATCTGTACGCCCTGCTGGAGACGGCCCTCGCCGTGGAGCGGGCGTACGCCATCGCGTCCGCCCATCCGAACCTGCGCGGCATCGCGCTCGGCGAGGCCGACCTCCAGGCCGACCTCGGCATGCGCGACGACACGGGCCTCGACTGGCCCCGCTCCCGGGTGGTCGTGGCGGCCCGGGCGGCCGGCCTGCCCCCGCCGCCGCAGTCCGTGCACCCGGACACCCGCGATCTGGAGGGGCTGGCCGCCTCCTGCGCCCACGGCCGCGCCCTGGGCTTCCTCGGCCGCGCCGCGATCCATCCCCGCCAGCTCCCGGTGATCGAACGCGCCTTCCTGCCCACCGAGGCCGACATCGAACGGGCTGAGGCGGTCCTCAAGGCGGCCGCCGCGGAGCAGGGCGCCCAGGCCCTCCCGGACGGCCGCTTCGTCGACGCGGCGGTGGTGACGGCCGCCCGGCGCACCCTGTCCCTGGCGCGCCGCCGCTGACATGCCGAGAGCGCCCGGGAAGACTCCCGGGCGCTCTCGGTATGTCACAGGGGGCGGGCCGTCAGGTCTTCTTCCCGGACCCGGCCTCGTTCTTCGCCGGGTCCGCCCCGGCCCCGTCCTCGGCTTCGTCGTCCTTGCCGGCGTCCCCGGACTTCTCGTCGCCGTCGGCGTCCGCACCGGAGGCCCCGGCGCCCGGTTCCACGACGTCCTCCCGCCCGGGCCGCTTCTTCGACGACACCACCAGGTACGTCACCGCCAGCAGGAACACCAGGATCGCGGTCCACACGTTCAGCCGGAGGCCCAGGATGTGGTGGGCGTCGTCGACCCGCATGTACTCGATCCACGCCCGGCCCGCGCAGTACGCGGCGACGTACAGCGCGAACGCCCGGCCGTGCCCGAGCCGGAAGCGGCGGTCCGCCCAGATGACCAGGAACGCCACGCCGATGCACCACAGCGACTCGTACAGGAACGTCGGGTGGTAGGTGCCCGGCACCCGCCCGTCCGCCGAGGAGGTGATCTCCAGGGCCCAGGGCAGATCGGTGGGCTTGCCGTACAGCTCCTGGTTGAACCAGTTGCCCCAGCGGCCGATCGCCTGGGCGAAGGCGATGCCCGGCGCGACGGCGTCGGCGTAGGCGGGCATCGGGATGCCACGGCGGCGGCAGCCGATCCACGCGCCCAGCGCGCCCAGCGCGATCGCGCCCCAGATGCCGAGGCCGCCCTCCCAGATCTTGAAGGCGTCCACCCAGTCGCGGCCCTCGCTGAAGTACAGCTCGTAGTCCGTGATCACGTGGTAGAGGCGGCCGCCGACGAGGCCGAAGGGCACGGCCCAGACAGCGATGTCGGCCACCGTGCCGGCCCGCCCGCCCCGGGCGATCCAGCGCTTGTTGCCGAGCCAGACCGCGACGAAGACGCCGATGATGATGCAGAACGCGTAGCCGCGCAGCGGAACGGGGCCGAGGTACAGCACCCCGCGCGACGGGCTGGGAATGAAGGCAAGTTCCATGGCAAGGTCGACGCTACCGTGCCGCGCCGGGCCGGGGGCGGGCGGCCCGGCTACGGGTCCATAACGGGGGCGTGAGAACGCTTCTTACCCCTGGTTCGCCTCCTGCACCATCTGCTTCAGCTTGGCCGGGGTCATCGTCCGGTCCTGGTAGATGTTCTCGCCGTCGAACAGCACGGTGGGCGTGCCCGAGAAGTCGCCCTTGTCGAAGGCCTGGTGGGACTTGGCCACCCAGCCGTTGTGCTTGCCGTCCTCGACGCACGCGCGGAAGGCCGGGGTGTCCAGGCCGTCGACCTTGCCGGCCAGCTCGATCAGCTTGCCGTTGTCCGCGTAGGCGTCGTCGACCTCCGGGGGCTGGTTGTCGAACAGCACGTCGTGGTACGCGGGGAACTTCCCGGCGTCCTGGGCGCAGGCGGCGGCGTTGGCGGCGTTGCGGGAGCCGGTGCCGCGCATGTTGCCGTCGATGAGGGTGACCAGGTGGTACTCGACCTTCAGCTGACCGGCGTTCGTCAGCTCGTGGATCACCGGCCGGTACGCCGTCTCGAAGGACTTGCACGCGGGGCAGCGGAAGTCCTCCCACACCGTGAGCGTGGACTTGGCGCTGTCCTTGCCGACCGGGATCGCTAGGCCGTCCTTGCCCTGCGCTCCCGAGGGGGCCACGACCGGGCCCGAGGCCTCGCTGTCGTCGTCCTTGCCGGCGTTGGCCGCGACGACGCCGATCACCGCCGCGAGTCCGAGGACGGCGACGACGGCGCCGCCCACGATCAGCGCGCGGCGGCGCTTGTCCGCGGACTTCTGCTTCTCGCGCTCGACCGCCAGCTTCTCCCGGGCGGTGCGCTTTCCCTCACGGTTCTTCTCGCTCACACCCCGGAAACGAACCGGGGAGGCGCACCGCGCCTCCCCGGCCCCAGGTCCACCCGTACGAGGGACCTGTATGACTTCCCGGCTTCTTACGCCTGTCCGCGCACACCCTTGGCGAGGTCGCCGGCGAGGGCCCGCACGGCCTCCACACCGGCCGCGTCGTCCGGGGCGTCCAGCATCGCCTTGACGAAGGCCGAGCCGACGATCACGCCGTCGGCGAAGCCCGCGACCTCGGCGGCCTGGGCGGGGTTGGAGACGCCGAGCCCGACGCAGACCGGCAGGTCCGTGCCCGTGGCCCGGGTGCGTTCCACCAGGTCCTGGGCCTGCGAGCTGACGCTGGCGCGGGTTCCGGTGACGCCCATGAGGGAGGCGGCGTAGACGAAGCCCCTGCCCGCCGCGGTGATCTGCGCGAGCCGCTCGTCCTTGCTGCTGGGCGCGACGACGAAGACGGTGGCGAGACCGTGCTTCTCCGCGTGCTCCCGCCACAGGGCCGACTCCTGCACGGGCAGGTCGGGCAGGATGCACCCGGCGCCGCCCGCCTCGGCGAGCTCGGCGGTGAACCGCTCGACGCCGTAGCGGTCGATGGGGTTCCAGTACGTCATGACGAGGATGGGCTTGCCGGTGGCGGCGTGCGTCTCACGGACCGTGCGCATCACGTCGGCGATCTTGACGCCGCCGCGCAGGGCGATGTCGTCGGCGGTCTGGATGACCGGGCCGTCGAGGACCGGGTCGCTGTGCGGCAGGCCCACCTCGACGACGTCGGCGCCGCCGTCGATGACGGCCTTGATCGCCTCGATGCCGCCGTCCACGGTCGGGAACCCGGCCGGGAGGTAGGCGATGAGGGCGGAGCGCCCTTCGGACTTCGCCGCGGCGAGGGTGTCGCTCAACAGCCGGATGTTCCCGCTCACTTGGCGTCCCCTTCGATCTCGGCGGTGCCGGAGGCGTCCTCGGCGACCTCGGCGTCGGTGTCGTACAGGCCGAAGTAGCGCGCGGCGGTGTCCATGTCCTTGTCGCCGCGGCCGGACAGGTTGACCACGATCAGCCCGTCCTTGCCCAGCTCCCTGCCGACCTCCAGGGCCCCGGCCAGCGCGTGGGCGCTCTCGATGGCCGGGATGATGCCCTCGGTGCGCGACAGCAGGCGCAGGGCCTGCATCGCGGCGTCGTCGGTGACCGCTCGGTACTCACCGCGGCCGGAGTCCTTCAGGTAGGCGTGCTCCGGGCCGATGCCCGGGTAGTCCAGACCGGCCGAGATCGAGTACGGCTCGGTGATCTGGCCCTCCTCGTCCTGGAGGACGTAGGAGCGTGAGCCGTGCAGGATGCCGGGCTCGCCGGCGGTGAGGGTCGCGGCGTGCTCCCCGGTCTCGACGCCGTGCCCGGCCGGCTCGCAGCCGATGAGGCGGACGCCGGTGTCCGGGATGAAGGCGTGGAAGAGGCCGATGGCGTTGGAACCGCCGCCGACGCAGGCGACGGCCGCGTCGGGCAGGCGCCCGGCGCGCTCCAGGAGCTGACGGCGGGCCTCGACGCCGATGACCCGGTGGAAGTCGCGGACCATGGCGGGGAAGGGGTGCGGTCCGGCGACGGTGCCGAAGAGGTAGTGGGTGTGGTCGACGTTGGCGACCCAGTCGCGGAAGGCCTCGTTGATGGCGTCCTTCAGCGTGCGGCTGCCGGACTTCACGGCGATGACCTCGGCGCCGAGCATGCGCATGCGGGCCACGTTGAGGGCCTGGCGCCGGGTGTCGATCTCGCCCATGTAGATCGTGCAGTCGAGGCCGAACAGCGCACAGGCGGTGGCCGTGGCGACGCCGTGCTGGCCGGCGCCGGTCTCGGCGATGACCCGGGTCTTGCCCATGCGCTTGGTGAGCAGGGCCTGGCCCAGGACGTTGTTGATCTTGTGGGAGCCGGTGTGGTTGAGGTCTTCCCGCTTCAGGAAGATCCGTGCGCCGCCCGCTTCCGCGGCGAAGCGGGGGACCTCGGTGAGCGCCGAGGGGCGGCCGGTGTAGTCGACCAGGAGGCCGTCGAGTTCCTTGGCGAACTCGGGGTCGTGCTTGGCCTTGTCGTACTCGACGGCCACCTCGTCGACGGCCGCCACGAGGGCCTCGGGGATGAACTTGCCGCCGAACGCCCCGAAGTAGCCCTCGGGGCTGGGAGTCTGACCCTCGGGGTCGGGGATGAAGAACTGGCTGGGCATGCGAATACCTCACGGTGAGTGTGTGTGTTGATCACTATTCGCCGTGGGGGCGGGGAGGGACTGTGGGCCGCGGGCCGTCAGTGGCTTGTCGCGCAGTTCCCCGCGCCCCTTACGGGGCGCTGCTGCCATCGCATGCCGTTGACCTGCCCGGGTTCGTCACCGATGACGTACCGCACGCGGCGGCCGTGGACCCGGCGGGCCGGGGCACGGCAGCCGCGGGGGCGGCAGCCGCGCGCGAGGCGGGCGTACCGGTCCACGGTCGTCAGGGTGGTGGTCATCGGGGCAAGCCTAGCGGGTGATCAGCTCCGGCCGTGCCGGAGCGCGGGGTGTTCGCCGGCCGCCACCAGGTCCGAGACCGCCGTCCTCGGGTCCTTGCCGGTGACGAGGGACTCGCCGACCAGCACCGCGTCGGCGCCGGCGTTGGCGTAGGCGATGAGGTCGTGCGGGCCGCGGACGCCGGACTCGGCGATCTTGATGATGTGGTCGGGGATCTCCGGCGCCACCCGCTCGAACGTGCCGCGGTCGACCTCCAGGGTCTTGAGGTTGCGCGCGTTGACACCGATCACGCGGGCGCCGGCGTCGACCGCGCGCTCGACCTCGTCCTCGTCGTGCACCTCGACCAGGGGCGTGAGCCCGATGGACTCGGCACGCTCGATGAGGGACTCCAGGGCGGGCTGGTCCAGGGCGGCGACGATCAGCAGCACGACGTCGGCGCCGTAGGCGCGGGCCTCCCACAGCTGGTACGACGTGACGATGAAGTCCTTGCGCAGGACCGGGATGTCCACCCGGGCGCGAACCGCCTCCAGGTCGGCGAGCGAGCCGCCGAAGCGGCGCTCCTCGGTGAGCACGGAGATGACGGCCGCGCCGCCCGCCTCGTAGTCCGCGGCCAGTCCGGCCGGGTCGGCGATCGCGGCCAGCGCGCCCTTGGACGGGCTGGAGCGCTTGACCTCGCAGATGACCTTGACGCCGTCGCCGCGCAGTGCGGCCGCGCCGTCCTTGGCCGCGGGAGCCTTCGCCGCGCGCTCCTTGAGCTCGTCGAGGCTGACGCGCGCCTGCCGCTCCGCGAGGTCGGCACGGACTCCGTCGATGATCTCGTCGAGCACACTCACGCGAGCGGCCCCCTTCCAGACTCTTGACAGTTCCAGCGACCGATCGGAAACCGATGGTCACTGCGATGGTATCCGCAGCGGGGCGTAGGCCTCACATCCGGTTGACGCCGGTCCCACTACCTGGACATACGCCTGTCGATCAAGGATGGAGCCAGCCACCGAAGGGCAGGTTCCGGACAACCGTGAAGACCAGCAGCAACGCTCCGAGGCCCCAGACCAGCCCCGGACGCGGGTCGATCCGCAGGGGGCGCCCCCGGACCGCGTGGACCACCCATACGGTCCACAGCGCGGCGAAGCCCAGATAGCCGAGGGTCGCGAGGGCGTTGGCGTGCAGCGCCGCCGGGAGGTCCCCGTGGACGAAGGCGTGCGCGCTGCGCAGGCCACCGCAGCCGGGGCAGTAGAGGCCGGTGTAGCGCAGCAGCGGGCAGGCGGGGTAGTGGCCGGGTTCGTTGGGGTCCACCGTGCCCACGTAGGTGAAGGCGGCGGCGACGGCCGCGAGCACCCCGGCGGGGGCGGCCAGGCGGCTCGGGACGCTCGGCGTCGCCCTGCGGCTCTCGGCGTTCACGGTATGCATTGTGCCCCGCACACGCGTGAGGGGCGGTCCCGGCACTCCCGTGCCGGCCGCCCCTCACGTGAGGACGTGCTGTGCCGCGGGGTCAGCTCCCGGCGCCGGCCGGCTCGCGGTCGCCGGTCATCCGGTGCGGCTGGTGCGCTTCCTTGGGCTGGCCGAGGCCCATCATCCGCATGATGGCGCCGACGACACCGCCGAGCAGCACGACCACCATGCCCGCCCAGAAGCCCGCCGGCTGGTCCAGCACCATGAACGCGCCCGAGACGCAGAAACCGATGAAGGCGATCGTGACACCGGTCCAGGCGGCCGGGGTGTGACCGTGGCTGCTGCCCGCCATTGCTTGCTCCTCGTTGCTGTGTGCGTGTCTGAGCAGGACGCTCGGGCCCATTGTCCCGCACGCTCGCCCGCGCGGTGAGCGGGGGTACTCCCCCGGGCGGCCCGGTCCCCCGTGTGGGCTCAGGCCCCCGTCGGGTCCTCGCCGCGGTCGAGCGCCTTCCACAGGTCCTCGGGCCGGTCGGGGTCGACGGCGGGGGCCTTGCGGCGGGGCTGGGGCGTGCCGCCCCGCTCGTAGCGGCCGGACATGGCGGGCCACAGCCGGCCGTAGCGCAGGGCGAGCAGCCCGGCCAGGAGGATCAGCACACCGCCGACGACCGCGACGTAGGGCCACGCGGTGTGGCTGAGGGTGTCGACGGAGGCCGAGGTGTCGCCGGTGGCCTGGGCGGCCTGCTCGTCGAGCGCGGAGCTGTCGGAGGCGCCGAGCAGGGCCGCGATGACGATGCCGGCGCCGGAGAGCGCGAGCAGCGCGGCGACGGCGAAGCGGCCGGCGCGGCGGACGGCGAACACGGCGACGAGCGCGGCCAGACCCACTATGGCGAGCGCCGCGGGCACGCCCGTGACGTCGCTGCCGTTGGCGGTCAGGGGGAAGGCGCCACCGGCCACCGTCGCCGTGCCCTGCGACCACTGCTGCCGGGTGGCGAGCAGCGCCACGGCGGCGCCGAGCGCGCCGCTCAGCAGGGCGACGGCGAGGCTCAGGCGGCCGGCCCGGGCGGGTCCGGGGGCTTCGGAACGGGGGTGAGGTACAGCAGTCACGTACTCCACTATCGCCTGAAGCCCGGGCGAACCGTCACCCGGGGTTCATCTCAGCCCTTTCCGAGCCGGTTCGCCGTGTGGACGGCCCGCAGCACCGCGGCCGCCTTGTTGCGGCACTCGGTGTCCTCGGCGACCGGGTCGGAGTCGGCGACGATGCCCGCGCCGGCCTGGACGTAGGCGGTGCCGTCCCGCAGGAGGGCCGTGCGGATGGCGATGGCGGTGTCGGAGTCGCCCGCGAAGTCGAGGTAGCCGACGCAGCCGCCGTACAGCCCGCGCCGGGACGGTTCGAGTTCGTCGATGATCTGCATGGCGCGGGGCTTGGGGGCGCCGGAGAGGGTGCCGGCCGGGAAGCAGGCGGTGAGGACGTCGAAGGCGGTGCGCCCGGCGGCCACGCGGCCCGTCACCGTCGAGACGATGTGCATGACGTGCGAGTACCGCTCGACGGACATGAAGTCGACGACCTCGACCGAGCCGGGCTCGCAGACCCGCCCCAGGTCGTTGCGGCCGAGGTCGACGAGCATGAGGTGCTCGGCGCGCTCCTTGGGGTCGGCGAGCAGTTCCTCGGCGAGGGCCTGGTCCTCCTGGGGGGTGGCGCCGCGCCAGCGGGTGCCGGCGATGGGGTGGACCATGGCCCGGCCGTCCTCGACCTTGACCAGGGCTTCGGGGGACGAGCCGACGACGTCGAAGCCGTCGAAGCGGAAGAGGTACATGTACGGGGACGGGTTGGTGGCCCGCAGGACCCGGTAGACGTCCAGCGCGCTCGCCGTGCACGGGGTCTCGAAGCGCTGGGAGGGGACCACCTGGAAGGCCTCGCCGGCCCGGATGCGCTCCTTGATGTCCTCGACGGCCACCTGGAAGTCGGGGCCGCCCCACAGCGCGGTGTACTCGGGGAGCTCGGAGGGCGGCAGGACGGCCGGGGGCTGGGCGACCGGGCGGGAGAGGTCGGCCTCCATGGCGTCGAGGCGGGCGACGGCGTCGGCGTGGGCCTCGTCGACGCCCGTGTCCAGGTCGTTGTGGTTGATCGCGTTGGCGATCAGCAGGACCGAGCCCTCCCAGTGGTCCATGACGGCCAGGTCGCTGGTGAGGAGCATGGTCAGCTCGGGCAGCTTCAGGTCGTCGCGCTCGCCGGGGCCGATCTTCTCCAGGCGGCGGACGATGTCGTAGCCGAGGTAGCCGACCATGCCGCCGGTGAAGGGCGGCATGCCCTCCTGGTGCGGCGTGTGCAGGGCCTCGATGGTGGCGCGCAGGGCGGCGAGGGGGTCGCCGTCGGTGGGGACGCCGACGGGCGGGGCGCCGAGCCAGTGGGCCTGCCCGTCGCGGGCGGTCAGCGTCGCCGCGGAGCGCACGCCGACGAAGGAGTACCGGGACCAGGAGCGGCCGTTCTCCGCGGACTCCAGCAGGAAGGTGCCGGGGCGCTCGGCGGCGAGCTTGCGGTAGAGCGCGACCGGGGTGTCGCCGTCGGCGAGGAGCTTGCGGGTGACGGGGATGACCCGCCGGTCGGTGGCGAGCTTGCGGAAGGTCTCGAGGTCCATGACGGCTGACCTTACTGATCCGCGGCGGAACCGTCGGGGCCGCCGTCCTTGAGCAGCACGTCGGTGTCGAAGCAGGTGCGCGCGCCGGTGTGGCAGGCGGCGCCGACCTGGTCGACCTTGACGAGCACCGTGTCGGCGTCGCAGTCCAGGGCGACGGACTTCACCCACTGGAAGTGGCCGGAGGTGTCGCCCTTGACCCAGTACTCCCGGCGGCTGCGCGACCAGTAGGTGCAGCGGCCGGTGGTCAGGGTGCGGTGCAGCGCCTCGTCGTCCATCCAGCCGAGCATGAGCACCTCTCCGGTGTCGTATTGCTGGGCGATGGCGGGCAGGAGGCCGTCGGGGCTGCGCTTGAGGCGCGCGGCGATCTCCGCATCGAGGCGACTGGTGCTGGTCATGGTGACCATTGTGCCGCGCGCCACTGACGTGCCCGGTGGAGTGTCCACTGGGCGGACCGGGGGGCCGGTCGTAGGCTGGGCCGCATGTCGACCCATGCCAAGCGTGAACGACTTCTCCTCGCCGACCTGTTGGAGACCGCGGGCCCGGACGCGCCCACCCTGTGCGAGGGCTGGACCACCCGGGACCTCGCCGCGCACGTGGTGGTGCGCGAGCGCCGTCCGGACGCCGCGGGCGGGATGCTGATCAAGCAGCTCGCGCCGCGTCTGGACAAGGTGATGGCGGAGTACACCGACAAGCCGTACGAGGAGCTGATCCAGCTGATCCGTACGGGCCCGCCGCGTTTCTCGCCCTTCTCTCTCAAGCCGGTCGACGAGGCGTCGAACATCATCGAGTTCTACGTCCACACCGAGGACGTGCGCCGCGCCCAGCCGGACTGGTCGCCGCGCGATCTCGACCCGGTGTTCCAGGACGCCCTGTGGTCCCGTCTGGAGCGCACCGCCCGCCTGATGGGCCGCGGGATCCCGACGGGCCTGGTCCTGCGCCGCCCGGACGGCCAGACGGCGGTCGCGCACCGCGGCACGCCGGTGGTCACCGTGACCGGCGAGCCGTCCGAGCTGGTCCTGTTCTCCTACGGCCGGCAGAGCGCGGCCAAGGTCGACCTGGACGGCGACGAGAACGCGATCGCGAAGCTCCACGAGACGAAGCAGCTCGGGATCTGAGGAAAGCCGGGAGCCCCGGCCGCGTCGCGCGGCCGGGCCCGAGGACGCCGCTGGACCACGTACACGTTCTGCGGCTACGACGCC
>NZ_JBEZWN010000067.1:0-39383 GCF_040637495.1 Streptomyces sp. NPDC029044
GGGCAGCACGCGTACTACCAGCTCATCCACCAGGGCACGAAGCTCATCCCGGCCGACTTCATCGGCTTCGCCCGGCCGGTCGCCGAGCTGAGCGAGGAGCTGAAGGCGCAGCACGACCTGCTGATGGCCAACTTCTTCGCCCAGACGCAGGCGCTGGCCTTCGGCAAGACGCCCGAGGAGGTGCGGGCCGAGGGAGTGCCGCAGGAGCTGGTGCCGCACAAGACGTTCCAGGGCAACCACCCGACGACCACGATCCTCGCGCCCGAGCTGACCCCGTCGGTCCTCGGCCAGCTGGTGGCCCTCTACGAGCACAAGGTGTTCGTCCAGGGCGCGGTGTGGAACATCGACTCCTTCGACCAGTGGGGCGTCGAGCTCGGCAAGGTCCTCGCCAAGCGCGTCGAGCCCGCGCTGACGGAGGGCGCCGAGGTCGAGGGCCTGGACGCCTCCACCACCGCGCTGGTCGCCACCTACCGGGAGCTGCGCGGCCGGCAGTGACGGGAGCCGGACGGGGCCCGCAGCCGCCGTACCACCCGCAGCGCCCCTACGGCGGCTGACCGGCGGCGAGGTCAGGCCACTGCGCTCAGCGTGTCCGCGAGGCGTCGCCGTGCCGCCCGGGCAGCGGGGACGGCTGCCAGCGCGGCGGCGCAGAGGACCGCCGCCGCTCCGAGCGGCACCACGAGGACGGCGGAGGGGCCCTGGGCGATGCCCGCGCCGATGCCGCTGGAGCGGCCCTGGGCGTCGATCAGCCAGTGGGCGAGCGGCAGACCCAGGGCGGTGGCGGCGAGGACGGCCGCCAGGGCCGTGAGGCCGGTGGCCGTGACGGTGATCGCCGTGATCTGCCGGGGGGACAGGCCGATGGCTTTCAGGGCCAGCAGGTCCCGTTCGCTCTCGCGGACGGTTCCGCCGATCGCAGTCAGCAGCTCGATGAGCCCGATGAGGGCGAGCACGGCGATCAGCCCGGCCACGACCGCGCGCAGGGGGGACAGCCCGTCAGCCGGGTTCGCCACCGTGTGCACGTCCAGGTGGCCGTCCCCGGCGGCGGTGAGCCGGTCGGCGACCTCCCGCGGGTCGGCGCCGGGGGCGAGGCGGAGTTCGTAGAGGGTCGGGCGGAGCCCCGGGTCGTTCTCGCGGAGGGTGTCGAGGGGAGTGGAGATGACCCGGCCGGCGTTCTCCGGCTCGATGCTGCGGCCCACGATGTGCAGGATCAGCGGCTGGTCGCCGACGGTCATCCGGACCCAGTCGCCGACCCGCGCGTCCAGCAGATCGAGCAGCCCTTGGCCGGCCACGGCCTCGTCGGAGCCGCGGGCGGGCCGGCCCTCGGCGAGGGTGTGCGGGTAGGGGTCCCGGTGGGTGCCGAGGCCGCGCAGCGCGATGGTCGCCGTCTGGCTCGGACCCAGGGCGGCCGTCTCCACACCCGGGTAGGCGGCGGCCACCCCCGGGTCGCGTTCCAGCAGCGACCGGATCTGCTGCTCGCTGCGGCCGGCGTCGGCGCGGACGCTGAGCGCGGTGGGCAGGCCGACCCGGTCGGGCTCGCTGTGGAAGCGGTCGATGGTGGTCCAGGCGCTCATCGCGACGACGATCAGCAGCAGCGGCAGCGTGAGACGGGCGACGGTGGCCAGGGAGTGGCGGCGGCGGGTGAACGCCGTGTGCCAGCCCAGTACCAGCGCGGGCGGAATCCGCACGCCCAGGGCCCGGCGCGCCACGCCGGACAGCCGCCCGCCCGAGGTAGCGGCGGGTCGCGGCAGGGGTACGGGCGGCACCCGTCCGGCCCGCCAGGCGGCGAGGCCGGTGGTCGCGCCGATGAACAGCACCGCGCCGACCGGCACCACGATCAGGGCCACGGTGTGTCCGGGCAGCCCCTGCCACACGCCGACCGCGTCCCCGAGCCGCCCGGGGATCCGGCTGCCCAGGGCCTCCGCGAGCCCGGCGGCGGCCAAGGCGCCGAGCAGGGCGTAGGCGAGGTGCTGGAGCAGGAAGATCCGGACGACCTGGCCGGGCGTGAAACCGATGGCCTTCAGGACGGAGAGGTCGCGCAGGTGTCCGCGGATACGGGTGCCGATCGCCCCGTGCACGGCGAGCCCGGCAGCGACCAGGGCGCCCAGCCCGAACAGCCCCAGCACCTGGCCGAGCAGCCGGTTGTCGCCCTGGGCCTCGGCACGCGCCTGTTGCCAGGTGGACACCTCGCCGATCGCCCCGGATCCCAGCACCGTCACGGCGCGCTGGACGATGTAGGACGTGTCGCCCGGGTCCGTCAGCCGCAGCCCGATCACCTGGCCGCCGGGGTCCGGTACGGCCGACGGCAGTGCCCACACCAGGCCGGGCTGCTCACCGGGCCGGTAGCGCGGCTCGGCGCTGTCGGCGAGGCCCACGACGGTCAGCTCGCGGGCGGTGCCGGGCACGGTGAGCGTGTCGCCGGGCTCGGCCAGCAGGGCCCGCGCGAGCCGGCTCTCCAGGACCACACCGTTCGGGGCCGAGGGGTCGAGCCAGTGGCCCGAGACGATCGGCGGGCGGCCGACCGAAGGCCGCTCCGGGGTGCCGCGCAGTTCGACGGCGGCCCGGCTGCCGCGCGAGGAGACGGTGACGGCGGCGGTGGGGTAGGGGCCGGCGACGGTGTCCACGCCGTCCAGACCGGCCAGCTTCCCGGTGTCGGCCGCCTTGTCGGTGTGCAGCCACACATGGGCGCCGTGCGACTGCGTGAAGACTCGCTGCCAGGGGTTGGTCGCGTAGCCGAACAGGGCCGTGGCCAGCAGCAGGGAGGCGACGATGCCCGCGGTGGCGAGGACGAGGAACAGCGCCTCGCCGCGGTGCGTGCGCAGATCGGAGTGGGCCCAGCGCAGGGTGGCTCGCACGGGCCTCAGCCCCTCGGCTCGCGGGCCGCGCGGGCGTCGGGGCCGCGCAGGTCCGCACGGTCGTCGTGGACGGGCACGTCCGCACCGTCGTCGTGGACGTCGCGCATGTCAGTCCTTGAGCTCCAGCACACCGGATATCCCGGAGCGGCGCGGCGGGGTGGTGCCACCGTCGAGTTCCGCGTCGTCGGCGATCCGGCCGTCGAAGAAGCTGATCACCCGGTCCGCGGCGCTCGCCACCCGGGCGTCATGGGTGACCAGCACGATCGTCTGGCCGCGCTGGTGGAAGCGGGACAGCAGCCGCATCACCTCGCGGGTGCCCTTGCTGTCGAGGCTGCCCGCCGGTTCGTCGGCCAGCAGCAGCGGCGGATGGTTGACCAGGGCCCGGGCCAGGGCGACGCGCTGCTGCTCACCGCCGGACAGCTCGCCCGGCATGCTGCGCTCCTTGCCCGTCAGGCCCAGCTCGGCCAGCAGCGCCTCACGCTCGGCGCGCGCCTGCTTCGGCGAGGTGCCCGCGAGCAGGGCGGGCAGTTCCACGTTGTCGGCGACGGACAGGTTCGAGACTAGGTTGAAGAACTGGAAGACGATCCCGATCCGCTTGCGGCGCTCCACCGCCCAGCGGGCCTCGCCATAGGTGTCGGTGGACTCGCCGTCGAGCCAGATACTGCCCGCGTCCGGCCGCTGGAGGCCGCCGAGCAGATGCAGCAGCGTCGACTTGCCGGCGCCGGACGGGCCGGTGACGGCCACGAACTCGCCGGGGCGAACGCACAGGTCGACCCCGCGCACGGCATGGGCGGGCGCGCCCTCGCCGTGGTGGGTCTTCACCAGCCCCTCGGCACGCAGCACAGGAGCGGGACGGTCGTCGCTCACTCCAGCTCCTCCAGCTCTTCCTGGCACCGTTCCAGCCAGTCGAGGTCGGCCTGCAGGTGCAGCATCGCGCCCTCGATCAGCAGATGGGCGATGCGGTTGTCGCGGTCTTCGGCGGCGGCCAGCTTCGACAGCTGCCGCATGGTGTTCAGGTACTGGCGGCGCTGCTGGTTGATCAGGGTGAGCTGCTCGGCGAGGCCGGTCTGCGGAGCGAGCGCCAGTTTCATGAAGAACTCGTCCCGTACCCGCGGCTCGTCCTCGGGCTCCTCGAACCAGGCGCGCAGCGCCTCCCGCCCGGCGTCGGTGAGGTGGTAGACCTTTTTGTTGGGCCGGCTGGACTGCGCCACGTCCTCGCCCTCGATCAGTCCCGACTTCTCGAGGCGGCCGAGGGTCACATAGATCTGGCCGACGTTCGGCTGAGGGTACGCGGAGCCCAGCAGTTGCTCAAGGTCCTGCTTGAGCTCGTAGCCGTGGGCGGGCCCGCGGGCGAGGAGGGCCAGGAGGGGCAGGCGCACGCGTGCAGTCCTCCTGTCCGGTCCAATGTGCTCCAGGCCCTAGTATCGCCCATACCTAACAGGTATACATGGCCTCTGATTCCGGGCAAGGGTGCCCAGCGCCGGTGTACAGGGAGGAACCTATGCGGTGGATCCATGCCGCGGGTAGGGGCCTTCTCGTTCTCGTCGTGGTCCTGACAGGCTACGTTGCCGCCGGAGCGCAGGCGGGCGAGCCCCCCGAGGGCGGTCGTGGCCCCCTCACCCTGGCCACCGCCGGGGACCTCACCGGCTACCTCGGCCCCCTGCTGGAGGGCTGGAATCGTACCCACCCCGGCGAGAAGGTGACCCTCGTCGAGCTGCCGGACTCGGCCGACGAGACCCAGGCCCAGATGGTCACCGACCTGCGCGACGGCGACCGCAGCCGGTTCGACGTGCTCAACATCGACGTCAACTGGACCCCGGAGTTCGCCGCGGCGGGCTGGATCAGACCGCTGCCCCGGGACCGCTTCCCGCTGAAGACCTTCCTCCAGCCGGTCGTGGACACGGCGACCTACGACGGACAGCTCTACGCTGTCCCGTACGTCACCAACGCCGGCCTGCTCCTGTACCGCAAGGACGTCCTCGCCGAGGAGGGCGTCGCGCCACCGCGCACCTGGGCGGAGCTGGAGCGGTACGCGAAGACCATCGCCCCGAAGCACGGCCTCGACGGCTACGCCGGTCAGTTCCTGCCCTACGAGGGCCTCACCGTCAACGCGGCCGAGGCCGTCTACTCGGCGGGCGGCTCGATCCTCGGAGATGAGGGCGAGCGCGTCACCGTCGACTCGGCCGCGGCCCGTGAGGGCATCGGGTTCCTGGCGCGCGGGGTGCGGGAGGGGTGGATCCCCGGAGAGGCGCTGACGTACAAGGAGGAGGAGTCCAAGCAGGCCTTCCAGGACGGCCGGCTGCTCTTCCTTCGGAACTGGCCGTACGCCTACGTCGGTGCCTCGGCGCCCGGTTCCAAGGTCGCCGGGAAGATCGGCGCCGTCCCCCTGCCCGGACCCGACGGGCCGGGAACCAGTGTCCTCGGCGGCTCCAACCTGGCCGTCAGCGCCCACGCGCGGCACCCCGACTCGGCGGCCCGTCTGATCGCGTACCTCACCAGTGAGCCCGTCCAGCGCCAGGTCCTCACCCGTGGCGCGCTGCCGCCCGTGCGGGCCGATCTCTACCAGGACCCCGCTCTCATCCGCAGGTTCCCCTACCTGCCGACCCTGCGGACGAGTGTGCTCGCGGCCGAACCGCGCCCCAAGAGCCCGCGCTACGACCAGGTCAGCCTCGTCGTGCAGGCGGTCGTGCACGACGCGATGGCCGGGCACCAGGCGCCCGCGGCGGCGGTGCGGCGGCTCGCCCGAGAGCTCGCGGCCGTCTCGCACCCCTAGCCCTAGTCGGGCGATCTCTCTAGTTACTTGTTAGGTAACGCGGGGGTCTCATCTTGCTGCATAGTGCCCGATACATCCCGTTTCAGGCATTCCAAGTAATCAGTTGGTCCTGCCTTTTCATTGACACCCTCTCGACACGCCTACTTAACATGCATGCATAACCGCTGCCCTTCTCAGAGACAGGTCGATGGGTTGAACAGGCACCACTGGTGGCGTGACGCAGTGATCTATCAGGTCTACGTCCGCAGCTTCCTCGACAGCACCGGCGACGGCATCGGCGATCTCGCCGGCGTCCGGGCCGGACTGCCGTACCTCAAGAAGCTCGGCGTCGACGGGATCTGGCTGAGCCCCTTCTATCCCTCGCCGCAGCACGACCACGGCTATGACGTGGCCGACTACTGCGACGTCGACCCGCTCTTCGGCGACCTCGGCGAGTTCGACCAGCTCGTGGGGGCCGCCCGGCGGCTGGGCGTCAAGGTGCTGCTCGACATCGTCCCGAACCACTGCTCCAGCGAGCACCCCTGGTTCCGCGAGGCGCTCGCAGCGGCTCCCGGCAGCGAGGCCCGGGCCCGCTTCCACTTCGCCGACGGCCGTGGCCCCGACGGGTCCGAGCCGCCCAACAACTGGCACGCCATGTTCGGCGGCCCCGCCTGGAGCCGGGTGACCGAGCCGGACGGGACGCCCGGCCAGTGGTACCTGCACATGTTCACGCCCGAGCAGCCCGACTGGAACTGGCGCGACCCCGAGGTCGCCGCCGAGTTCGACCGCGTGCTGCGTTTCTGGCTCGACCGGGGGGTCGACGGCTTCCGCATCGACGTCGCCGCCGGCCTCTACAAGCACCCCGAGCTGCCCGACTCCGACGACCCGGAGGCCGACGCCCGTACCCGCGACTCGGTCAACCCCCTCGCCTGGAACCAGCCCGAGGTGCACGACGTCTGGCGGCGCTGGCGCTCCATATGCGAGGAGTACACCGAGCGCGACGGCTGCGAGCGCCTCCTCGTCGGTGAGGTGTCCGTCCCCACCGCCCGTGAGCACGCGCAGTACGTCCGCCCCGACGAGCTGCACCAGGCCTTCTTCTTCGACCTGCTCAGCGCCTCCTGGGACGCCGACGCCTTCCAGAAGGTCATCTCCGAGGCCATGGACGACATCGCCGGCACCGGCTCGACGGTCACCTGGGTCCTCAACAACCACGACCAGGTCCGCACCGTCACCCGCTACGGCGAACCCGCCACCGAGGGCAGCGGCCTCGGCGCCGCCCGCGCCCGCGCCGCCGCGCTCCTCATGCTGGCCCTGCCCGGCGCCGCGTACATCTACCAGGGCGAGGAGCTCGGCCTGCCGGAGGTCGTGGACCTGCCCGACGACGTACTCACCGACCCGATCTTCCGCCGCACCGGCAGCAGGGCCCGCATCCGCGACGGCTGCCGGGTCCCGCTGCCCTGGTCGGGCCAGGCCTCGCCGTTCGGCTTCACATCGGGTGTCGAGAGCGCCAAGCCGTGGCTGCCACAGCCGGAGTACTTCGCCGAGTACGCCACCGACCGCGCCCTCGCCGACACCCGCTCCTTCTGGCACCTGTACCGCGACGGCCTCCAACTGCGTGCCGCACTGCCGCAGTTGGGCGAGGGCACGCTGCGCTGGCTGGACGCCCCGCCCGGTGTCCTGGCCTTCGAACGCGGCGACCTGGTGTGCGCCGTCAACTTCGGCACGGCCCCCACCCCCGCGCCGGTCCCCGGCACCCCCCTGCTCGCCAGCGGCCCCTGCCCGTCCGGAGTGCTCTCCGGCTCGACGGCCGCCTGGTGGATCCGTTCCTGACCGCCCCGCAAGCGAACGCTTCGCAAGTCAACTCCCCGAAGGGACATCAACGATGATGCGACGACGTACCACCCTGCTCACCGGCTGCACCGCTCTCGTCCTGGCGCTCGGCGCGACCGCCTGCGGCGGCGGCCCCGTCTCGGCCGGCGGCGGCGACAAGGCGCTCGGGGGCCAGACGGTCACCGTGGCCGGTGTCTGGTCCGGCACCGAGCAGAAGAACTTCCAGAAGGTGCTGGACGCCTTTACCGAGAAGACCGGCGCCAAGACGCAGTTCACGTCCACCGGCGACAACGTCTCCACCGTCGTCGGCAGCAAGATCGAGGGCGGCAACGCCCCCGACGTCGTGATGGTCCCGCAGGTCGGCGTGCTCAAGCAGTTCGCGCAGAAGGGCTGGCTCAAGCCGCTCTCCCAGAAGACCGAGCAGGCCGTCGACGCGGGCTACGCCCCCGTCTGGAGGAAGTACGGCAGCGTCGACGGCACTCTCTACGGCCTGTACTTCAAGGCCGCCCACAAGTCGACCGTCTGGTACAGCCCCGACGCCCTGGAACAGGCCGGCGTGAAGCCCCCCAAGAGCTACGACGAGATGCTCAAGGCCGGGCAGACCGTGTCCGACTCCGGCCTCGCCGCGTTCTCCGTCGCCGGACAGGACGGCTGGACCCTCACCGACTGGTTCGAGAACGTCTACCTCTCCCAGGCCGGACCCGAGAAGTACGACGCCCTCGCCGCCCACGAGCTGAAGTGGACCGACGCGTCCGTCGTCGACGCCCTCACCACCCTCGGCAAGCTCTTCAAGGACAAGCAACTCATCGCCGGCGGCCAGAAGGGCGCCCTGAACACCGACTTCCCCGGCTCGGTCGAGAAGGTCTTCGGGCCGGAGCCCGAGGCCGGCATGGTCTACGAGGGCGACTTCGTCGCCGGTGTCGCCAAGGACCAGTTCGGCAAGAAGGTCGGCGAGGACGCGAACTTCTTCCCGTTCCCGGCGGTCGGCGGCGGCGAAGCACCGGTCGTCAGCGGCGGAGACGCCGCCGTCGTCCTCAAGGACGGCAAGAACCAGAAGGCAGCCCAGGCCCTCCTCGAGTACCTCGCGACCCCCGAGGCCTCCGCCGTCTGGGCCGAGGCCGGCGGCTTCCTCTCCCCGAACAAGAAGCTCGACCTCGCCTCCTACGGCGACGACGTCACCCGCGCCACCGCCAAGTCCCTCGTCCAGGCCGGGGACTCGGTCCGCTTCGACATGTCCGACCAGGCCCCGGCCGCGTTCGGCGGTACGAAGGGCGCCGGCGAGTGGAAGCTGCTCCAGGACTTCCTGCGCGACCCGTCGGACCCCAAGGGCACCGCGGCGAAGCTGGAGGCCGCGGCGGCCAAGGCGTACCAGGACTGATACGCCATGACAGCGACCCTCGTGCAAGAGACGAGCTCCCCACCGCCCGGCCCGGTCGCCGACCGCACCCGGCGGCTGCGCCGGCGCGGGAAGATCATCGCCCTGCTGTTCGTGCTGCCCGCGCTGCTGCTGCTCGGCGCTCTCGTCGTCTACCCCGTGCTGTTCAGCATCGGCCGCAGCTTCTTCGACGCCTCCGGGACGAGCTTCGTCGGCGGCGACAACTACGCCGAGATGTTCCGTGACCCGGCGACCCTCAAGGCCGTCCGCAACACGGCCATCTGGGTCGTGATCGCCCCGGCCCTGCTCACCGGCCTGGGCCTGATCCTCGCCGTGCTGGTGGAGAAGGTCCGCTGGGCCACCGCCTTCAAGCTGCTCCTCTTCATGCCGATGGCGGTCTCCTTCCTCGCCGCCGGCATCATCTTCCGCCTCGCCTACGACGAGGACCCCGACAAGGGCGTGCTCAACGCGGCGGTCGTCTCCGTCCACGACGCCTTCAAGGGGGAGTCCTCCTACCCGACGGCCCGGGCGCGCGACGGCCAGGGGCTGACGAAGGACAAGGACGGTTCCTACCGTACGAGCGCGAGCGTGTCGCCCGGGGACGCGGTGGCGCTGGGCCTGGTCGGCGTGCAGCCCGGCGACCTGCCGGGCGGGGCCGAGCCGGCGTACGCGGCGGCGGGACGCGAGGCCGCCGCCGACGAACTGCGCGGAGTCGTCTACCTGGACTTCACGCCCGGCGGGGGAGGCGAGCAGGGCAAGGTCGACCGCCGGGAGAGCGGGCTGCCGCAGATGAAGGTCGAGGCGGTCCGCGACGGCAAGCAGGTCGCCTCGGCGACCACCGCAGCCGACGGCTCCTTCCGCTTCGAGGGACTCGAAGCGGGCTCCTACGACGTGAGACTGCCCTCGTCGAACTTCGCCCCGCCCTACGAGGGTGTCTCCTGGCTCGGTCCGGCGCTGGTCACCCCGGCGATCATCGGCGCCTACCTGTGGATCTGGACCGGCTTCGCCATGGTGCTGATCGGGGCGGGCCTGTCGACGCTGCCGAGGGACGCCCTGGAGGCGGCGCGGATGGACGGCGCGAACGAGTGGCAGATCTTCCGCCGGATCACGGTGCCCCTGCTGGCACCCGTCCTGTCGGTCGTCTTCATCACCCTCGTCATCAACGTGATGAAGGTGTTCGACCTCGTCTACATCATCGCGCCCGGGCCCGTGCAGGAGGACGCGACCGTGCTCGCGACGCAGATGTGGCTGGTGTCGTTCGGCGGCGGAAACAACCAGGGGCTCGGCAGTGCGCTGGGCGTGCTGCTCCTGCTGCTTGTCGTCCCGGCCATGGTGTTCAACGTCCGCCGTTTCCGAAGGAGTCAACGATGAACGCGGTGCGGCGCGGGCTGGGCAACGGAGTCGTCCAGGCCTTCCTCGTGGTGGTCGGTCTGGTGTGGATGACGCCGCTGGCCGGGCTGTTCCTGTCCTCGCTGCGGTCCGCCGAGGACACGGCGAAGGGCGGCTGGTGGACGGTGTTCACCAGCCCCGGGCAGCTGTCCTTCGACAACTACTCCTCGCTGCTGGGGAACGCCGGCATCACGCAGGCGTTCTGGAACACGGTGCTGATCTCGGTGCCGACGACCGTGCTGGTCGTGGTCGTCGCGGCACTCGCCGGGTACGCCTTCGCGTGGCTGGACTTCCCCGGGCGGGAGGCGATCTTCCTGGTGGTGGTCGCGCTGCTGGTGGTGCCGGTGCAGATCGGTCTGCTACCGGTCGCCAAACTCTTCGGGCAGCTGGGCCTGTTCGGCACGATCCCCGGTGTGGTCCTCTTCCACGTGGCCTACGGCCTGCCCTTCGCGGTGTTCCTGCTGCGGAACTACTTCGCCGAGATGCCGAAGGAGATGCTGGAGGCGGCCCGCATGGACGGGGGCAGCGAGTGGCGCATCTTCACGCGGCTCGTCCTGCCCGTGGGGCGGCCCGCGATCGCCTCGCTCGCCATCTTCCAGTTCCTGTGGGTGTGGAACGACATGCTGGTGGCGCTGCTGTTCGCGGACAGCGCGTCGCAGCCGCTGACCGTCGAACTCCAGTCCCAGATACGCCAGTTCGGCAGCAACATCGATGTCCTGGCACCCGGGGCGTTCGTGTCCCTGATCGTCCCCGTCGTCGTGTTCTTCGCGTTCCAGCGGCACTTCGTGCAGGGCGTGATGGCAGGTTCGGTGAAGTAGCCGCTGTACCAGGGGGCTCCGCCCCCTGGGCCCTGGACCTATGCCCACCCACCACCCGAAACTGCCCTTGTTGGGGGGCAACTCGCGAGTCCAGCCTCTTGGCTGGCTGCTTCGGGTGGCGGGCGGGCGAAGGCACGGGGGCCCAGGGGGCGGAGCCCCCTGGCATGCCTAGGCCGAAGCCGGCGGGTACAAGGAACGGGGCAGTTGGGAAGCCGCCGGCCCGTCCAGCAGCCACAGCGTCCGGCTGCGGCCGTACGCCCCGGCCGCAGGGGCCTGGATCTCGCCCGCGCCCGACAACGCGATCGCCGCCGCCTGCGCCTTGTCCTCCCCGGCCGCGAGAAGCCACACCTCACGGGCCGCCCGGATCGCCGGCAGCGTCAGCGTCACCCGGGTCGGCGGCGGCTTGGGCGCGCCGTGGACGCCTACCACCGTGCGCTCGGTCTCCCGGACCGCGGGCAACTCGGGGAAGAGCGACGCCACATGCGTGTCCGGCCCGACGCCCAGCATCAGCACGTCGAACGTGGGCACGGGGCCGTGGTTCTCCGGACCCGCCGCCTGCGCCAGTTCCTCCGCGTACGCGGCGGCCGCCGCGTCCACGTCGGTGCCGTGCGGCCCGTCCGACGCGGGCATCGCGTGCACCCGCTTCGGATCGACCGGCACCGAGTCGAGGAGAGCCTCCCGCGCCTGGGTGACGTTGCGCTCCGGGTCACCCTCGGGCAGGAACCGCTCGTCGCCCCACCAGAGGTCGAGCCGGCTCCAGTCGATCGCGTCCCGGGCGGGCGCCGCGGCCAGGGCGGCCAGCAGGCCGTTGCCGTTGCGGCCGCCCGTCAGGACCACGGACGCCGAGCCCCGGGAGGCCTGCGCGTCCACGATCTTGGTGATCAGCCGGGCCGCCGCGGCCTGCGCCATCAGTTCCTTGTCGCGGTGCACGACCAGCTGCGGTGCCGTACTCACTTCGTCGTCGCCTTCCGTACCGGCTCCAGCTCGGGCGGTTCCCGCCTCACCGGTGCCTGCGCCGTCGCTTCCGCAGCGGGTGCTTTCGCAGCCCTTTCAACGGGAGCGGGGAGGGCGAGTCCTGCCCGCCCTTCACTTTTGGGCACCGACTGCACCGCCGGCGCCGACGACGGGGACTTCAGCCGGTCCACCCCGTACCGCAGCGCCGACGCGTACGTGTCGTCCGGGTCCAAGCGCCGCAGTTCCTCCGCCATCAGCTCGGCGGTCTCCCGGCGCTTGAGCGCCACGGCACGGTCCGGCTGGCCCTCGATGGAGAGCGTCGCCAGCGAGCCGTCGGCCCGGTCCAGCTTGATCGGCCCGCAGTTGGTGTCCATGCGGACGGCCGTCAGACCGGGGCCGCCGGACAGCGAGCGCTTCACGGGGACGTCCAGCCGGTCCGCGAGCCACATCGCCAGCAGCTCACAGCTCGGGTTGAACTCCTCGCCCTCCACCTCGACGGCCCGGACCTCGCAGGCCACCTGGTCGAGCGCCGCCGCCAGCATGGAACGCCAAGGCGTGATGCGCGTCCAGGACAGGTCCGTGTCGCCGGGGGTGTAGGTCCCGGACCGGGTGGCCAGGTCCCGTACCGGCTGCTCGGAGGCGTAGGTGTCGGTGACGCGGCGCTGCGCGAGGGCACCCAGGGGGTCCTTCGCCGGGTCGAGCGGCGCGTTCACCGGCCACCACACCACCACCGGGGCGTCCGGCAGCAGCAGCGGCAGCACCACCGACTGGGCGTGGTCCGCGACCTCGCCGTGCAGCCGGAGCACCACCGTCTCACCGGAGCCGGCGTCGGCGCCGACCCGCACCTCCGCGTCCAGGCGGGACTGCGTACGGTCGCGGGGCGAGCGGGAGACGCGCCGGATGACCACGAGCGTGCGCGAGGGATGCTCGTGCGCGGCGTCGCTCGCGGCCTTCAACGCGTCGTAGGCGTTCTCCTCGTCCGTCACGATGACCAGCGTGAGCACCATGCCGACGGCCGGGGTGCCGATCGCCCTGCGCCCCTGCACCAACGCCTTGTTGACCTTGCTGGCGGTGGTGTCCGTGAGGTCTATCTTCATGGCCGGCGCCAGCTCCGTCCGTGTCGCTCGAGCATTTCGTCCGCCTCGACGGGCCCCCAGGTACCGGCCTGGTACTGGGCGGGCTTGCCGTTCTTGTCCCAGTACTCCTCGATCGGGTCGAGGATCTTCCAGGACAGCTCGACCTCCTCCGTACGCGGGAAGAGGTTCGAGTCACCGAGCAGAACGTCCAGGATCAGACGCTCGTACGCCTCCGGGCTCGACTCCGTGAAGGACTCGCCGTACGCGAAGTCCATCGACACGTCCCGGATCTCCATCGACGTACCCGGCACCTTGGAACCGAAGCGGACCGTGACGCCCTCGTCGGGCTGGACGCGGATGACGATCGCGTTGGAGCCGAGCTCCTCGGTGGCCGTCGAGTCGAAGGGGGAGTGCGGGGCCCGCTGGAAGACGACCGCGATCTCCGTCACCCGGCGGCCCAGCCGCTTGCCGGTGCGCAGGTAGAAGGGGACGCCCGCCCAGCGGCGGTTGTCGATCTCCAGCTTGATCGCGGCGTAGGTGTCGGTCTTCGACGAGGCGTCGATGCCGTCCTCGTCGAGATAGCCGATCACCTTGGCGCCGCCCTGCCAGCCCGCGGAGTACTGACCGCGCACGGTGTCCCGGCCCATGTCCTTCGGCAGCTTCACGGCGCCGAGGACCTTGGTCTTCTCGGCGGCCAGCGCGTCCGCGTCGAAGGAGGCCGGCTCCTCCATGGCGGTCAGGGCCATGAGCTGGAGCAGGTGGTTCTGGATGACGTCACGGGCGGCGCCGATGCCGTCGTAGTACCCGGCACGGCCGCCGATGCCGATGTCCTCGGCCATGGTGATCTGCACGTGGTCCACGAGGGACCGGTTCCAGATCGGTTCGAACATCGTGTTGGCGAAGCGCAGGGCCAGGATGTTCTGGACGGTCTCCTTGCCCAGGTAGTGGTCGATGCGGAAGACCTGGTCCGGGGCGAAGACCTCGTGGACGACCTTGTTGAGCTCCTCGGCCGACTCCAGGTTGTGGCCGAACGGCTTCTCGATGACCGCGCGCCGCCAGGAACCGCCCGTCTGGTCGGCCAGCTGGTGCTTCTTCAGCTGCTGGATGACCACCGGGAAGGCAGACGGCGGCACGGACAGGTAGAAGGCGAAGTTGCCGCCCGTGCCCTGTGCCTTGTCCAGCTCCTCGATCGTGGAGCGCAGCCGCTCGAAGGCGTCGTCGTCGTCGAACGTGCCCTGCACGAAGCGCATGCCCTGGATGAGCTGCTGCCAGACCTCCTCGCGGAAGGGCGTACGGGCGTGCTCCTTGACCGCGTCGTGCACTTCCTGAGCGAAGTCCTCATGCGCCCACTCGCGGCGGGCGAAGCCCACCAGCGAGAAGCCCGGCGGCAGCAGACCCCGGTTGGCAAGGTCGTACACGGCGGGCATCAGCTTCTTGCGGGACAGGTCGCCCGTGACGCCGAAGATGACCAGGCCCGACGGCCCCGCGATACGCGGGAGCCGTCGGTCCGCGGGGTCACGCAGCGGGTTGCTGCTCGACACCTGTTCAGCCCTCCGAGGGGGCGAGGCGCTTGAGCTCGGCCTCGGTCGACTTCAGCAGGTCGGTCCAGGACGCCTCGAACTTCTCGACGCCCTCCTCCTCCAGCAGCCGGACCACGTCGTCGTACTTGATCCCGAGCTTCTCGACCGCGTCGAGGTCGGCGCGGGCCTGCTCGTACGTGCCGGCGACGGCGTTGCCGCGGATCTCGCCCTGCTCCTCGGTGGCGAACAGGGTCGCCTCCGGCATGGTGTTCACCGTGTTGGGCGCGACCAGCTCGTCGACGTACAGGGTGGGCTTGTAGGCCTTGTCCTTCACGCCGGTGGACGCCCACAGCGGACGCTGCTTGTTGGCGCCCGCCTTCTCCAGGGCGCTCCAGCGGTCCGAGGAGAAGACCTCCTCGTACGCCTGGTAGGCCAGCCGGGCGTTGGCGACGCCGGCCTTGCCGCGCGCGGCCTTGGCCTCGTCAGTGCCCAGCGCGTCGATCCGCTTGTCGATCTCGGTGTCCACGCGGGACACGAAGAACGAGGCCACGGAGTGGATCTGCGACAGGTCCAGGCCGCGCTCCTTGGCCTTCTCCAGGCCCTCCAGGAACGCGTCCATGACCAGGCGGTAGCGCTCCAGGGAGAAGATCAGCGTGACGTTGACGCTGATGCCCAGGCCGATGGTCTCGGCGATGGCCGGGATGCCCGCCTCGGTCGCCGGGATCTTGATGAGCGTGTTGGGCCGGTCCACCAGCCAGGCGAGCTGCTTGGCCTCGGCGACCGTCGCCCGCGTGTTGTGCGCCAGGCGCGGGTCGACCTCGATCGAGACCCGGCCGTCCTTGCCGCCGGTGGCGTCGAAGACCGGGCGCAGGATGTCGGCGGCGTCACGGACGTCCGCCGTCGTGATCATGCGGATGGCCTCTTCGACGGTGACCTCGCGGGCGGCGAGGTCGGTCAGCTGCGTGTCGTAGCCGTCGCCCTGCGAGATCGCCTTCTGGAAGATCGACGGGTTGGTGGTGACGCCCACGACGTGCTGCTGGTCGATCAGCTCGGCGAGGTTGCCGGACGTGATCCGCTTGCGCGACAGGTCGTCCAGCCAGATCGCCACGCCTTCCTCGGAGAGGCGCTTGAGTGCGTCTGTCATGGAAATTCCATCTCCTACGTGTCGTGTATAAGCGTCAGCGCTGAGCTGCGGCGATCGATTCCCGCGCGGCGGCGGCCACGTTCTCGGGAGTGAAGCCGAACTCGCGGAAAAGGACCTTGCCGTCGGCCGAAGCACCGAAGTGCTCCAGGGAAACGATGCGGCCGGCGTCCCCCACGTACTTGTGCCACGTGAGACCGATACCGGCCTCCACCGCGACACGGGCCCGGACGGACGGCGGCAGGACGCTGTCCCGGTACCCCTGGTCCTGCTGCTCGAACCACTCCACCGACGGCATGGACACGACGCGCGTGCGCACGCCGGCGCCCTGGAGCTGCTCGCGCGCCTCGACGGCGACGTGCACCTCCGAGCCGGTGGCGATCAGGATCACCTCGGCGTCACCGCCCTCGGCCTCGAACAGGACGTAACCGCCCTTGGCGGCATCCTCGTTGGGCTCGTACGTCGGCACGCCCTGACGCGTCAGCGCCAGACCGTGCGGCTGACCCTTGCCGAACTCCTTCGTCCAGCGCTTGAGGATCTCGCGCCAGGCGATGGCGGTCTCGTTGGCGTCGGCCGGGCGCACCACGTTCAGGCCCGGGATCGCGCGCAGCGACGCCAGGTGCTCGACGGGCTGGTGGGTCGGGCCGTCCTCACCCAGGCCGATGGAGTCGTGCGTCCACACGTACGTCACCGGCAGGTGCATCAGCGCCGACAGCCGCACCGCGTTGCGCATGTAGTCGGAGAAGACCAGGAACGTGCCGCCGTAGATGCGGGTGTTGCCGTGCAGCGCGATGCCGTTCATCTCGGCGGCCATCGCGTGCTCGCGGATCCCGAAGTGGATCGTGCGGCCGTACGGGTCCGCCTCCGGCAGCGGGTTGTCCGCCGGGAGGAAGGAGCTGGTCTTGTCGATCGTCGTGTTGTTGGAACCGGCCAGGTCCGCCGAGCCGCCCCACAGCTCCGGGATTACCCCGCCGAGCGCCTGGAGGATCTTGCCGGAGGCGGCACGCGTGGCCACGCCCTTGCCGACCTCGAAGACCGGGATCTTCTCCTCCCAGCCCTTGGGCAGCTCACCCTTGGCGACACGGTCGTACTCGGCCGCGCGCTCGGGGTTGTTGTCCCGCCACTGCTGGTAGGCCTTCTCCCACACCGCGCGGGCCGCCTGGCCCCGCTCCAGCGCCTTGCGGGTGTGCGTGATGACCTCGTCGGAGACCTCGAAGGACTGCTCCGGGTCGAAGCCCAGCACCCGCTTGGTGGCCGCGACCTCGTCGTCGCCGAGCGCCGAGCCGTGCGCGGCCTCGGTGTTCTGCGCGTTCGGGGCCGGCCAGGCGATGATCGAGCGCATCGCGATGAACGACGGCCGGTCCGTGACGGCCTTGGCCTTCTGGACCGCCTCGAAGATCGCGGCCGGGTCCAGGTCGCCGTTCTCCTGCGGCTCCACGCGCTGCACGTGCCAGCCGTAGGCCTCGTAGCGCTTGGCCGTGTCCTCGGAGACGGCCGTCTCGGTGTCGCCCTCGATCGAGATGTGGTTGTCGTCCCACAGCAGGATCAGGTTGCCGAGCTTCTGGTGGCCCGCCATCGACGAGGCCTCGGCCGAGATGCCCTCCTGGAGGCAGCCGTCACCGGCGATGCAGTAGATGAAGTGGTCGAACGGCGACTCGCCCTCGGCGGCCTCCGGGTCGAACAGACCGCGCTCGTAGCGGGCGGCCATCGCCATGCCCACCGCGTTGGCGACACCCTGGCCGAGCGGCCCGGTCGTCGTCTCCACACCGGTCGTGTGCCCGTACTCCGGGTGGCCGGGGGTCTTCGAACCCCAGGTGCGGAAGGACTTCAGGTCGTCCAGCTCCAGGCCGAAGCCGGCCAGGTACAGCTGGGTGTAGAGGGTCAGGGACGAGTGGCCGGCGGACAGCACGAAGCGGTCCCGCCCGACCCAGTCGGCGTCCGCCGGGTCGTGCCGCATCACCTTCTGGAAGAGGGTGTAGGCGGCAGGCGCCAGGCTCATCGCCGTACCCGGATGGCCGTTACCGACCTTCTGTACGGCATCGGCGGCCAGGACACGCGCGGTGTCGACGGACCGCTGGTCCAACTCGGTCCACTCGAGGTCTGTGGTGGTCGGCTTGGTGCTCACCCTGGGTCAGGGCTCCTCTCCACATGTCGGATGCCGGTGTATCGGGGCGCCCACCGGCCGCAGTCGAGCCTACCCCCGTGGGACGTGCGTTTTTTCGAGTCACTCCAGAGTGCCGGGACCGATCCCGATCCGCCTCCTGACTGGGCCGTACCGCATTCGACAGGTGAATACGGAGCCGCTCATCCGGGTGCTCAATCGAGCTTCGACGCGCCCTTCGGAAGCCCTCTGCCAACACGAGCCGACCCCCGCGAATGTCCGAGTCTGGGCAACGTCTAAAGTGGCGTGGTACGCGCGAGCCTTTACCGGGACTTCACAGGGGTGAGGCTTGCTGGGATGTCTCTGTAGGGGTGTGCGTGACGGCCGTTGAATCCCGTCCAGCGGGGATGATCGGGGCGGACCAGAGCCCGGCCCACCGGCCGTTCGGGGCCCGTGTCAAGGCGTTCGTGGCTCTCACCAAGCCGCGGATCATCGAGCTGCTGCTGATCACCACGGTGCCGGTGATGTTCCTGGCGCAGCAGGGCGTGCCCGATCTGACGCTGGTGCTGCTGACGTGCCTCGGCGGCTACATGTCCGCGGGCGGCGCCAACGCCCTCAACATGTACATCGACCGCGACATCGACGCGCTGATGGACCGCACCTCGCAGCGGCCACTGGTCACCGGCATGGTCAGCCCGCGCGAGTGCCTCGCCTTCGGCATCACGCTGGCCGTCGCCTCGACGCTGCTGTTCGGCCTCACGGTGAACTGGCTGAGCGCCTGGCTCGCCCTCGGCGCGCTCCTCTTCTATGTGGTCGTCTACACGATGATCCTCAAGCGCCGGACCTCGCAGAACATCGTGTGGGGCGGCATCGCCGGCTGCCTGCCGGTGCTGATCGGCTGGTCCTCGGTCACGAACTCGATGTCCTGGGCGCCGGTCATCCTCTTCATGGTCATGTTCTTCTGGACGCCGCCGCACTACTGGCCGCTGTCCATGAAGGTCAAGGAGGACTACGCGCGCGTGGGCGTGCCGATGCTGCCGGTGGTCGCCTCCAACAAGGTCGTGGCCAAGCAGATCGTGATCTACAGCTGGGTCATGGTCGCCGTCTCGCTGCTGCTGACCCCGCTCGGCTACACCGGCTGGTTCTACACCTCGGTCGCGCTGCTGGCGGGCGGCTTCTGGCTCTGGGAGGCGCACGGCCTCCAGAACCGCGCGAAGGCGGAGGTGACGGGCGCGAAGCTGAAGGAGATGCGCCTGTTCCACTGGTCGATCACCTACGTCTCGCTGCTGTTCGTGGCGGTCGCGGTCGACCCGTTCCTGCGCTGACGTACGTCACACCGCCCTGCCCTCGCGAGACGATCTACCCGTGAGTAGCATCCTGGCCATGGCAGACACGCAGCAGGTTGACCCGAAGGCCGAGCGCAAGGTGGCCCGGCTGGCCAAGCAGATCTCCTCCTTCTCCCGGGCCCACGGCGGCGCCGAGGGCCAGGTCGCCTACCTCGGCGAGCGCGGCGCCCGCATCGTCCTGGTCGGGGAGGACGGCAACTGGGGCGACCTGGTCGCCCCCTCCTACGAGATCGCCGAGAAGGCCGTGGAGAAGTCGGGCATCACCGCCCACGAGTCCTTCGACGGCGAATTCGCGGCGAAGGTGAAGACGGGCCGCTACGAGTGGAGCCGTATGGCCGGAATCCAGGTAGGCGGCCCCAAGAACGACTGACCCCAAAAGGGGCGCGGGGCTGTATCGATGTGCGGCTCCGCCGCGTGGGCGCGACCAGCCACATCCGGTCCGCACTCGCCGTACGGCACTGGCCGCCCACCCCGGGACCGCGACCTCACACCCGGTTCACCCGTTAGGACCCTTGAGAACAACAGGGTCCACACCGGGAGGCCCGGATGATCGAAACGCCGTCACTGGTGGACCAGTACTGCCACGGAGTGCTCCGCACGGAGCTGGGCCTCGGTACCTTCGAGGCCCACCTCAGCCGCACCGAGGGCCCGCCCGCCCCGGGCACCACCCTCTTCGACACCCAGACCGGCTTCGCCGTGCGGCGCTGGTGCCCGCCCCTGCTGGGCCTCGAACCGCACTGCCCGCCCGCCCGCTACCTGGCCCGCCGCCGGGAACTGGGCGTCCTGGAGTCCGGCCGCCGGCTGCTGCGCGGCAGCGGCATCACCACGTACCTGGTCGACACCGGTATGCCCGGTGATCTGACGGAACCCGGCGAGCTGGCCTGTGCCGGAGCTGCCGAGGCCCGCGAGATCGTGCGCCTGGAACTCCTCGCCGAGCAGGTCGCGGACACCTCCGGAACCGTCGAGTCCTTCCTCGCCAACCTCGCCGAGTCGGTGCACGCGGCCGCCGCGAACGCCGTCGCCTTCACCTCGGTCGCGGGCGTACGGCACGGCCTCGCACTCGCGCCGGAGCCGCCCGGGCCGGGAGAGGTGCGCGGGGCGGCCGGCCGCTGGCTCGCCGGGCGCGGGGTCGGCGGTGAACTGAGCGACCCGGTGCTGCTGCGGCACCTGCTGTGGAGCGCGGTCGCCTCGGGCCTGCCCCTTCAGCTGCACGCGGGGCTGGGCGCGCCGGGACTGCGGACCGACCGTACGGACCCGGTGCTGCTGACGGACTTCGTACGGGCCACGGCCGGGCTCGGCACGGACCTGGTCCTGCTGCACGGCTACCCGTACCACCGCAACGCGGCCCATCTCGCCGGTGTCTTCCCGCACGTCCACGTCGACTGCGGCGCCGCCCTGGTCCGCACGGGCGCCCGGGCCGCTGCCGTTCTCGCCGAGATCCTGGAGATGGCGCCCTTCGGGAAGATCCTCTTCTCCACGGGCGCGCAGGGCCTGCCCGAACTGCACGTCGTGGGCGCCCGCCTGTTCCGCGAGGCCCTCGGCCGGGTGCTCGGCACCTGGGTCGCCGAGGGCGCCTGGTCACTGACCGACGCGCAGCGGGTGGCGGGCATGCTGGCGTCGGCCAACGCGCGCCGGGTGTACGGGCTGGGCCAGGGCCCCTAGGCCTCGGACGGGTGGCCCTAGGCCTCGGACGGGGTGGCCCCTAGGCCTTGGTCAGGGTGGCCTCGGCGGTGGGACCGGGCAGGTCCACTGCGGCGTCCGGCCGCTCGCGCAGCGACAGCACCACCCGCAGCACCCAGATCCACATCACGGCCGAGCCCAGCATGTGCAGGCCCACCAGGACCTCGGGCAGGTCCGTGAAGTACTGGACGTAGCCGATGACGCCCTGCGTGAGCAGGATCAGGAACAGCTCGCGGGTGCGGTGCAGCGGGTTCTTCGGCGCGTCGACCGCCTTGAGGACGAACCACAGGGCGAACGTCAGCGTCACCACGATCCACGCCAGCACGGCGTGCAGCTTGCTCACCGTCTCCCAGTCGACCGGCATCCGCTCGACCTCACTGGAGTCGCCCGCGTGCGGGCCCGCGCCGGTGACGACCGTGCCGACCAGGATGAGCAGGACGGCCGCCGCGGTCAGGAACCAGACCAGCTGCTGCACGGCCTTGCCGACCAGCGGACGGGGCGGGGTGTCGCCCTCACGGGTGCGCTGCCACATGACCGTGGCCACCGCGATGAGCGCGGACGTCGCCACGAAGTGGGCCGCGACCGTGTACGGGTTGAGACCGACCAGCACGACGATGCCGCCGAGGATCGCGTTGCTCATGACGATCCAGAACTGGGCCCAGCCCAGCCGGACCAGCCCGCGCCGGTACGGCTTGTGCGAGCGCGCGGCGATGATCGCCCAGCCCACGGCGGCGCACAGCACGTACGTCAGCATGCGGTTGCCGAACTCGATGGCGCCGTGGAAGCCCATCTCGCTGGTGGCGGTGAGCGAGTCGTCGGTGCACTTGGGCCAGGTCGGACAGCCCAGGCCCGATCCCGTCAGCCGTACGGCGCCCCCGGTGACGACGATGAGCACCGACATCAGGAGCGCGGAGAGGGCCGCGCGCCGGACCGTCCGGGGTTCCGGGGTCCAGCGTTCGGCGATGAAGGCGAGCGGGTTGCGCAGGGCGGCCTGAGCGTCGGCGCGGGTCACGTTTGGCACGCGAACCATCGTAAGCCGCCGCTTGTGCACGCTTTCACGAGGGTCCCTCACGGGGGCGCCTCCCTACTCCCAGCGGAAGAACTTCACTCCCAGCGGAAGAACTTCCCGGCCGCGGCCAGCCCCGCGACCGCCCAGACGGCCAGGATCCCCAGATTGCCCCAGGGCATCCCGGCGCCGTGCTGGAGCACGTCCCGCAGCCCGTCGGACAGGGCCGCGATCGGCAGCAGACCGAGGACGTCCTGGGCGCCGGAGGGGAACTTGTCCAGCGGCACGACGACCCCGCCGCCGACGAGCAGCAGCAGGAACACCAGGTTGGCCGCGGCCAGCGTCGCCTCGGCCTTCAGCGTCCCGGCCATCAGCAGCCCGAGGCCCGAGAAGGCCGCCGTGCCGAGGACCAGGAGCAGCAGGACGGCGACCGGATTGCCCTGCGGCGACCAGCCGAGCGCGAAGGCGATCACCGTGAGCAGGATCACCTGGAGCACCTCGGTGACCAGGACCGACAGCGTCTTGGCCGACATCAGGCCCCAGCGCGGCAGGGGTGAGGAGGCCAGCCGCTTCAGCACGCCGTAGCGGCGCTCGAAGCCGGTGGCGATGGCCTGGCCGGTGAACGCCGTCGACATCACCGCGAGTGCGAGGACGCCGGGGGTGAGGAAGTCGACGGCCTCGCCGGCGCCGGTGTCGACGATGTCCACGGTGCTGAAGAGCACCAGGAGCAGGGTCGGGATGACGACGGTCAGCAGCAGCTGCTCGCCGTTGCGCAGCAGCATCTTCGTTTCGAGCAGGGCCTGGGCCGCGATCATGCGGGAGAGCGGGGCCGCGCCGGGCTTCGGCGTGTACGTCCCGGTGCCGGTGGCGGTCATGAGCGCAGCTCCTTGCCGGTGAGCTCCAGGAAGACGTCCTCAAGGGTGTGGCGCTCGACCGAGATCTTCTCCGGCATCACGCCGTGCTGGGCGCACCAGGAGGTGACCGTCGCGAGCAGCTGGGGGTCGACCTTGCCGACGACCCGGTACGAACCCGGCGTCAGCTCGGCGGCCGAGCAGTCGGCGGGCAGGGCCTTCAGCAGCGAGCCCACGTCCAGGCCCGGCCGGCCCGAGAAGCGGAGCGTGTTCTCCGCGCCGCCCCGGCACAGCTCCTCCGGGGAGCCCTGGGCGATGACCCGGCCCGCGTCGATGATCGCCACGTCGTCGGCGAGCTGTTCCGCCTCGTCCATGTAGTGCGTGGTGAGGATCACGGAGACGCCGTCGGCCCGCAGGTCCCGGACGAGGTCCCAGGTGGCGCGGCGGGCCTGCGGGTCGAGCCCGGCGGTCGGCTCGTCGAGGAAGACCAGCTCCGGGCGCCCGACCACGGCCATGGCCAGGGCGAGCCGCTGCTGCTGCCCGCCGGACAGCCGCCGGTACGTCGTGCGGCCGCAGGAGCCGAGGCCGAGGCGCTCGATCAGCGCGTCCACGTCCAGCGGGTGCGCGTGCAGCTTGGCGACGTGGCGGAGCATCTCGTCGGCCCGGGAACCGGAGTAGACGCCGCCGGACTGGAGCATCACGCCGATGCGGGGCCGCAGGCCGGCGGACTGTCTCACCGGGTCGAGGCCCAGGACGCGCACCGTGCCGGAGTCCGGCTTCCGGTACCCCTCGCAGGTCTCGACCGTGGTCGTCTTGCCCGCCCCGTTGGGGCCGAGGACGGCGGTCACCCCCGCCCGGGCCACCAGGTCGAGCCCGTCCACCGCGGTCTTCGGGCCGTACCGCTTCACCAGGGCCTGGACCTGGACCACGGGCTCACTTCGCATGGGTCCAGAGTCTAGGTAGGCGGGTCGGGCCTCAGACCTGGGGGTCCCCCCGCTCGAGCGGAGCCGAGAGCGGGGGCGGGGGGAGGAACTCCTCCTCACGCGGCCGGTGGACCGCCAGCCACCGTTCGGCGTAGGCCACCGCGTCCGCCACCGGGAACAGCCGCGCCTCGGCCGCCCCCACCTTGCCCCGGACGACGGGACGGTCCCGCTCGAAGTCGTAGCCCAGCTCGTCGAAACGGTCCGAGCTGATCGACACCTCCGTGACGGTCTCCCAGCCCTCGGGACCGGGCCGGCCCACGGCGACGCGCGGGGACGGGATCCGGTACTCGGCGAGGTGGAAACTCGTGCAGGAGGCGTAGCCGGCACCGAGCAGCAGCACCCGGGCGCCCATCGCCTCCAGTTTCGCCAGCGGGCTCTTCTCGCCGAGCCGGCAGTCGGGCGCGTGCCCGTCGAGCACCTGAGCCGCGTGCGGGCCGAGCGCCGCGAACGAGGTCTGCGGATGCGCGCTGCGCAGGGCGCCGGGCCAGGTCCGCACGGTCTCCGGGACGACACCGACCCCGCGGGCGGGCGTGATCCGCGGGTCGTAGGCGGGCATGGTGGCCCGGATGGCCGCCCACCATTCCGGGGACACGGGCGGATTGCTCCACAGGGCCGGGTCGGACAGGTCGCCGGTCTGGGTGGGGACCACGAGCGTGCCCTGCGGGCCGAGCGCGTCGAGCAGTCCCAGCACCACCGCGACGGCACCGCCGTTCACCCAGCCGAGGGCGCTGAGCGAGGAGTGCACGAGGAGGGTCTCACCGGGGCGTACACCGAGCTCGGCGAGCTGGGTCCGGAGCGTCTCGCGGGTGACAAGAGGGCCGGTCGGAGGGGGTGTCGGCATGGTTTCGGAGTGTCCCCGAAGCGGCTGCCGCATGCCACCGTTTTGATCGATCGGAGATCGTTTCCGCAGGTCAGATTAGGTTTGCCTAAGTGACGCAGGGCACCGTGGGGTGCGGCACACGCGGCTTGCCCGGTCCGGAGGAATTACGCAACAATGGCGTTGTGAAAAACGTCGGCGAGGCACCCCACGAGGAGCTGGCGACCGGGGAGCGGTCCACCCGCAACCGGGTCGCGCGGTCCATCCTGGACCACGGGCCCTCGACCGTCGCCGAGCTCGCCGAGCGGCTGGGCCTCACCCAGGCGGCCGTACGCCGGCACCTCGACGCCCTCACGGGCGACGGTGTCGTCGAGGCGCGCGAGCAGCGGGTGTACGGCGCGCGGACCCGCGGCCGCCCGGCCAAGGTGTTCGCCCTGACGGACTGCGGCCGGGACGCCTTCGACCAGTCCTACGACAAGCTCGCGGCGGACGCCCTGCGCTGGATCGCCGACCGCGAGGGCGGCAACGAGGCGATCGCCGCGTTCGCCCGCGCCAGGATCGCCGCGCAGGCGGGCGCCTACCGCCGGGCGGTCGAGACGGCCCCGCCCGAGAAGCGGACCGAAGCACTGGCCAAGGCCCTGAGTGCCGACGGGTACGCTGCTACGGCGCGCAACGCGCCCCACCCGCAGCAGGGTGAGCAGCTCTGCCAGCACCACTGCCCGGTCGCCCACGTCGCCGAGCAGTTCCCGCAGCTGTGCGAGGCGGAGACGGAATTCTTCGCCGAGCTGCTCGGTACGCACGTACAGCGGCTCGCCACCATCGCGCACGGCGACGGCGTCTGCACGACGTTCATCCCCAAGATTTCCCACAACGCATCTGCAAGCACGGCCGGGAGGAACCCCGCATGACTCTCCCCACGGAGACTGCCCACCCTGAGCTGGAGGGCCTGGGCAAGTACGAGTACGGCTGGGCCGACTCCGACACGGCCGGCGCCTCTGCCAAGCGCGGCATCAACGAGGACGTCGTCCGGGACATCTCCGCCAAGAAGAGCGAGCCGGAGTGGATGACCAAGCTCCGCCTCAAGGGCCTGCGCCTCTTCGAGAAGAAGCCCATGCCGAACTGGGGCTCGGACCTCTCCGGCATCGACTTCGACAACATCAAGTACTTCGTGCGCTCCACGGAGAAGCAGGCGGAGTCCTGGGAGGACCTGCCGGAGGACATCAAGGCCACGTACGACAAGCTCGGCATCCCCGAGGCGGAGAAGCAGCGCCTCGTCGCCGGTGTCGCCGCGCAGTACGAGTCCGAGGTCGTCTACCACCAGATCCGCGAGGACCTGGAGGAGCAGGGCGTCATCTTCCTGGACACCGACACCGCGCTGAAGGAGCACCCGGAGCTCTTCAAGGAGTACTTCGGGACCGTCATCCCCGTCGGTGACAACAAGTTCGCGTCGCTGAACTCCGCCGTGTGGTCGGGCGGCTCCTTCATCTACGTGCCGCCGGGCGTGCACGTGGAGATCCCGCTCCAGGCCTACTTCCGCATCAACACGGAGAACATGGGCCAGTTCGAGCGGACCCTGATCATCGTCGACGAGGGTGCCTACGTGCACTACGTCGAGGGCTGCACCGCCCCGATCTACAAGTCGGACTCGCTGCACTCCGCGGTCGTCGAGATCATCGTCAAGAAGAACGCGCGCTGCCGCTACACGACCATCCAGAACTGGTCGAACAACGTCTACAACCTGGTCACCAAGCGCGCCGTCGCCTACGAGGGCGCGACCATGGAGTGGGTCGACGGCAACATCGGCTCCAAGGTGACCATGAAGTACCCGGCCGTCTACCTGATGGGCGAGCACGCCAAGGGCGAGACGCTGTCCATCGCCTTCGCGGGCGAGGGCCAGCACCAGGACGCCGGCGCCAAGATGGTCCACATGGCGCCGAACACCTCCTCCAACATCGTCTCGAAGTCCGTCGCGCGCGGCGGTGGCCGCACCTCCTACCGCGGTCTGATCGAGATCGGTGAGGGCGCCCCGGGCTCCAAGTCGAACGTGCTCTGCGACGCGCTGCTCGTCGACACCATCTCCCGCTCGGACACCTACCCCTACGTGGACGTCCGCGAGGACGACGTGTCCATGGGCCACGAGGCGACCGTCTCCAAGGTCTCCGAGGACCAGCTCTTCTACCTGATGAGCCGCGGCCTGAGCGAGGACGAGGCCATGGCGATGATCGTGCGCGGCTTCGTCGAGCCCATCGCCAAGGAGCTCCCGATGGAGTACGCGCTGGAGCTCAACCGGCTGATCGAGCTGCAGATGGAGGGCGCGGTCGGCTGACCCGCCCCCTCGACAGCAGACGTCCTACTCAGGAAAGAGAGCACTACGACAGCCATGGCTGAGGCCCAGAACTCCCCCACTCTCGGCTCCGCTCGAGCGGGGGGACACCCACCGGTGGGCTCCACCACCGCCGGCTCGATCGCGGTCGCCGCGGAGTCGACCGTCGCCACGCGCATGAGCGCGCCCCCCTCCTTCGACGTGGCGGACTTCCCCGTCCCGCACGGCCGTGAGGAGGAGTGGCGGTTCACCCCGCTGGAGCGCCTGCGCGGCCTGCACGACGGCACCGCCGTCGCCAACGGCACCGGCGTGAAGGTCGACGTCCAGGCCCCCGAGGGCGTCACGGTCGAGGCCGTGGGCCGCGACGACGCCCGGCTCGGCAAGGCCGGCACCCCGGTGGACCGGGTCGCCGCCCAGGCCTACTCGGCGTTCGAGAAGGCCTCGGTCGTGACCGTCCCCAAGGAGACCGTCCTCACCGAGCCCATCCGCATCTCGGTGCACGGCGAGGGCGGCACCGCCTTCGGCCACCAGGTGATCGAGCTGGGCGCCTTCGCCGAAGCCGTCGTGGTCATCGACCACACCGGTGACGCGGTGCTCGCCGCCAACGTCGACTACCTCCTGGGCGACGGCGCCAAGCTCACCGTCGTCTCCGTCCAGGACTGGGACGAGAAGGCCGTCCACGTCGCCCAGCACAACGCCCTCATCGGCCGCGACGCCTCCTTCAAGTCGGTCGTCGTCACCTTCGGCGGCGACGTCGTCCGGCTGCACCCGCGCGTGAGTTACGCCGGCCCCGGCGGCGAGGCCGAGCTGTTCGGCCTGTACTTCACCGACCAGGGCCAGCACCAGGAGCACCGCCTCCTGGTCGACCACAACGTCCCGCACTGCAAGTCCAACGTCGTCTACAAGGGCGCGCTCCAGGGTGACGACGCGCACGCCGTGTGGATCGGCGACGTGCTCATCGAGGCCAAGGCCGAGGGCACGGACACGTACGAGATGAACCGCAACCTGGTCCTCACGGACGGCGCGCGCGTGGACTCCGTACCGAACCTCGAGATCGAGACCGGCGAGATCGTCGGCGCCGGTCACGCATCGGCGACCGGCCGCTTCGACGACGAGCAGCTCTTCTACCTCATGGCCCGCGGCATCCCGGAGCACGAGGCCCGGCGCCTCGTGGTCCGCGGCTTCTTCGCCGAGCTGGTCCAGCAGATCGGCCTCCCCGACATCGAGGAGCGCCTGATCGCCAAGATCGAGGAGGAGCTGGAGGCGGCGGTCGCATGACCTTCGTACGCGCCTGTGGCCTGGGCGAGCTGGAGGAGGACACCCCGAAGCGGGTGGAAGTCGACGGCACGCCCCTGTCCATCGTGCAGACCGAGGGCGAGGTGTTCGCGATCCACGACATCTGCTCGCACGCGAACGTCTCCCTGTCGGAGGGCGAGGTCGACGACTGCCACATCGAGTGCTGGCTGCACGGCTCGCGCTTCGACCTCCGATCCGGCAAGCCCGACGCCCTCCCGGCGACGCGCCCCGTCCCCGTTTACCCCGTACAGATCGATGGGGACGACGTGCTCGTCTCCCTCACCCAGGAGTCCTGAGGCATCCATGGCAACGCTTGAAATCCGAGACCTGCACGTCACCGTCGAGGCCGACAACGCCACGAAGGAGATCCTCAAGGGCGTCGACCTCACCGTGAAGCAGGGCGAGACGCACGCCATCATGGGCCCCAACGGCTCCGGCAAGTCGACCCTCGCCTACTCCCTCGCGGGTCACCCGAAGTACACGATCACCGGCGGCACCGTCACCCTCGACGGCGAGGACGTCCTGGAGATGTCCGTCGACGAGCGTGCCCGCGCCGGTCTGTTCCTCGCGATGCAGTACCCGGTCGAGGTTCCGGGTGTCTCCGTGTCGAACTTCCTGCGCACCTCCGCCACCGCCATCCGCGGCGAGGCCCCCAAGCTGCGCACCTGGGTGAAGGAGGTCAGGGAGGCCATGGAGCGCCTCAACATGGACCCGTCCTTCGCCGAGCGCAACGTCAACGAGGGCTTCTCCGGCGGTGAGAAGAAGCGTCACGAGATCCTCCAGCTGGAGCTCCTCAAGCCGAAGATGGCGATCCTCGACGAGACCGACTCCGGTCTGGACGTCGACGCCCTGCGCGTCGTCTCGGAGGGTGTGAACCGCGTCCGCGAGACGGGCGAGGTCGGCACCCTGCTGATCACGCACTACACGCGCATCCTGCGCTACATCAAGCCCGACCACGTGCACGTCTTCTCCGGCGGCCGGATCGTCGAGTCCGGCGGCGCCGAGCTCGCCGACAAGCTGGAGAACGAGGGATACGAGGCATACACGAAGGGTGGCGCATCCGCGTGACATCGCTGCCGGGCCTCCTCGACGCAGAGGCGATCCGCAAGGACTTCCCCATCCTGGACCGCCAGGTCCACGAAGGCCGGAAGCTCGTGTACCTGGACAACGCGGCGACCAGCCAGAAGCCGCGCCAGGTGCTGGACGCCCTGAGCGAGTACTACGAGCGCTACAACGCCAACGTCCACCGCGGTGTGCATGTGCTCGCCGAGGAGGCCACGGCGCTGTACGAAGGGGCGCGCGACAAGGTCGCGGAGTTCATCAACGCGCCCTCGCGCGACGAGGTGATCTTCACCAAGAACGCCTCGGAGTCGCTCAACCTCGTGGCGAACATGCTGGGCTGGGCCGACGAGCCCTACCGCGTGGACTCCGACACCGAGATCGTCATCACGGAGATGGAGCACCACTCCAACATCGTGCCGTGGCAGCTGCTCGCGCAGCGCACGGGCGCGAAGCTGAAGTGGTTCGGCCTCACCGACGACGGGCGTCTGGACCTGTCGAACATCGAAGAGGTCATCACCGAGAAGACGAAGATCGTGTCCTTCGTGCTGGTCTCCAACATCCTCGGCACCCAGAACCCCGTCGAGGCGATCGTGCGCCGCGCCCAGGAGGTCGGTGCGCTGGTGTGCGTCGACGCCTCCCAGGCCGCGCCGCACATGCCGCTGGACGTACAGGCCCTCCAGGCCGACTTCGTGGCTTTCACCGGCCACAAGATGTGCGCCCCGACCGGCATCGGCGTCCTCTGGGGCCGCCAGGAGCTGCTGGAGGACCTGCCTCCGTTCCTCGGCGGCGGCGAGATGATCGAGACGGTGTCGATGCACTCCTCGACCTACGCCCCGGCGCCCCACAAGTTCGAGGCGGGCACGCCCCCGATCGCCCAGGCGGTCGGCCTCGGCGCGGCGATCGACTACCTCGGCTCGATCGGCATGGACAAGATCCTCGCCCACGAGCACGCGCTCACCGAGTACGCGGTCAAGCGGCTGCTGGAGGTCCCCGACCTGCGGATCATCGGCCCGACCACGGCCGAGGAGCGCGGCGCGGCGATCAGCTTCACCCTCGGGGACATCCACCCGCACGACGTGGGCCAGGTCCTCGACGAGCAGGGCATCGCGGTCCGGGTCGGCCACCACTGCGCGCGGCCGGTCTGCCTGCGCTACGGAATTCCTGCGACCACGCGAGCGTCGTTCTATCTGTACTCCACGCCGGCCGAGATCGACGCGCTGGTCGACGGCCTGGAGCACGTACGGAACTTCTTCGGCTGAGGGGCGTGCTAGACGGTGAAACTGGACTCCATGTACCAGGAAGTCATCCTGGACCACTACAAGAACCCGCACGGGCGGGGCTTGCGGGATGGCGACGCCGAGGTGCACCACGTCAACCCGACGTGCGGTGACGAGATCACGCTGCGCGTGAAGTACGACGGCACCACGATCGAGGACGTCTCGTACGAAGGCCAGGGCTGTTCGATCAGCCAGGCGAGCGCGTCCGTGCTGAACGACCTCCTCGTCGGCAAGGACCTCTCCGACGCGCGGAAGATCCAGGAGACCTTCCTGGAGCTGATGCAGTCCAAGGGGAAGCTCGAACCCGACGACGCGATGGAGGACATCCTGGAGGACGCGGTCGCGTTCGCCGGGGTGTCCAAGTACCCGGCCCGGGTGAAGTGCGCCCTGCTGAGCTGGATGGCCTGGAAGGACGCGACGGCCCAGGTACTGGGCGGAGCCGACGCCGAGAAGGAGACGACGGCATGAGCGAGACCGTTGAGATGAAGCCGGCCTCGGAGGAAGAGGTCCGTGAGGCGCTGTACGACGTCGTCGACCCCGAGCTGGGCATCGATGTCGTCAACCTCGGCCTGATCTACGGCATCCACATCGACGACGCGAACATCGCGACGCTCGACATGACCCTGACGTCGGCGGCCTGTCCGCTGACCGACGTCATCGAGGACCAGGCGAAGTCCGCCACGGACGGCCTCGTGAGCGAGCTGCGCATCAACTGGGTCTGGATGCCGCCGTGGGGCCCCGACAAGATCACGGACGACGGACGCGAGCAGCTGCGTGCTCTCGGGTTCAACGTCTGAGATCCACTGACGCGCGTGAGGGCGGCACCCATCCCGGGTGCCGCCCTCACGCATGTCCGGGTTCAGTCCAGCCCGGACACGATCTGGAACGACGCGTCCGCGTAGAACTGGTGACTGTTCTCGAAGGGATCGAGGCGGAGCTGGAAGTTGCGGTGGCGCAGGAAGCGGCCCGGGTAGTTGACCGACTCCAGCGTGAGCGTTCCCGAACGGGACCAGACGCGGGGGCAGAACGTGGCGTCCTGGCGGAAGAGGGACGAGCCGTCGTTCGTGTCGGCGACCAGGACGAAGCTGCGGTGGCGGAGGTAGCGGCCGTCCGCGGTGGTGAAGGAGTAGCAGGAGGAGTCGGAGAGACCGGCGACGCGCTGGAAGGTGGCGTCCTCGCGCTGCTCGGAGCCCGATCCGATCTGGTCGAGGCGCACATAGCCGTCACGCACCCGCCAGTAGCGGTCGGAGAAGTTGGCCGAGCGTATGGATATGCCGTGGGAGGACGGCGGCTTCGGCTTCTTCGAGGGAGCGGGGGACGCCTTCGGCGGCTTCGGCGCCTTCTTCCGGGGCGTCGGGCTCGGGGAGGCGGTGGGAGCGCTGCTGGTCGGGGTGGGGGAGGGGTGAGGACGGTCCGCGCCGGCCTTCTCGGCGCCGCCCTTCGACGGGGTCGCGAAGGAGATCAGGCCGCCCGGGGCCGAACTGCTGAGGGTGGTCGGCTCCGCCGCCCGGTTCTCCTGCTCGCCGGACTCCCGGTCCATCACGGTGACGGCCGTGACGCAGGCGGTGATCGTGGCCAGGGCCAGCGCACCCGCCAGCCAGAGCCGTCGCGTGCCCGGGGCGCGGGTGGTGTCCGGGGCCCAGCCGCTCTCCCAGGGGCGGTCCTGCGGCGGCCGGGACTTCTGTTCTGACATGCGCTGTTCCTCCGGCGGGGCACCCTTGACGGCGGCGCAGTTGTGGTGGCCCGGTGTGTGATCGGTGGACACCGTAGTGGACTGGTGGGGCGCCTGTGGCGCATTTGGTGAGAGCGGTTTCTCTCCGATATCCAACACCTGCTTGTGTACGGGCGTACAGATGTTGTGTACGCTCGTACACATGGGTTATCTGCTGCTGGCCGGGGCCATAGCCGCCGAAGTGGGCGCGACCACCGCCATGAAGTACAGCGACGGGTTCAGCAGGCTCGGGCCCTCGCTGCTCACGCTCGTCGGCTACGTCCTCTCCTTCGCGCTGCTCGCGCAGACCCTGAAGACCGTCTCGGTCGGCACGGCCTACGCGATCTGGGCCGGGGTCGGAACGGCCGCCATCGCCACCATCGGGATCGCCTTCCTGGGGGAGGGCATGACCGTCGCCAAGGCCGCCGGGATCGCGCTGATCATCATCGGGGTCGTAGTGCTGAACCTGGGGGGTGCGCACTGATGCCGCGGCGCCATGACCCCGAGCGACGGCAGCGGATCATCGACGCGGCGATCCGGGTCGTCGGCTCCAAGGGCATCGCCGGACTGAGCCACCGCAGCGTCGCCGCCGAGGCGGACGTGCCGCTCGGCTCCACGACGTACCACTTCCGCACCCTCGACGAGCTGATGGTCGCCGCGCTGCGGCAGACCAACGAGGGCTTCGCCAAGATGGTCGCCTCGTGCGGCGGCCTGGAGGACCCCCGCACCGATCTGGCCGCCGAACTCGCCGGATGGATCGGGGAATGGCTCTCCGGTGACCGTACGGGTGTGGAGCTGGAGTACGAGCTGTACCTGGCCGCCCTGCGCCGGCCCGCCCTGCGACCCGTCGCCGCCGAGTGGGCCGAGGGGGTCGCCGACTTGCTGTCCCCGCGCACGGACCCCGTCACCGCACGGGCGCTGGTCGCGGTCGTCGACGGCATCTGCCTCCAGGTGCTGCTGACAGGGGTGCCGTACGACGAGGAGTACGCACGCGAGGTACTGACGCGGGTGCTCGCGGGGGCTGCCGGATGAGGCCGGGGTGACTGCCGGGCCACCTCGGCCGGCGGGCGCGGGGCTGTCGGTGGGGCGTCCCTGAGGGAGTCACCCGTACGCGGGTGTCCGTGCTGTTGAGGGGCGTCTTGAGGGAGTGGATACCGCCCGTCCCGTGAGACGGCCCCGTACGGGTTCGCATCCATCGGCGTCCGCCGGTTAGGTTGCCCTCATGACCGACACGACTGCTCCTCGCACCACCGGCGCCGTGGCCGCCGGCCTCGCCACGATCGCCGCCGACGGCACCGTTCTCGACACCTGGTTCCCCGCGCCCGAGCTGGCCGACCAGCCCGGCCCGTCCGGCACCGAGCGGCTGTCCGCCGAGCGTGCCGCGGAGCTGCTCGGCGGTGGCGCGACCGCGGCGATCGGCCCGGACGCCCGCCGGGGTGTCGAGGTGGTCGCGGTCCGCACGGTCATCGCCTCGCTCGACGAGAAGCCGATCGACGCGCATGACGCCTACCTGCGCCTGCACCTGCTCTCCCACCGCCTGGTCAAGCCGCACGGCCAGAGCCTGGACGGCATCTTCGGCTTCCTCGCCAACGTCGCCTGGACCTCGCTCGGCCCGGTCGCCGTCGACGACCTGGAGAAGGTGCGGCTCAACGCCCGCGCCGAGGGCCTGCACCTCCAGGTGACCTCCGTCGACAAGTTCCCGCGCATGACGGACTACGTGGCCCCCAAGGGCGTCCGGATCGCCGACGCCGACCGGGTCCGCCTCGGCGCCCACCTCGCCGAGGGCACCACCGTCATGCACGAGGGCTTCGTCAACTTCAACGCCGGCACGCTCGGCACCTCGATGGTCGAGGGCCGCATCTCCGCCGGTGTCGTGATCGGCGACGGCTCGGACATCGGCGGCGGCGCCTCCACGATGGGCACCCTCTCCGGCGGCGGCAACGTCATCATCTCCGTCGGCGAGCGCTGCCTGATCGGCGCCGAGGCGGGCGTCGGCATCGCCCTGGGCGACGAGTGCGTCGTCGAGGCCGGTCTCTACGTCACCGCCGGCACCCGTGTCACCATGCCCGACGGGCAGATCATCAAGGCCCGCGAGCTGTCCGGCGCCTCCAACATCCTCTTCCGCCGCAACTCGGTCAGCGGCACGGTGGAGGCCCGGCCGAACAACGCGGTGTGGGGCGGACTGAACGAGATCCTCCACAGCCACAACTGACGGTCCCACGGCGATCCGTACGGCCCGCACGTCCCGTACGGATGACCCGGCGTGACCTCGCGGTGGTCTTGGCAGATGAACGGGTGGACGCAGTGTCCGATCAGAAGCCGAACCGACGAAACGAGGACCGGGGCATGAGGAACGAGCGGGGGCGGACCGCCGTGCGCGGGCTGGCCGGGGTGGCCGCGGCGCTGGCGGTGTGCTGGCTGCCGGCGGGCGCCGCGCACGCCGACGAGACCAACACGGACTCCCACAACGGCCACCGGGTCGGTCTGATCAACGTCAACGTCGGACAGATCGACGACCCGGCGGAGGACGTGCTGGAGCACACGCTGCTGTTCGGTGACGGGTACGCCTGGAACTGAACCGGCAGAGCATGCGGGACGGCCCGCACCGCAGTCGCCTGCGGTGCGGGCCGTCCCGTTCTCGTTGCCCGCCGGTGGCATAGCGGGGCGCCCCCGCACGCGTCACAGGAAGTACGGGGGGCGGGCACAGGGTCCGTCCCGGGGGAGAGCGAAGGTGACGATGGATGCCCAAGCGCAGGAGAACTTCCGGGAGTTCGTGGCGAACCGGTCGTCCGCGCTGCTGAAGACGGCCGTCCTGCTGAGCGGCGGCGACCGGCACGCGGGCGAGGACCTGCTCCAGAACGCGCTGATCAAGGCAGCGGGCCGCTGGCACCGCATCGACGAACCCGAGGCCTACGTCCGGCAGGTCCTCTACCGGCAGCAGGTCAGCCGCTGGCGCCTGAAGTGGCCGAGGCGTGAGCTGAGCGTCGCCGAACTGCCCGAGACCGGCATCGACCCGGACGCCTCCGGCGCCGCGGAACTGCGCCTGGTGATGCGCGGCGCGCTGGCCCGGCTGACCGCGCGGCAGCGCACCGTACTCGTGCTGCGCTACTTCGAGGACCTGCCCGAGGCAGAGGTGGCCCGCATCCTGGGCTGCTCCGTCGGCACCGTACGGTCCGCCACCCATCGCTCCCTCGCCCGGCTGCGCGCCCTCGCCCCCGAACTGGCCGCCCTCGGCCCGGCCGCCGCCGAGCAGCGGCCCTCCCGTGACTACTCGCCCGTGGAGGTGCGTCAGTGAACGTCGACGAACTCGTGCGTGACGCACTGCGCGATCAGGCCGACGGGCAGCCGCCCGTGGGCCCCGGCTTCGCCGACCGCGTCCTGACGGTCCGCAGGCGCCGCCGCAGCCGCCGGCTCGCGACCGTCGCCGCGGCGGCCGCCGCCGTGATCACCGTCTCCCTGGCCGTGCCCCGACTGGACTCCGGCAAGCAGGACGTACGTCCCTCGGGCGGGATCGAGCAGACCGGCATCACCGCCCACCCGGACCAGTCGCCGCCGCGCGACATGATCGCGGCCGGGCGGGTCGCACTGGCCGCGTACTTCACCACGAAGAACGTCGTGCAGTCCGCCGACCGCGCCGTCTCCCAGCGCACGTACTGGCTGCTGAACCCGAGGACGAAGAAGTACGCGAAGGACGACCGCTGGTCGTACGTCGCGGTCGCCCCCGGGCTGACCACCGCCGCCGTGCTGGAGCGGGACCTTCCCGTACCGCGCATCGGGCTGCTCGACCTGGCGAGCGGTCAGGTCAAACGGTGGGTCCCGGTCGACCGTCCGGTGGCGGGGGTCGAGTTCTCCACCGACGGCAGGAAGCTCGTCGCGACGACCTACAGTGACAACCCCGACCGCCGGGTGAAGACCGACGGCTCGGAGGGCTGGGACGCCCCGTTCACGGAGTCGGACCGGACCGGTTTCCACGTCATCGACGTGGCTTCCGGCAGCAGCTCCTGGGCCGGGGTGGAGGTCGGCGGGGGTGCGCACAACCCGGACGTGTTCCTCAACTCCCGTCAGGACTTCGCGTTCACCCGCGACGGCCGTCTCGTATGGTCCGGGATGCCCACCGAACCGGGCGAGAAGTTCTACGACTTCACCGGCGGGGAAGTCCCCGCGCCGGCGCTGGAACGGTACCGGGACTGGTTCGTCGACGCGGGGGTGTCGCCGGACGGGCGGCTCGTCGCCGGTCAGTTCGCGGGGCGGAAGTGGAAGACGTCGTCCTTCGTCCTCGACGCCCGCACCGGGAAGCAGCGTGAGGTGCGCGGACAGCAGTTGCTGGCGTGGGCGGACGGGAACTCGCTCGTCGCCTGGGACATCGGACCGGACGGGAACGAGTACCACCAGCGGCTGGTCCTCGTGACCATCGGCGGCCGGAAGACGGTCCCGCTCAGCGACTTCCGGTCGCCCAAGGACAACACCAAGGGGCGGTGGGAGCCGGTGTTCGCGGTGCGGTGATCAGGCCTCGGAGAGGTCCGCGTGCAGCGACAGCAGGGTGTCGGCCGTGGCCGGGTCGGCGGCCCGGAGCGGCGCGCGGACCGGGCCCGCGGGGAGGGCCAGGGCGTTCAGGAGCGCCTTGACCGTGACGGTGCCCGGCAGGCCCGCCGACATGACCGCCTCGATGAGCGGGGTGGCCCGCTGCTGGAGGCGGGCCGCCCGGGCGGTGTCACCCGCGTCGAACGCGTCCAGGACGGCTCGCAGCCGGTCCGGGACCACGTTGGCGACCGTGCTGACGTAGCCGGAGCCGCCCACGGCGTAGAGCGCGAGGTTGTGCTCGTCGCACCCCGCGTAGTACGCCAGGTCCGTGCGCGCCAGTACCTTCTGGGCGGCCAGGAAGTCGTTCGAGCAGTCCTTGACCGCGACGATGCCGGGGTGGTCGGCGAGCCGCAGGATCGTCTCCGCTTCGATGCGGGTGCCGGTACGGGCCGGGACGTCGTAGACCATGAGGGGGAGTCCGGTGGCGTCCGCGACCTCACGGAAGTGGGCCTCGATCGCGTCCTGCGGGGGGCGGCTGTAGTACGGCGACACCACCAACAGCCCGTCCGCGCCCGCCTTTTCCGCCTCTCGGGCCAGTTCGGTGGTGTGGCGGGTGTCGGGGGTGCCGATGCCCGCGACGATCCGTGCCCGGCCGCCCACGGCCTCGCGGACGGCTGTGATGAGGGCCGACTTCTCGGCGTCCGTGGTGGTGGGGGACTCGCCCGTCGTTCCGGAGAGGACGAAGCCGTCGCAACCGTCGTCGGCCAGGCGGGAGGCGAGGAGCTGGGCGCCGTCGAGATCGAGGGTTCCGGAGGCGGTGAAGGGGGTGATCATCGCGCAGAGGGTGCGCCCGAAGGGTGTCGTCATGGGGGTAGTGTCGGCCTGCCGACCTTGTAGCTCCACTTAAATCTTCTACTGAGTGAGGTTAAGCGATACTACGAGGTATGGCGGAGCGGGGCGGGTACTCGGGGGTTCCTACTTCTCGAGAGGAGGCGGAACACCGTGACCGGAACGATGGACCATCGGGTCGTGCGCGACGAGCACCACTCCGTGGGCGAGCTCGTCAATCAGGCCGCCGAGCAGGCCTCCCGGCTCGTGCGGCAGGAAGTGGCGCTCGCGAAGGAAGAACTGGCCGAGAAGGGACGGCGGGCGGGGCGGGGCGGCGGGCTGCTCGGTGCTGCGGGTGCCGTCGCGTACGCCGGGTTCCTCGCGCTGGCCGGTACGGGTGCCGCCGCGCTCTCGCTGGTGCTGCCCGTGTGGGCCGCCGCGCTGATCGTGACGGGGGTGCTGTTCGTGATCGCGGCGGTGCTGGCGGCCGTCGGGCGGGGTCAGCTGCGACGGGCCACGCCCCCCACGCCCGAGGAGGCCATCGGCAGCGTCAAGGCGGACGTGGAGGAGATCAAGGGAAGGGCGCATCGATGACGAAGCCGACGGGTGGGGCCAAGGGGCCCGACGAGCTGCGGCGGCAGATCGAGCAGACGCGCAGCGAACTCGGGAACACGGTGGAGGAGTTGGCCGGGAAGGCCGATGTGAAGGGGCGTGCGCTGGCACGGGCGGCCGATCTCCGGGACAAGGCCGGGGCGGTGACGGTGCAGTTGCGCAGCAGCGCGGCGCACGCCGGGCACGCGGTCCAGGACCGTGCGGCGCACGCGGGTCCCGGTCCGGTTCGGACGGTCGTGCAGGCCGGGTTGCGCCATCCGCGGCCGGTGCTCGTGGCCGGGGCGGCCGCGGGTGTGGTGGCCGTCGGCGTGCTGCGCTGGAGGCATGTGCACGGGCATCACTGAGCGGCGGGGCGCGCGAACGCCCAGGGGTGCCGGCTGTGAACCCCTTGACCTCAAGTTTGGTCGAGGTTGAACAGTGGGGTGTGCAGGCAGTCGACGCACCCAACTGGAGCCTTCCATGACCCGTCGGACCGAACAGCACCCCGACCCCACCGACGCTCGCATCGGTGCTTCCCTCTTCAGCACCTGGCGGGTGGGAACCCCCGAGCGGCAGGAGCAGGCCGCGGAGGCGATCGGACGGACGTGGGAGCGGCGTCCTTGGCCGACCACCGATCTGCTGGGCTACCACGTGTACGCCGGGCAGGACGGATCCACGCTGCTGCACTACTCGCAGTGGAGCAGCGAGCAGGCCTTCGAGGCGTTCGTGAAGGTCCACCGGCAGGAGCGCGTCGACGAGATCGACGTCGCCGTGCCGGGGATCGAGCGGGTCGGACTCATGCGCTACCGGCGGTACCGGAGCCTGGAGCGGGCCGCGGGGGAGACGCGGACGCCCGGGCACATCGTCACCGTGCGGATCGACTTCGAGGCGGGTGGCGAGGGGCGCCGTGAGGAATGGGCCGACCTGGTGGTGAAGGCCCTCGAGGACGACCCGGTGGGGAACGCCGGCTTGCTGTCCGCTCATTTCCACCTGAGTGCGGACGGCGGGCATGTGCTGAACTACGCCGAGTGGGAGAGCGCCGAGGCCTACGACCGGGCGCTGGCCGCGCCGCTGACCGACGCGTGGGAGCGGGTGCGGGCGTTTCCCGGGCCGGCGGGGTTCACCGGCAGCCGGTACACGCACGTGCTGGGTCTGCTGCCGGGCTGAGCCGGGAGCCGTGGGGCGGGCCGGACGGCATGTCCGGCTCCTGGAGCATCCTGCCGGTCGCCTACGACAAGATGCCGGCCCTGGTGCAGGACGAGCGGCTGCCCGTCATCTGCTTCACC
>NZ_JBEZWN010000068.1:0-39026 GCF_040637495.1 Streptomyces sp. NPDC029044
AAGTACGTCCAGTACGAGGGCTTCCGGCCGGCACGCCGAGAGCACGCACCGGACGCCGCTCCTCGAGGGGCAAACGTTGCCTGCCGGGGCACTAGGAGACGACGTCCTTGCGGGCGAAACCCCGGAAGGCCAGGGCGAACAGCACGAGCGCGTACGTTACCGAGACCGACGTGCCCTGGATCATGTCCGACCACTCCAGCTGGGGCCGGACGGCGTCGAGCCAGGCGTACTGCCAGTGCGCTGGCAGGAAGTCCCGCCAGTCGCCGAGGGCCGTCACCTCGTCGAGGACGCTGCCGATGATGGTGAGGAACACCGCGCCGCCGACCGCGCCGAGCGGGGCGTCCGTCCTGGTGGAGAGGTAGAACGCGAGCGCGGCGGTGACCAGTTGGGACACCATGATGTACGCGACCACGATGAGCAGGCGCTGGGCGGCCGTGCCGGTGGGCAGGGTGCCGCCGGTGGGCAGTTCGAGCGGGCCCCAGCCGTAGGCGGCCGTTCCCACGGCGAGGGCGACGACCGGGAGCAGGATCATCGCGGCCAGGCTCAGGGTGAGTCCGACGGCGAGCTTGGACCACAGCAGCCGGGCCCGGGGCACGGGGGCCGCGAGCAGGTAGCGCAGGGAGGACCAGCTCGCCTCCGAGGCGACGGTGTCGCCGCAGAACAGGGCGACGGGGATGACGAGCAGGAAGCCGGCGGCGGAGAAGAGGTTGACGGCGGCGAAGTTGGCTCCGGACGCCGTCGCCGTGTCCATGAGGTTGACGCGGTTGTTGTTGCCGCCCGGGTCGCCGCCGACCTGGAAGGCGACGAGCAGGATGATCGGCAGGGCGACCAGGACGCCGCCCATGACCTGGGTGCGGCGCCGCTTCAGCTGCCGGACCAGCTCGACGCGGAAGGGCAGGGTGCGGCCCGCGCGGTAGCCGTCGGCGACCTCGACGGGAGGCTCGGCGAGCTGGCTCATGCTTCGGCTCCGATCAGGGTGAGGAAGGCGTCCTCCAGGCGGCGGTGGGGGCCGACCGACCGCACCGCCACGTCCAGCCGTACGAGGTCGGCGACCAGGCGCTGCGGGGTGCCGTCGGCGTCGAGCTGGACGAGGAGGCCCTCGTCGGTGCGTACGGCCGAGGCGACGCCGGGCAGCGCGGCGACCTTCTCCACGACGGGCTCGTCCACGGGCGTGGCCGTACCGACCAGGAGGGTGTCGCCCGAGCCGACGATGTCCTCGACCGGGCCCGCCTGGACGAGCTGTCCGTGGTCCATCACGACCAGGTGGGTGCAGGTCTGCTCGACCTCCGCGAGGAGGTGGCTGGAGACGATGACCGTGCGGCCGGCGGCGGCGTAGCGGATCATCACCTCGCGCATCTCGCGGATCTGGGGCGGGTCGAGGCCGTTGGTCGGCTCGTCGAGGATGAGCAGGTCCGGCAGGCCCAGCATGGCCTGGGCGATGGCCAGGCGCTGGCGCATGCCCTGGGAGTAGGTGCGCACCGCGCGGGCCAGGGCGTCGCCCAGCCCCGCGATCTCCAGGGCCTCCTCCAGATGCGCGTCCGCGGGCGGGCGGCCGGTGGCGCGCCAGTACAGCTCCAGGTTCTCGCGGCCGGAGAGGTGGGGCAGGAAGCCCGCGCCCTCGACGAAGGCGCCGACCCGGGACAGGACCGGGGCGCCCGCGCTGATGGCGTGGCCGAAGACGCGGATCTCGCCGCCGTCGGGCTTGATCAGGCCCATCAGCATGCGCAGGGTGGTGGTCTTGCCCGCCCCGTTGGGTCCGAGCAGGCCCAGGACCTGGCCCTTCTCCACGCGGAAGGAGAGGTCCTTGACCGCGTACCGGTCCGACGCCTTCGCGTAGCGCTTGGTCAGGTCGGTGATCTGGAGGGGGACTTCGGCCAGCGCGGGGTCCGGCGGGGCCGGTGCCACCGTGCGGCGGCGTCCCGTGAGGATCAGTGCGAGGGCGACGCCGGCGCCGGCCAGCGGCAGCCACCAGACCCAGGCGGGCAGCCCGGCCCGGCTGTCGCGCCCGCCGAGAGCCGAGGGCACCTCCAGATCGCCCTTGAGGGAGACGGTGTACTTCGCGGGGGCCGTCGGGGAGGCGTAGCCGAGGTCCGTCGAGGCGAGGACCAGGCGCAGCCGGTGGCCGTCGTCGACCTCGTGGTCGATCGCCGGGAGGGTGATCCGGACGTCCTTGCCGGCCTTGGCGTCCTCGACCCGGACGGGCGTGACGAGCTGGGAGGGCAGTACCTGCTGGGTGCCGCCGCCGGGGCCGACGTCGTAGAGCTTGGCGAAGAGCACGGCGTCGTCGCTGGTGGACTTCACGTGCACGGTCGCGGTGGGCGAGCCGGTGATCTGGAGGTCCTCGCGCTGCGGTGCCGACTCGAACGCGGCGAACTGGCCGGGGAAGTCGAGGGAGACGCCGATGCCGAGTGTGGAGAGCTGGCTGAGGCCGCCGGCGCCGCCGAGGCCGGGCAGGGCGGAGACGCCGGGCGGGCTGGCGCCGGGCGGGTTGTCGAAGCTCTGCTCACGGCCGGCCAGGGCGATGGAGCGCTGCTCGGCCTCCAGGCCGGGGTAGCGGTCCGAGGTCACGCCGGTCAGCCGGGGTTCGCCGTCGCCGGAGCCCATGCCGAGGGTGCGGGTGACACGGAAGGCGGGGCCGGTGTCGGCGGCCTTGTCGTCCTTCAGGTAGCGGTCGAACCAGGTCTTCACGCGGTCCTGGACGCGGCCGGTCTCCATGTCGCCGCCGTCGTGGCCGCCGGCGATCCAGTCGACGTCGACGGGGGCGCCGTTGGCGCGGATCGCCTTCGCGGCCAGGTCGGCCTGGCCGAGCGGGAAGAGGGAGTCGGACTGGCCCTGCATCAGCAGCGTCGGGACCTTGATGTCCTTGCCGACCGCGGACGGGGAACGCTCCTCCAGCAGCTCGCGGGCCTGCGCGTCCGGCGTGCCCGACTCGGCGACCCGCTCATACATCCGGCACAGGGCGGGCTCGAACTTCTCGCAGCCGCCGCCGGAGTTGACGAAGATGCCGGCCCAGAGCTTCTTGAACACGCCGTTCGGGAAGAGGGCGTCGGCGAGGTTCCAGTAGGTGATCGCCGGGGCGATGGCGTCGACGCGGGGGTCGTGCCCCGCGGTGAGCAGGGCGATGGCGCCGCCGTAGGAGCCGCCGGCCATGCCGACGCGGGGGTCGCCCTTCTTGTCGAGCTCGACCTGGGGCTGCTTCGCCAGCCAGTCGATGAGCTTGGAGACGTCGGCGACCTCGCCCTCGGGGTCGTTCAGCCCGATCTTGCCGTTCGACTTGCCGAAGCCGCGGGCCGACCAGGTCAGGACCGCGTAGCCGTCCCGGGCGAGGTCCTGGGCCTGCTGCCGTACGTCGTTCTTGCTGCCGCCGAAGCCGTGCCCGAGCAGGACGGCGGGGCGGCGGCGGTCTGCTCCGGAGGTGAAGAAGGAGGTGTCGATGCGCACGCCGTCCTGGGTGTTCAGGAGCCGGTCCGTGCGGTGCACCGGGGGCGCTTCGTCGCCGGCTACGGCCGTCCACGTTCCCGCGCCCGCGAGGACGACGACGGCGGCCCCGGCGGCGAGGAGCCTCCGGGGCCTCCGAAGCAGCCCGTTGAGTCCGGGCAGTCGAAGATCCATGCGTCAACGGTACGGGGTGAAGCTGTCGATGAGTTGTCGACCGGAGGCCGAAGTGGGAGGCCTCCCAGGGGATTACATGGAGTTTGTCGCGTACTGCGGGTGGTGTACGGCATCGAGCTCGGCGGGGGCTGCGCGTTGCCGGGTGCGGGTGCCCGGTGGCTGTTCGCGCCCACGCGGCGGAGCCGCACATCGATGCAGCCCCGCGCCCCTGAAAGCAGGCCCTCACGCCTCCGGTACCGACACCAGCCAGCGCGTCTCCCTGCGCGGGCGGAGGTAGAGGGCCCAGTACAGGGTCGCAGCCGCCGTGATGCCGCCCGTCCAGAGGAGGTACGTCGGGTCCTGCTGCATCAGGACGTAGAGCAGGACCACGATCAGCAGGAGGGGGGCCGCCGGCCACAGGGGCATACGCCAGGCCTGGGTGTGCCGGTGGGGGCCGCGGCGGGAGAGCAGGGCGGCGACGGCGACCAGGAGGTACATGCCCGTCACCGAGACGCCCGTGACGCCGTACAGGGTGTCCAGGTTCACGAAGCACAGGGCCGCGCCGGGGACGCCTACCGCGAGGGTGGAGACCCAGGGGGAGCCGAAGCGGCCCAGGCGGGAGAACAGGGTGTTGACCGGCTCGGGCCAGGCCTTGTCGCGGGCCGAGGCGAACAGGACGCGGGAGTTCTGGATGACCATGACGATCCCGGCGTTGATGATCGCGAGGGCCACGCAGAGGCTGACGAACGTTCCGACGGCCGTGGTGGACCAGGCGGTGACCATGGTGCCGATGTCCCCGCCGGTGAGGGCGGCGAGGTCGGGCGCTCCCAGCGTGATGGCCGCGACCGGGACCAGGATGATCACGGCGGAGATGGCGAGGGTGGCCAGGACGGTGCGGGCGACGGTGCGGCGGGGATTCTCCAGTTCCTCGGAGAGGTAGACCGCCGTGGAGAAGCCCTGCGTGACGAACAGGGCGATCGCGAGGCCGGAGACCACCAGGAGGCCCGTCACCGTGTCGGGGGCGCCGTCCGGGCCGGCCACCTGCATCGAGACCAGGCTGTCGGCGCCGCGTTCGGGGTGCGTGAAGCCCAGGACCGCCACGACCGCCGCCGCGATGACCTCCAGGACCAGGAAGACGCCGGTGATCCAGGCGTTGGCGCGCAGGTCGAGCAGGCCGGCGAGGGTCGCGAGGAGCATCACCGAGGCGCCGGTCCAGGACGGGTCGAGGTGGACGAGGGGGGCGAGGTAGTCGGCCGTGCCCATCGCGATGACCGGCGGGACGATCATCACCACCAGCAGGGAGAGGACGAACACCAGCCAGCCCGCGAGCCGTCCGGCCATCGTGGAGACCATGGCGTACTCGCCGCCGGCGCTGGGGATGAGGGTGCCCAGCTCCGAGTAGCAGAACGCCACGGCGACACAGAGCAGGGAGCCGATGGCGATGGTGAGGGCGGTGGCGGTGCCGAGCGAGCCGAACAGGTCGGGGACCACCACGAAGAGGGTGGAGGCGGGGGTCACGCAGGAGAGGGTGAGGAGGGTGCCGCCGACGACTCCGATGGAGCGTTTGAGCTTCCCGGGCTGACGGTCCGGCGCCTGCGCGACGGCGGTCTCGACAGGGCGGAGCGTGTCGGTCATGCGGCGGTTCCCATCGGCTCGGCGGCTCGGCGGTGGATGTGCGCAGCATCGAACACCGACGAAAAGCAGCACGTCAATGGCTGTTTGCCTACGAAATCCGCAGCTGAACACCGCTTTCGCTGCTGTTTTGAGAAGCAGAGGTCAACAGGAACGGGGCGGGGGCTCCCTGCGGTTCTCGCAGGGAGCCCCCGGAAAAAACTCGCGGCGGTCGCCTCAGTGGTTGCGCGGGAAGCCCAGGTCCACGCCCGCGGGGGCGTCGGCCGGGTCGGGCCAGCGCGTGGTGACGACCTTGCCACGGGTGTAGAAGTGCGTGCCGTCGTTGCCGTAGATGTGGTGGTCGCCGAAGAGCGAGTCCTTCCAGCCGCCGAAGGAGTGGTAACCCACGGGGACCGGGATCGGGACGTTGATGCCGACCATGCCTGCCTCGACCTCCAGCTGGAAGCGGCGGGCCGCGCCACCGTCGCGGGTGAAGATCGCGGTGCCGTTGCCGAACGGCGAGGCGTTGATGAGGTCCAGGGCCTCCTCGTAGGTCTCGGTGCGCAGCACGGTGAGGACCGGACCGAAGATCTCGTCCTGGTAGGCCTTGGCGGACGTGGGCACCTTGTCGAGCAGCGAGATGCCGATCCAGTGGCCGTTCTCGAAGCCGTCGACCGTGTGGCCGGTGCCGTCCAGGACGACCTCGCAGCCCTCGGCCGCCGCGCCCTCCACGTAGGAGGCGACCTTGTCGCGGTGGACCTTGGTGATCAGCGGGCCCATCTCGGACGTCGGGTCGTCGCCGGGGCCGATCTTGATCTTCTCGGCGCGCTCGCGGATCTTCTCCACCAGCGCGTCGCCGATCGAGCCCACCGCGACGACCGCGGAGATGGCCATGCAGCGCTCGCCCGCCGAGCCGTAGGCCGCGCTCACCGCCGCGTCGGCGGCGGCGTCGAGGTCGGCGTCCGGGAGGACCAGCATGTGGTTCTTGGCACCGCCGAGGGCCTGCACGCGCTTGCCGTTGGCGGAGGCGGTGGTGTGGATGTAGCGGGCGATGGGGGTCGAGCCGACGAAGGAGACGGCCTTGACGTCCGGGTGCTCCAGCAGACGGTCCACGGCCACCTTGTCGCCGTGGACGACGTTGAAGACGCCGTCCGGCAGGCCCGCCTCCGCCAGCAGTTCGGCGATCTTCAGCGAGGCCGACGGGTCCTTCTCGGACGGCTTCAGGACGAAGGTGTTGCCGCAGGCGATGGCGATGGGGAACATCCACATCGGCACCATCGCCGGGAAGTTGAACGGCGTGATGCCCGCGACGACGCCGAGCGGCTGGCGGATCGAGGAGACGTCCACGCGGCTCGCCACCTGCGTCGACAGCTCACCCTTCAGCTGCACGTTGATGCCGCAGGCCAGGTCCACGATCTCCAGGCCGCGGGCCACCTCGCCGAGGGCGTCGCTGTGCACCTTGCCGTGTTCGGCGGTGATCAGCTCGGCGATCGCGTCCCGGTTGGCGTCCAGCAGGGCGCGGAACTTGAACAGGATCGAGGTGCGCTGGGCCAGTGAGGACTGGCCCCAGGTCAGGTAGGCCTCCTTGGCCGCGGCGACCGCCGCGTCCACCTCGTCGACCGAGGCGAACGCGACCTTCGTCGTCACCTCGCCGGTCGCCGGGTTGGTCACCGGCCCGTGCGTGCCCGAGGCGCCTTCGACGGTCTTGCCGCCGATCCAGTGGTTGACGATCTTCGTCATGGCCGGGAACTCCTTCACAGATGGCGGCGTCGGGTGGAGACGTGCCGTTCGTACAGCTCACGTGCCTTGACCGCGGACGGCCGTGTCGCGGTCTCGGCCACGGGTACATCCCACCAGGCCTGCGCGGGAGGCGCGCCCGACACTGTGTCTGCCGTTTGGGTCTCGACGTAGACACATGTGGGAGTGTCGGCCGCCCGGGCCTCGGCGAGGGCCTCCCTGAGGTCCCGGACGGTCTTCGCGCGCAGGACGCGCATGCCGAGGCTGGCCGCGTTGGCGGCGAGGTCCACGGGCAGCGGCGGCCCGGTGTACGAGCCGTCCTCGGAGCGGTAGCGGTAGGCGGTGCCGAACCGCTCGCCGCCCACCGACTCCGACAGTCCGCCGATGGACGCGTAGCCGTGGTTCTGAATGATCAGGACCTTGATCGCGATGCCCTCCTGGACGGCCGTCACGAGTTCCGTCGGCATCATCAGGTAGGTGCCGTCGCCGACCAGCGCCCACACGGGCCGGTCCGGGGCGGCCAGCTTCACGCCGATGGCGGCCGGGATCTCGTAGCCCATGCAGGAGTAGCCGTACTCCAGGTGGTACTGGTCGGGCGACCGGGTGCGCCACAGTTTGTGCAGGTCGCCCGGGAGGGAACCGGCGGCGTTGATCAGGATGTCCGACGCGTCCGCGATCTCGTCCAGGGCGCCGAGGACCTGCGGCTGGGTCGGGCGGGTGTCCGGTTCGTCCACCTCGTAGCAGGCGTCGACGCGCTGCTCCCAGCGCTCCTTGTCCTCGGTGTACTCGGTGGCGTAGCTGCCGGCGACCCGGTGGGCGTGCAGGCGCAGGGCGTCCGTGAGCTCCTGAAGGCCGCTGCGGGCGTCCGCGACGAGGGGCCGGCCGGCGAGCTTGTGACCGTCGAAGGGGGCGATGTTGAGGTTGAGGAACCGCACCTCCGGGTTGCCGAACAGCGTGCCGGAGGCGGTGGTGAAGTCGGTGTAGCGGGTGCCGACACCGATCACCAGGTCGGCGGTGCGGGCGAGTTCGTCCGCCGTAGCGGTGCCGGTGTGGCCGATGCCGCCGACGTCCTGGGGGTGGTCGTGGCGCAGGGAGCCCTTGCCGGCCTGGGTGGAGGCGACCGGTATGCCGGTGGTTTCGGCGAACTCGGCGAGGGCCTCTTCGGCGCGGCTGTGGTGGACGCCGCCGCCCGCGACGACCAGCGGCCGCTTCGCCGCGCGGATCGCCCGCACGGCCTCGGCCAGTTCGGCCGGGTCGGCGCCGGGCCGCCGTACGGCCCAGACGCGCTCGGCGAAGAACTCCTCGGGCCAGTCGTAGGCCTCGGCCTGCACGTCCTGGGGCAGGGCGAGGGTGACGGCGCCGGTCTCGACGGGGTCGGTGAGCACGCGCATCGCGTTCAGCGCCGAGGGGATCAGGGCCTCGGGCCGGGTGATCCGGTCGAAGTACCTCGACACCGGGCGCAGGCAGTCGTTGACCGATACGTCGCCCGCGTAGGGCACTTCGAGCTGCTGGAGGACCGGGTCGGCGGGGCGGGTGGCGAAGACGTCGCCGGGCAGGAGCAGCACCGGCAGGTGGTTGATGGTCGCGAGGGCCGCGCCGGTGACGAGGTTGGTGGCGCCCGGGCCGATGGAGGTCGTCACCGCGTGCGTGGACAGGCGGCCGGACTGGCGGGCGTAGCCGACGGCCGCGTGCACCATGGCCTGTTCGTTGCGGCCCTGGTGGTAGGGCATCTCCTCGGCGTGCTCCACGAGCGCCTGACCGATGCCGGCGACGTTGCCGTGGCCGAAGATGCCCCAGGTGGCGCCGATGAGCCGCTGCCGGACGCCGTCGCGTTCGGTGTACTGGGCCGCGAGGAAGCGCACCAGCGCCTGTGCGACCGTCAGCCTTGTCGTCGAGGTCATCGGTGTCCCTCCCTCTGGGTGGTCACGGATACGCGACGGCGGCGACGGGCGTTCACCCGGGAAGGCCGTGTGCGACTCGTCGGGGAGACCTCCGGCGCGGGGCCGTAGCGGGCGGGGAGTTGTCGCTCGCACTTCGCTCCTGCCAAAGCAAAGCGGCCTCCCGCGCCGGAGGCGATCTGGGCCCGGGACGCGCCCGGGAGATGGAACTCGTGGTCTTGCGTGCTGTCGCCCGTGGGGGAGGTGCGGGTGGTCATGAGGCGTCCCTCACAGCAGTCCGACGGCGGTGTCCACGGCGGCGGCCACGTCGTCGTCCGCCGGGTACAGCAGCGAACGGCCCACGACCAGCCCGCGCACGGTGGGCAGTTGCAGGGCGCCGCGCCACTTCTCGTACGCCCCGTCCTGATCGTCGCCCACCTCGCCGCCGAGCAGCACCGCGGGCAGCGTGGACGTGGCCATGACCTCGGCCATGTCGTCGGGGTTGTCGGTGACCGGGACCTTCAGCCAGGTGTAGGCGGAACTGCCGCCGAGGCCCGAGGCGATGGCGATCGACTTGGTGACGGCCGCGGCGGAGAGGTCGTTGCGCAGCCGGCCCCGCTCGTCGCGGTAGCTGATGAACGGCTCGACGAAGACGGGGAGCTTCCGGGCGGCCATGGCGTCGACGGCCCGGGCGGTGGACTCCAGGGTGGTGAGTGAGCCCGGGTCGTCGTAGTCGATGCGCAGGAGCAGCTTGCCCGCGTCGAAGCCGAGGCGCTCGATGTCCTCGGGGCGGTGGCCGGTGAAGCGGTCGTCGAGCTCGAAGCGGGCGCCCTGGAGGCCACCGCGGTTCATCGAGCCCAGGACGACCTTGCCGTCGAGGGCGCCGAGCAGGAGCAGGTCGTCGAGGATGTCGGCGGTGGCTAGGACACCGTCCACGCCCGGGCGGGACAGGGCCAGGCAGAGGCGTTCGAGGAGGTCGGCGCGGTTGGCCATGGCCAGGCTGCGACCGCCGACGCCGAGGGCGCCGCGGGCCGGGTGGTCGGCGGCGACGATCATCAGACGGCCGCTCGTGTCCAGCAGCGGCCTCCGGGGGCGGCGGGCCGCGGCTTCGGCGACCGCCTCCGGGCGGTGGCTGCGCAGGCGGACGAGTTCGGCGACGTCGACGGTCACTGGACGGCCCCCGCGGCGACGGCCGCCTCGATCTCGGCCGGGGTGGGCATCGCGGAGGAGCACTCCAGGCGGGAGGCGACGATGGCACCGGCGGCGTTGGCGTGCCGCATGGTCTTCTCCAGGTCCCAGCCTTCCAGCAGGCCGTGCACGAGTGAACCGCCGAAGGCGTCGCCGGCGCCCAGGCCGTTGAGGACGTTCACGGGCAGCGGCGGGACCTCGGCGCTCTCACCGGCACTGTTCACCGCGAGGACGCCCTTGGGGCCCTGCTTGACGACGGCGAGTTCGACGCCGGCGTCCAGGAGGGCGCGGGCGGCGGCGTGGGGCTCGCGCACGCCGGTGGCGACCTCCACCTCGTCGAGGTTGCCGACGGCGACCGTGGTGTGGCGCAGGGCTTCGGTGTAGAAGGGGCGGGCCGCGTCGGGGTCGCTCCAGAACATGGGGCGCCAGTCGAGGTCGAAGACCGTCGTGCCGGACTTGGCGCGGTGGGCGAGGGCCGCGAGGGTCGCCGTACGGCTCGGTTCCTCGCTCAGGCCCGTGCCCGTGACCCAGAAGACCCGGGCGTCGCGGACGGCGTCGAGGTCGAGCTCATGGGCGTCGATCTCCAGGTCGGGGGCCTTGGGCTGCCGGTAGAAGTACAGCGGGAAGTCGTCCGGCGGGAAGACCTCGCAGAAGGTGACCGGCGTGGGCAGGCCGGGGACCGGGGTGACCCAGCGGTCGTCCACGCCGAAGCCCTTCAGGGCCTCGTGGAGGTAGGTGCCGAAGGGGTCGTCGCCGGTACGGGTGATCACCGCCGTCCGCCGTCCCAGGCGGGCCGCGGCGACCGCGACGTTGCTCGCGGAGCCGCCGAGGAACTTGCCGAAGGACGTGACCTGCGGCAGCGGGACGCCCGTCTGGAGCGGATACAGGTCCACTCCGATCCGCCCCATGGTGATCAGGTCGTACGCCATCGGTGTCCCCTCGGTGCTCGGCTCTCCCCGGTTTTCTAGCCCCCTCTCGACGCCCTGTCAATGTTTTGTCCAGACATTCGGACCAGATCATGACAGCGCTTTCCGTATGCCCTGGTCGGGATGTCCCGATCCGGGTTTCACGGTTACGCGGGGTTCAGGCCCCGGTGTCGGTCACGGCACCCGCGCATCGAACCTCGCGTCAAGGCGCCCCGCCGACCGTCCGGTGCGCGGCTTTGCCCCTGCTGTGTCACAAACGCCCCCGTCCTGTCACGTGCGTGCCGTGTACGCGGGTCTTCCGTCACACCCGGCCCACAGGCCCTGCCCCGTGTCACCGGGCGTCGTTGACCGGACAAAGGCTTGTTGATCGCCAGCGCAGCACCCGGCTCCCCCGGACGGCCGTCCACGGCCGCCGCCGTGGTGCGCGCGGGGAGGTGCACGTCATGACCGACCGAAGGCTCTGGTCCTACAAGGAGATCGCAGCGCACATCCGAGTGCAGCCCGACACCGTGCGGTCCTACCGCAAACACGGGCTGCTGCCCCCGCCCGACCATGTCGAGGGCGGCAAGCCCTACTGGTACGCCGACACCGTCCGGGCGTGGGTCGCCTCCAGGCCCGGCAACCGCGGCCGAAGAGCCGAGTGAGCCCGTCACCCCGCTCGACCTCGTGCCCCACCCTCGCGTGGGGCACGGTCATCGGCCGGGGTGTCAGCTCCAGGGCTCGATGACCGTCGCACCGGCCCCCGGTGCCGTCCCCATCGCCGCCAGCGCGCCCGGGACGTCGGCCAGCCCGATCGTGGACGTCACGAGCAGGTCGGGGCGCAGGACGCCGCTGCGGACCAGCTCCAGCATCGGCGGGTAGCTGTGCGCGGCCATGCCGTGGCTGCCGAGCAGTTCCAGCTCCAGGGCGATCACGCGGGCCATCGGCACGGGGGTCGTGCCGGCCGGTGAGGGCAGCAGGCCCACCTGGACGTGCCGGCCGCGGCGGCGCAGGCCGTTCACGGAGGCGGCGCATGTGCCGGGTGAGCCCAGGGCGTCGAGGGAGAGGTGGGCACCGCCGCCGGTCAGGTCACGGACCGCGGCCGCGGTGTCCGGCACGGCTGTCGCGTCCAGGCACTGTGCCGCGCCGAACGTCCGCGCCAGCTCCAGGGCCCGTTCCGACACGTCGACCGCCACGACGCGGGCTCCCGACGCGGCCGCGATCATCACGGCCGAGAGCCCGACCCCGCCGCAGCCGTGCACCGCGACCCAGTTCCCCGCCGCCACCCTCCCCTGTTGCACCACCGCCCGGTACGCCGTGGCGAAGCGGCAGCCGAGCGAGGCCGCCGTCGCGAAGGACAGCTCCCCCGGCAGCGCCACGAGGTTCACGTCGGCGTGGTCCAGCGCCACGTACTGGGCGAAGGAACCCCAGTGGGTGAAGCCGGGCTGGGTCTGGCGCTCGCACACCTGATGGTCGCCCGCCGCGCAGGACGGGCAGGTGCCGCAGGCGCAGATGAACGGCACGGTGACCCGGTCGCCGGGCCGCCACCCTGTCACCCGGGCGCCCACCGCCTCGACGACCCCGGCGAGTTCGTGCCCGGGCACGTGCGGCAGGTCGATGTCGGGGTCGTGGCCCTGCCAGCCGTGCCAGTCGCTGCGGCACAGCCCGGTGGCCTCGACCCGTACGACGACTCCGTGCTCCGCGGGCTCCGGATCCGCGACCTCCCGCATCTCGGCCGCTTCGCCGTACCGCTCGAACACCACGGCCCGCATGGACCCACCCGCCTTTCGTCGCTGTCGTGCCCGGGGCGCCCGGGGCGCCGGGTGACCACGCAGCCCCGAGCTGTCCGGCGCCTCGGGGAACGCTAGCGCCGCGGTGCGGGAGGCCGCCGACCCGAGCCCCCCGCCTGCCCCCCGTCAGCCGGCCGGGGCCCCGGCCTTGTCCCGGGCGGGTTCCGTCTCGGCCACCGTCCGCTCCGGCTCGGCCTCGCTCAGACCGAAGCGCTCGTGGAAGCGGCGCAGAGGGCGCGGGGCCCACCAGGTGACGCGGCCGGTGAGGCGCATGACCGCCGGGACCAGGAGGCTGCGGACGATCATCGCGTCCATCAGGACCGCCAGGGCGATGCCCAGGCCGAGCATCTTGGTGTTGGTCACGCGGGAGGTGCCGATCGCGACCATGACCACGGCCAGGATGACCGCCGCCGCCGTGATCAGACCGCCGGTGCGTGCCAGGCCGTGCCGGACTGCCTGGTCGTGGTCGCCGGTGCGGTCGTACTCCTCCTTGATGCGGGAGAGCAGGAACACGCCGTAGTCCATGGAGAGGCCGAAGGCCACACAGAACATCAGGACCGGGAGGGTCGTCTCGATGGAGCCGGGGCTGGTGAAGGCCAGCAGGCCGGACAGGTGGCCGTCCTGGAAGACCCAGACGACCGCGCCGAACATGGCCGTCAGACTCAGCGCGTTGAGGACGACCGCCTGGATCGGTATGAGCACGCTGCCGGTGAGGAGGAAGACCAGGAGCAGGGTGACGATCGTGATGAAGACCGCCGCGAGCGGCAGGCGCTCCCCTATGGCGTGCTTGGAGTCGACCAGGACGGCCGCCGTGCCGGTCACCCTGGTGTCGAAGGGGGCTCGCGTCTCGCGCAGGTCGCCGACGAGGCGCTGGGCCGGGTCGTCGACCGCCTCGCCCTCCGGCAGCACCGTGAAGTACGCGGAGTCGCCCTTCACCAGTGGTCCGTCGACCCGGGCCACGCCGGGCAGTGCGGCTATACGCTCCTTGTAGGCGCCGTACTGCGCCTCGGTGGCACGGCCCTCGGCGAGCACTTCGAGGCCGCCGCCGGGGCTGCCCGGGAAGCCCTCCCGGATGTGCTGCTGCACTACATGGGACTCGGACGTCGAGGGCAGCTGGCGGTCGTCGGCGGTGCCGAACTTCACGCCCAGGAAGGGCAGTCCGAGCAGGACGAGGACGGCTGTGGTGCCGAGGGCGAAGAAGGGGGCGCGGCGCATGACGAGCGCCGCCGTGCGGGCCCAGGCCCTGCCCTCCTCCCGGGCCGGGTCCGGCCGGTGCCCGCGCCGGAACAGGCGGCGCAGGTCCAGCGCGTTGACCCGGTCGCCCAGCAGGATCAGCGCGGCCGGGAGCAGGATCAGCGCGGCCGCGGCGGCCAGCAGCACCACGGCGATCCCCGCGTAGGCGAATGAGCGCAGGAAGTACTGCGGGAAGACCAGCATCGCTGCCAGCGAGACCGCGACCGTGAGGGCGGAGAAGAGGACGGTGCGGCCGGCTGTGCGCAGGGTCGTGCCGATCGCGGCCAGGGGCTCGGCGCCCGTGGACAGCTCCTCGCGGAAGCGGCGGACGATGAAGAGCGCGTAGTCGATGGCGAGGCCCAGGCCGAGGGCCGTGGTGAGGTTGATCGCGAACACGGACACGTCGGTGAGCTCGGTCAGGCCGCGCAGCACGGCGTTCGTCCCGAGGATGGCGACGATGCCGATGCCGAGCGGCAGGAGGGCCGCGACCGCGCTGCCGAAGACCATCACGAGCAGCACCAGCGTCACGGGCAGGGCGATGAGCTCGGCCCGGGTGAGGTCCTCCTGGATGACCGTCTGCATCTCGTGCCGCACCGCGACCGGGCCGCCGACGTCGACCTGCAAGGGGCCGTGTGTGCCGCGGTAGTGGGGCGCGAGGCGCTCCAGCGTCGCACCGGCGGTCTTCTCGTCGCCGGTGATGCGGGCGGCTATCAGCGCCTCGTGCCCGTCCTCGGCGCGCAGGGCCGGGGCGCCGGACTGCCAGTAGGAGCCGACTCCGGTGATGCCCCGCTCACCCGCGAGGCGCTCGGCGAGCCGCTCGGCCTCGGCTGCGACGGCCGGGTCGTCGACGGAGGCCTCGCCCGCGTCGACCAGGAGCAGCAGGTTCGGCTGGGAGCCCGGGAACTCGCGCTCCAGGGCCTTGGTCGCGTAGGTGGATTCGGCGGCGGGATCCTCCCAGCCGCCGGCGCCGAGCCGGTCGGCGACGCCGCTGCCGGCCAGCACCGCGAGGGCGGTGATCACCAGCGCCACCAGCAGCGAAAGCCTGGGCCGGGCGGTGACGAAACGGGTCCAGCCGCCGACGCGCGGTGGTGTGTTGACTTCGGTCATCGTGCGGTGTCCCCTTCACCGTGACCCGTGTTCAGGCGCAGCCTGGCAGCACGGGGCTGTCATAGACTGGCAAACACGAGAGATCGCTCGCATTTCTGCCGACTCCAGAATGCGAGCGACCACTCGCGTTTGTCAATCGCGTTCCGAGACCTGGGGATGACGCGTGCCCGAGAAGACCGAGAAGCCCGCAACGGAGACGGAAGCGGCGACGGCCGCCGAGGAGCGGCCGCGTCGGCGGCAGGCCCGCGGTGAGCGGCGGATCGCCCAGCTGCTCGAAGCCGCCGCTCAGGTTTTCGCCACGACCGGCTACACGGCCGCCAGCACCAACGCGATCGCCCGCGAGGCGGGCGTCTCCCCCGGGACGCTGTACCAGTTCTTCCCGAACAAGGAAGCGATCGCGATCGAGCTGGGCAGTCGGCTCATGCACGAGATGCGGCAGTCGTACGACGAGGTCCTCACCCCGATCACCCCCGACACGACCCCGCTGGAGGAGGTGATCGCCGGGACCGTCGACCGCTTCATCGAGTTCAACTGCCGCCACCCGGCCTTCTTCGCACTGATGCACGGCCCCGACATCCCGGGCCGCATCGCCGAGGAGCACGACGCGCTGCACACGACACTGGTCGCCCGGGTCGAGACGATCCTGGCCCCGTTCGCACCCGACGCGCCCGAGGCGGCCGTCACCCGCACCGCCCAGATGTGCGTCGGCATCTACAAGGCCGGCCTGGAGCTGATCCTGGCCCATGAGGGCGACGAGCGGGAGGCGTACGTGCAGGAGCTGAAGGGTGCCCTCGTGCGCTATCTGGAGCCGCTCGTGGGGACGTCGTGACCTGATACCCCCTAGGGGTACAGTGGGATGCCGTGGGTCCCCAGCGGACCCCACAGCCCCACATGCCTCGACGAGGAGTAACGACATGACCGCCCAGACCGACACCACGGGCCCCGTCACCACCGTCTTCAAGGTGAGCGGCATGAGCTGCGGACACTGCGAGGGCGCGGTCTCCGGCGAGATCTCCCAGATCTCCGGCGTGCGTTCGGTGACGGCCGTCGCCAAGACCGGCGAGGTCACCGTCGTCTCCGCGACCCCGCTCGACGACGAGGCCGTACGCACCGCCGTCGACGAGGCCGGCTTCGAACTCGCCGGCCGGGCCTGAGCCACCCGGGTCCGGCAGACGACGGAACCTGAGCCACCCGGGTCCGGCACGCAGCCGGGCCCGACCCCACCCGGGTGCGGCAGCCGGCAGGTCTGAGACGCGCCGGCCCTGGCACTCGTACCCGTGTACGGGCCGTACGCCGCCGCCCCCGGCCCGTACGGCCCGTTCCGCTTCCCGGGCGCCCGCATTTCCTGGAGTCAGAGGACATGACCAGCACCACCGCCAAGGCACCGGCCGACCACGAGCCGGCCCTCGCCGAGGTCGAGCTGCTCATCGGCGGGATGACCTGCGCCTCCTGCGCGGCCCGCGTCGAGAAGAAGCTCAACCGCATGGAGGGCGTCTCCGCCACGGTGAACTACGCGACGGAGAAGGCCCGGGTCGCCTACCCCCCGGGCATCGACGTCGCCGACCTGATCGCCACCGTGGTGAAGACCGGGTACACCGCCGAGGAGCCCGCGCCCCCGCGGGAGGAGGCCCCCGAGGCCGAGCCGGAGGACCCCGAGCTGTCGGCGCTCCGCCGGCGCCTCACCGCCTCCGCCGCCCTCGCCCTGCCCGTGATCCTCCTGGCCATGGTCCCGGCGCTCCAGTTCGACAACTGGCAGTGGCTCTCGCTCACCCTCGCCGCACCGGTCGTCGTCTGGGGCGGGCTGCCCTTCCACCGGGCCGCCTGGACGAACGCCCGGCACGGCGCCGCCACCATGGACACCCTGGTCTCCCTCGGCACCCTGGCCGCGTTCGGCTGGTCCCTGTGGGCACTGTTCCTCGGCGACGCGGGCATGCCGGGCATGCGGCACCCCTTCGAGTTCACGGTCTCGCGCGGGGACGGCGCCTCCTCCGTCTACCTGGAGGTCGCTTCCGGCGTCACCGCGTTCATCCTGCTGGGCCGCTGGCTGGAGGCCCGCTCCAAGCGTCGCGCGGGAGCCGCGCTCCGGGCGCTGATGGACCTGGGCGCCAAGGACGTGGCCCTGCTGCGGGACGGGCGCGAGGTGCGGATCCCGGCGCAGCGTCTCGTCGTCGGCGACCGGTTCGTCGTACGGCCCGGCGAGAAGATCGCCACCGACGGCACGGTCGTCGAGGGCGCCTCCGCCGTGGATGCCTCGATGCTGACCGGCGAGTCGGTGCCGGTGGACGTGGCGGCCGGGGACGCGGTCACGGGCGCCACGGTCAACGCGGGCGGGCGGCTGGTCGTCGAGGCCACGCGGGTCGGCGCCGACACCCGGCTCGCGCGGATGGCGAAGCTGGTGGAGGACGCACAGAACGGCAAGGCCGAAGTGCAGCGGCTCGCCGACCGGATCTCCGGGATCTTCGTGCCGGTGGTGCTGCTGATCGCCGTCGCCACGGCCGGGGCGTGGCTCGGGCTGACGGGCGACGGCGTCGCCGCGTTCACCGCGGCCGTCGCGGTCCTGATCATCGCCTGCCCGTGCGCGCTGGGCCTGGCCACGCCGACCGCGCTGATGGTCGGCACGGGCCGCGGCGCCCAGCTCGGCATCCTCATCAAGGGCCCGGAGGTCCTGGAGTCCACGCGCCGGGTCGACACGGTCGTCCTGGACAAGACCGGCACCGTCACCACGGGCCGGATGACCCTCCAGGAGATCCACCTCGCCGAGGGCGCCGACGAGAAGGAGGTACTGCGGCTCGCGGGCGCCGTCGAGCACGCCTCCGAGCACCCCGTCGGCCGTGCGATCGCGCTGGGAGCCGCGGAGAGCGCCGGACGGCTCCCGGAGGCCGAAGGGTTCGAGAACGTGCCCGGGCGGGGCGTACGCGGGCGTGTGGAGGGCCGTGACGTGGCCGTGGGGCGGCTCTTCGACGAGCTGCCGCCGGAGCTGGCCCGCGCACGGGAGGCGGCCGAGCGGGCCGGGCGCACGGCGGTCGTGGCCGGCTGGGACGGGACGCCACGGGCCGTGCTGGCCGTCGCGGACGCGGTCAAGGAGACCAGCGCCGAGGCCGTACGCGAACTGCGCGCCCTGGGACTCACACCCGTGCTGCTGACCGGGGACAACCGTGCGGTGGCCGAGGCGGTGGCCGCGGCCGTGGGCATCGAGCAGGTGGTGGCGGAGGTGCTGCCCGAGGACAAGGTCGACGCGGTACGGCGGCTACAGGCCGAGGGGCGGGTCGTCGCCATGGTGGGCGACGGCGTCAACGACGCGGCCGCACTCGCCACCGCCGATCTGGGCCTGTCCCTGGGTACCGGCACGGACGCGGCGATCGAGGCGGGCGATCTGACGCTGGTCCGCGGCGATCTGCGGGTGGCCGCGGACGCGATCCGGTTGTCGCGCCGGACCCTGGCCACGATCAAGGGCAATCTCGTGTGGGCCTTCGGCTACAACGTGGCCGCGCTGCCGCTGGCCGCAGCGGGCCTGCTGAACCCGATGATCGCGGGGGCCGCGATGGCCTTCTCGTCGGTCTTCGTCGTCACGAACAGTCTGCGGCTGCGGACATTTCGGTGAAGTCGCCCGAATTCAGACTAAGTTCACGGCGAACGTGATTTGAGCCCCTCTGGAGTCCCGGGCCCGGCTCACATAAGCTCTTCACAAGGCTCGCGCATCTTCCTTACGCTTGGGTCTCGGTCGGGATATCCGAGGCTCTTGCGCATCTAACGGACATATGCAAGAGACGCAGATCACAGTGATGTGAACGTAACCATCGAAGGGGTTCGACGGTCTAAGTTGACGATGTCAGGGAGCGTCTTGGGGGGCGCCATCTGACATCTGGAGATGTCTTGGGGGACTTCTCCAGAGATGCGTTGCCGGGGCACGTACACCGGGAAGCTTTGAGCGGCCCTCCCGGGCGTGCGCTGTCCCGGCAGATCGCACCTCACAGAAGTACGGCGAGTTCTGCTCGTTCTGCTCAACAGCGATTCAGGCGCTGTCCTCACAGACGCCCGGCCGGATCCCGTGGGGGGAATCCGTACCGGGACTGGGAAGGCGCCCTGGTCGTCGGCCCGTGGGGGGACCGACGCCGGGGCGCCTTCTTCATTGCGTAAGAAATCCCGTGAGAGATCACGCGAAGCCCGCACCGCCGCACCGGCCACGCGAAAGCCCCCGCACCCGGCAAGCGGGATACGGGGGCCGAAGCGGTGCCGCGGCTGTGCGGCTCAGCGCTCCTCGACGGGAACGAAGTCGCGCTCCACCACGCCCGTGTAGATCTGGCGCGGGCGGCCGATGCGGGAGCCGGGCTCCTTGATCATCTCGTGCCACTGGGCGATCCAGCCCGGCAGCCGGCCGAGGGCGAACAGGACCGTGAACATCTCGGTCGGGAAGCCCATGGCCCGGTAGATCAGACCCGTGTAGAAGTCGACGTTCGGGTAGAGGCTGCGCTGGACGAAGTAGTCGTCGGAGAGTGCGTGCTCCTCCAGCTTCAGCGCGATGTCCAGCAGCTCGTCGGACTTGCCGAGCGCGGACAGCACGTCGTGCGCGGCGGCCTTGATGATCTTGGCGCGCGGGTCGAAGTTCTTGTAGACCCGGTGGCCGAAGCCCATCAGGCGGACGCCGTCCTCCTTGTTCTTCACCTTGCGGATGAAGGAGTCGACGTCACCGCCGGAGTCGCGGATGCCCTCCAGCATCTCCAGCACCGACTGGTTGGCGCCGCCGTGCAGCGGGCCCCACAGGGCGTTGATGCCGGCGGAGATCGAGGCGAACATGTTCGCCTGGGAGGAGCCCACCAGGCGGACCGTGGAGGTCGAGCAGTTCTGCTCATGGTCCGCGTGCAGGATCAGCAGCTTGTCGAGCGCGGAGACCACGGTCGGGTCCAGCTCGTACTCCTGCGCGGGGACCGAGAAGGTCATGCGGAGGAAGTTCTCGACGTAGCCGAGGTCGTTGCGCGGGTAGACGAACGGGTGACCGATCGACTTCTTGTACGCGTACGCCGCGATCGTCGGGAGCTTGGCGAGCAGGCGGATCGTGGAGAGGTTGCGCTGGCGCTCGTCGAACGGGTTGTGGCTGTCCTGGTAGAACGTGGACAGAGCCGAGACGACCGAGGACAGCATGGCCATCGGGTGGGCGTCGCGCGGGAAGCCCTTGTAGAAGTTCTTGACGTCCTCGTGCAGCAGGGTGTGCTGCGTGATGTCGTTCTTGAACACCGAGAGCTCGTCGACGGTCGGCAGCTCGCCGTTGATCAGCAGGTAGGCGACCTCCAGGAAGGTGGAGCGCTCGGCCAGCTGCTCGATCGGGTAGCCGCGGTACCGCAGGATGCCCGCTTCGCCGTCCAGGTACGTGACGGCGGATTTATAGGCGGCCGTGTTGCCGTAACCGCTGTCCAGCGTCACCAGACCGGTCTGGGCGCGGAGCTTTCCGATGTCGAAGCCCTTGTCACCGACGGTGCTGTCGATCACCGGGTAGGTGTACTCGCCGTCGCCGTACCGCAGTACTACAGAGTTGTCGCTCACGTCTTCCCTCACCGACGTTGTGCCTCATCTTCGAGGTTGCCCTGACTGTCTCTACCATCCCCCACTTGGCTCAGGAGAGTGCACTCGGGGTCGACCATCGGGCCTATCAACGGCACTGAGTGCCGCCAACTTGCTCATCCTGCCCCCTGGGTCCCCCTTCCGGAAGTGTCTTGTGACCTTCACGACTCATTTGATCGATCATTTTTTGCGGAACCGAGCCGGAAGTCGAGTGCCGTGCACCGCCGGCCCGCCGAAATCGTGCGCACCGCCTGACCGATCGCCTTGCGCGAACCGACGAGGACGACCAGCTGCTTCGCCCGGGTGACCGCCGTGTAGAGCAGGTTCCGCTGGAGCATCATCCAGGCGCCCGTGGTGACCGGGATGACGACCGCCGGGTACTCGCTGCCCTGGGAGCGGTGGATCGTCACGGCGTACGCGTGGGCCAACTCGTCGAGCTCGTCGAACTCGTACGGCACCTCCTCGTCCTCGTCCGTGAGCACCGTCAGGCGCTGGTCGACCGGGTCGAGCGAGGTGACCACGCCGACGGTGCCGTTGAAGACACCGTTCTTGCCCTTCTCGTAATTGTTGCGAATCTGGGTGACCTTGTCGCCGACCCGGAACACCCGTCCGCCGAATCTCTTCTCGGGCAGGTCGGGGCGGCCCGGGGTGACGGCCTGCTGGAGCAGGCCGTTGAGGGTGCCCGCGCCGGCCGGGCCGCGGTGCATGGGGGCGAGGACCTGGACGTCCCGGCGCGGGTCCAGTCCGAACTTGGCCGGAATGCGGCGGGCGGCCACGTCGACGGTGAGCCGGCCGGCGGCCTCGGTGTCGTCCTCGACGAAGAGGAAGAAGTCCTTCATGCCGTCCGTCACCGGGTGTTGGCCGGCGTTGATCCGGTGCGCGTTCGTCACCACGCCGGACTGCTGGGCCTGCCGGAAGACCCGGGTGAGGCGGACCGCGGGGATCGGGCCGCCATCGGCCAGGAGGTCCCGCAGGACCTCGCCCGCGCCGACGCTGGGCAGCTGGTCGACGTCCCCCACGAAGAGCAGGTGCGCCCCCGGCGGGACGGCCTTCACCAGCTTGTTGGCGAGCAGCAGGTCCAGCATGGACGCCTCGTCGACCACCACCAGGTCGGCGTCCAGCGGGCGGTCCCGGTCGTAGGCGGCGTCGCCGCCGGGCTTGAGCTCCAGCAGGCGGTGGACGGTGGAGGCCTCGGCGCCGGTGAGCTCGGACAGGCGCTTGGCGGCCCGGCCCGTGGGGGCGGCGAGCACGACCTTCGCCTTCCTGGCGCGGGCCAGCTCCACGATGGAGCGGACCGTGAAGGACTTGCCGCAGCCGGGGCCGCCGGTGAGGACGGCGACCTTCTCGGTCAGCGCCAGCTTGACGGCGGCCTCCTGCTCGGGTGCGAGATCGGTGCCCGTGCGCCCCTTCAGCCAGCTCAGCGCCTTGTCCCAGGCGACGGTCCGGAAGCCGGGCATGCGGTCCTCGTCGGTGCGCAGGAGGCGCAGCAGCTGGGCGGAGAGGGAGAGTTCGGCGCGGTGGAAGGGGACGAGGTAGATCGCGGTGACCGGCTCCCCGCCGTCGGGGCCGGGGACCTTCTCGCGTACGACGCCCGGGTCCTCGCCGTCCTCCGGGGGTTCGGCCAGCTCTGCCAGGCACTCGATGACCAGGCCCGTGTCGACCTGGAGCAGCTTGACCGCGTCCTTGATCAGCTGCTCCTCGGGGAGGAAGCAGTGGCCCTGGTCGGTGGACTGGGACAGTGCGTACTGAAGGCCGGCCTTGACGCGCTCCGGGCTGTCGTGCGGGATGCCGACGGAACGGGCGATCTTGTCGGCGGTGAGGAAGCCGATGCCCCAGACGTCGGAGGCGAGCCGGTACGGCTGGTTCTTCACGACCGAGATGGAGGCGTCGCCGTACTTCTTGTAGATGCGCACGGCGATGGACGTGGAGACCTCGACCGTCTGGAGGAAGAGCATGACCTCCTTGATGGCCTTCTGCTCCTCCCAGGCGTCGGCGATCTTCTTCGTGCGCTTGGGACCGAGGCCGGGGACCTCGATGAGGCGCTTGGGCTCCTCCTCGATGATCTGGAGGGTGTCCGTGCCGAAGTGCTGCGTGATCCGGTCGGCGAAGACCGGGCCGATGCCCTTGACCAGGCCGGAGCCGAGGTAGCGGCGGATGCCCTGGACGGTGGCCGGCAGGACCGTCGTGTAGTTCTCGACGTGGAACTGCTTTCCGTACTGCGGGTGGGAGCCCCAGCGGCCCTCCATGCGCAGGGATTCGCCCACCTGCGCGCCGAGCAGTGCGCCGACGACCGTGAGCAGGTCTCCGGCGCCTCTGCCGGTGTCGACCCGGGCGACCGTGTAGCCGTTCTCCTCGTTGGCGTACGTGATGCGTTCGAGTACGCCTTCCAGCGTGGCCATGCGCCGCTCGCCCGCCTGGGCGGCCCCCGCCTGATCGGTCATGATCCGACGGTACCGCCCGGGTACGACAGTGCGGCGGGGCGGAACGGCCGACGGCACTCGCACAAAAGCGACCGGTCAGTATGCGGCCAAGGCTTCACCTTTCACGGCGAATTCACACAAGAGCGCGAAGCTTTACAGTTCAAGCATCCGGGCCGCCCCTTTTGTGATCCTTTCCCGTGGAAGAATTCAAGGGTTCGTCAACAGGGGGGCGGATTCGATCCGGAGCGACCGTGATGCCGATGCTTTCCCCAGGCCCGAGCGTCCCTCTGCGCGCCTATACCGCGGGCTCGCTTCTCGTCGCCCTGTGCGCCGTCAGCACGTTGACGCTGCTCGTGACCACGCCCGCGATCTCCGGGGATCACGCGGTCGTGGCTCCGGGGACTTCCGCTCCGAACGGGAACACCCCCGGCTCTCCCCCGCCGCACCGGGAACCCGCGCCGGAACTCCGCCCGCTCCCCAGCCCCGGGCCGGGCTGATTCCGCCCCGGGCCCCTTCTTCTCCTCAGCTTTATTCTCCTCAGCTTTCTTCTCCCCCTCCCCGAATGACGACGAGGAACGATGTCACCCCAGGCCCAGAGCGTCGCCTTGTGGATCATGTCCCTGGCCATCAACATCACGGCGGCGTGCGCGGGGATCGTCTGGGGCTGGGAGGCGTTCGCACAGTTCCTGCTGCCGGCGTTCGGGTCGGTGGTGGGGGCGTCGATGGTGAGCTACAGCCTGCGGCGGTGAGGCCGCCCGGCCGGAGCCCTCACCCGCGCCGGGCTGCCCGGTCCGGGGAAGCGGACTCGGCACGGAACCCGCCGAGGCACTCGTGGCGTACGGCTTCGGAACGCTCGGGCTCACCGAGCGGTCCCGGTCGGCTTGTCGAAGAGGCGCATGGTGTCAACCTGGGGCGGCCCGCCACGGCCCCGCAGGGGCCCCCTCAAGAATCCGGCAAGAATTTCTTACTTCGCCGTGCAACCCTTCCGGCCCCATGGCTGTCGTACTAGGCGTCAGGACTTCTGGAGGGGGATCCGGGGGGATCGCGGAGGTTCTGGCGGGAGGGGAAAAGCCGAGGGGGCCCGGTCGACGGACCGGGCCCCCTCGAAACCCTTCGGACGCCTTGGGCGGGCGTCAGAAGAAGACGCCGCACCTCAGCAGGACGTTCGCGTACGGCCGCGCCTCGCCCGTGCGGACGATCAGACGGGCTCCCGCCGAGAGCTCCTTGAGTCGCTCGTGCGACACCAGGCGCAGCCCGGGAAAGCGCCCCTCCAGCAGCGCCGACGCCTGCGGGTTGGCATCCCTCAGCTCCTGCGCCGCCGTCGCCCCCTCGACCACCAGCTCGGCCAGCAGCCCGTCCAGCACCTCGGCGAACGCCGGCACCCCCGCCCGGAAGGCCAGGTCCACCACCCGGGGGCCGTCGGGGATGGGCATGCCCGCGTCGCACACCAGTACCCCGTCGCCATGACCGAGTTCGGCCAGGGCACCGGCGAGATGGCGGTTCAGTATTCCGGCCTTCTTCATGAGCCGGCGACCTCCGCCGCCGTCGGGAAGGACGCCTGCGCGCCCTCCTTCGTCACGGTCGCGGCGCCCACCCGCACCGCGTACGCCGCCGCCTGGGCCAGGGACTCGCCCGCGCCCAGCCGCCAGGCCAGCGCGGCGGTGAACGAGTCACCCGCCCCCGTCGTGTCCACCGCGTCCACCTTCACGGCCGGGACGCGCGAGACACCCTCGGCCGACGCCACCAGCGCGCCTTCCGCGCCCAGCGTCACCACCACCGACCTCGGGCCCTTGGCGAGGAGGATCCGCGCCCAGTCCTCGGGGCTGTCACCGACGGCGGAGTCGCCCAGGATCACCTTCGCCTCGTGCTCGTTCACGATCAGCGGGTCGCAGGCCGCCAGTACCTCCCCCGGAAGGGGCCGCGGCGGCGAGGGGTTCAGCACGAACCGGCTCCCCGGTGCCAGGCTCCGTACGGTCTCCACCACCGTCTCCAGCGGGATCTCCAGCTGCGCCGACACCACCCGGGAGCCCTGGAAGAGGCACCCGGCGGCGCTGACGTCCTCCGGGGTGAGGCGCCCGTTCGCGCCGGGCGAGACGACGATGCTGTTGTCCCCGGACGGGTCGACCGTGATCAGCGCGACGCCGGTCGGCGCGCCGCCCACCAGGACACCCACCGTGTCGACGCCGGCCTCGCGCTGCGAGTCCAGCAGCAGCCGGCCGTGCGCGTCGTCGCCGACCCGGGCCAGCAGCGCCGTGCGGGCACCGAGCCGGGCGGCGGCCACCGCCTGGTTCGCGCCCTTGCCGCCCGGGTGGACGGCCAGGTCGGAGCCGAGCACGGTCTCGCCGGCACCGGGCCGGCGCTCCACTCCGATCACCAGGTCGGCGTTGGCCGACCCCACGACCAGGAGGTCGTAGTCGTACATGAGTTGCTCCCCACGTGAGTGACATGGCCGGGCGGTCCACCAGCTGTGGTGACCGCCCGGTCGTTCCCCGATGTCAGCCGCTGAAGCCGGCCACGTTCTCCTTGGTGACCACCTTCACCGGCACCTTCACCGTCTCCTCGACCTTCTCGCCCTTCAGGGCCCGCAGGGCGTTGTCCACGGCGATCTTCCCGAGCTGGGACGGCTGCTGTGCCACCGACGCGTACAGCGTGCCGCCCTCGACCGCCTTCAGTCCGTCCGGCGTGCCGTCGAAACCGACGACCGAGACCGACTTGCCGGCCTTGGAGCCCAGGGCCTTGATCGCGCCGAGCGCCATCTCGTCGTTGGCGGCGATGACGCCCTGGACGTCCGGGTGGGCCTGGAGCAGGTTCGACATGACGTCGAGGCCCTTGGTGCGGTCGAAGTCCGCGGGCTGCTGGGCCACGACCTGGATGCCCGGGAACGCCTTGAGGCCGTCGGCGAAGCCCTGCGCGCGCTCCCGGGCCGCCGACGTCCCGGCCTGGCCCTGGAGGATCACGATCTTGCCCTTGCCGCCCAGCTTGTCGGCGATGGTCTTCGCGGCGAGTTCACCGCCGGCCACGTTGTCGGAGGCGACCAGGGCGTCCACCGACGCCTTGTTGACGCCCCGGTCGACCGCGATGACCGGGATCTTCGCCTTGTCGGCGGCCTTGACGGAGTTGCTCGCGGCGTCCGAGTCCACCGGGTTGACGATGATCGCGCCGAGGCCGGAACTGGTGAAGTTCTGAAGCTGGTTGGCCTGCTGGGAGGCGTCGTTCTGGGCGTCCGTGACGGTCAGGTCCACGCCCCGCTTCTCCGCCTCGGCCTCGGCACCCGCCCGGATCTGCACGAAGAAGGGGTTGTTGAGGGTCGACAGCGACAGGCCCATCTTGGGGCTGCTCGCGGCGGAGGAGCCGTTGTGCAGGAAGGACGTGGCGCCGACGATCGCGACGGTGACCACGGCCGCGAGTCCGTACGTCGCCGCCTGCTTGCCCTTGCCCCCTTGGGAGGCACCGGCCACCGGGGTCGCCCCGGCCTTGCGCCGCAGCGTGTCGAACAGCACCGCGAGCGCGATGACGACACCGATGACGACCTGCTGCCAGAACGCGGAGACGTTCAGCAGGTTCAGGCCGTTGCGCAGCACGGCCAGGATCAGCGCGCCGATGAGCGTGCCGGACGCCTTGCCGGTGCCGCCCGCGAGGGAGGCACCGCCGATGACGACGGCGGCGATCGCGTCCAGTTCGTAGCCGTCGGCGGCCTGGGGCTGCGCGGAGGAGAGCCGGGCGGCGAGGACGACACCGGCGACGGCGGCGAAGACGCCCGAGAAGGCGTAGATGGCGAGCTTCTGCTTCTTCACGCGCAGGCCGGACAGCCGCGCGGCCTCCTCGTTGCCGCCGATCGCGTACATGGAGCGGCCGATGTAGGTCCGGCCGAGCACGAAGGACGCGATCAGACCCATGACGATCATCACCAGGACCGGCACCGGCAGCCAGCCGCCGAGGGTGTCGCCGAGGTGGGAGACGGAGTCGGGGAAGGCGATCGGGGAGCCCTCGGAGATGACGAGGGACAGGCCGCGGGCCACGGACAGCATGGCCAGCGTGGCGATGAACGGCGGCAGCTTGCCGTAGGAGATCAGGATGCCGTTGACCAGGCCGCAGACGATGCCGGTCGCTATGGCCAGAAGGACGGCGAGGAAGACCGGCACGCCCGCCGAGGTGGCGCTCCAGGCGAGGACCGTGGCGGACAGCGCGGCGACCGAGCCGACCGACAGGTCGATGCCCGCGGAGACGATCACGAAGGTCACACCGAAGGCGAGGATGGCCGTCACGGCCGCCTGCACACCGACGTTGAGGAGGTTGTCCGTCGTCAGGAAGTCGCCGGACAGCGCCGACATCGCGATGACGAGGACGATGAGCGCGGTGAGCGCGCCGTTGTCGAGCAGGAGACGGCGCACGCCTCCCGAGGCGCCACCCGCGCCCGTCGTGCCCTTGAGCGTGTCAGTGGCCACGGGAGGCCTCCTTGTCGGTGCTGGGGTTGCTTACTGCGAGCGCCATCACGGCGTCCTGGGTCGCCTCGTCGGCGGAGAGTTCACCGGCGATCCGGCCCTGCGCCATCACCAGCACCCGGTCGCTCATGCCGAGCACCTCGGGCAGGTCGCTGGAGATCATCAGGACGGCCGCGCCGGCGGCGGTGAGTTCGTTGACGAGCTGGTAGATCTCGACCTTGGCGCCGACGTCGATGCCGCGCGTCGGCTCGTCGAGGATCAGCACCTTGGTGTCGGCCAGCAGCCACTTGCCGATGACGACCTTCTGCTGATTGCCGCCCGAGAGGGTGCGCACGTGCTGGCCGAGGCCCGCCATCCGCACGCCGAGCTGTCCCGCGATCCGTTCGGCCGCCTCGCGCTGGCCCTTGAGGTCGACGAGGCCCGCCCGGGTGGCCGAGCGCAGCGTCACCAGGCCGAGGTTCTCCTCGACGGAGGCGTCCAGCACCAGGCCCTGGCCCTTGCGGTCCTCGGGGACGAGCCCGATCCCGGCGGTCATCGCGGCGTTGACGTCGTACTTGGCGACCGGGGCGCCGGACACCTTCACCGTGCCCTTGTCGTACGAGTCGGCCCCGAAGACCGCGCGGACGACCTCGGTACGGCCCGCGCCGACCAGTCCGGCGATGCCGACGACCTCACCGGCGTGCACCTCGAAGCCGACGTCGTGGAAGACGCCGTCCCGGGTGAGTCCCTCGACGGTGAGCAACGCGGCACCCCGGTCGGCCCGTTCACGCGGGTACTGCTGTTCGATGGAGCGCCCGACCATGAGCCGGACGAGCTCGTCCTCGGGGGTGGAGGCGGGGACCTGCCCGACGCTCTTCCCGTCGCGGATGACGGTCACCCGGTCGCCGAGTGCGGCGATCTCCTCCAGGTGGTGCGTGATGAAGACGATCCCGACGCCGTCCTCGCGCAGCGTGCGCACGATCGCGAAGAGCTTGTCGACCTCCTCGGAGGTGAGCACGGCGGTCGGCTCGTCCATGATCAGCACGCGGGCGTCCAGGCTGAGCGCCTTGGCGATCTCGACCATCTGCAACCGGGCGATACCGAGTTCACGGACCCGGGCGCGAGGGGAGACGCTCACGCCGACCCGCTTGAGCAGGACCTCGGCCTCGGCCTCCATCCGCCCCCGGTCGATCATCCCGAAGCGGCGCGGCTGGCGTCCGAGGAAGATGTTCTCGGCGACCGTGAGATCGGGTACCAGGTTGAACTCCTGGTAGATGGTGGCGATCCCGAGCCGCTCGGAGTCCTGCGCGCCCTGGATGCGCGTCTCCTCGCCGCCGACCAGGATCCGCCCGGCGTCCGGGGTGTAGGCGCCGGAGAGCATCTTGATGAGGGTGCTCTTGCCGGCACCGTTCTCACCGAGCAGTACGTGCACCTCGCCCCGGCGCAGGTCGAAGTCGACGCCGTCCAGCGCGACCACGCCCGGGAAGGTCTTCCGTATGCCCTCGATGCGCAGCAACTCGTCCGCGTTGCTCACGTCGTGCTCCTTTGCACTGGGGTGGGGTTCTCGCCGCACGAGCGGCGTACGACGAGCCGGGCGGGGAGGGTCACGGACTCTCCGGGCCGCCCCTCGATGCGGTCGACCAGGGCCCGTACGGCGGCCCGGCCCAGCTCGCCCGTGGGCTGGGCGATCGCGGTGATCGGCGGATCGGTGTGCACGAACCACCGGATGTCGTCGAACGCGGCCAGCGCGAGGTCGTCCGGGACGCGCAGGCCTCGCGCGCGTACGGCGTCCAGGGCGCCGAGCGCCATCAGGTTGTCCGCCGCGAAGACGACCTCGGGCGGCTCGGCCAGATCGAGGAAGCCCTCGGTGACCAGCCGGCCGCTCTCGGCCTGGAAGTCGCCCTGCCCTGTGTAGGCGTCGGGCAGGTCGAGTCCGTACGCGGCGAGCGCTTCCCGGAAGACCTCGACGCGTTCGCGGCCGGTCGTGGTCGCCGCCGGGCCCGCGATGATGGCGAGCCGACGGTGCCCGAGCCCGTGCAGATGCGCCACCAGGTCCCGTACGGCGGCCCGCCCGTCCGCCCGGACGACCGGCACGTCCACGCCCGGGATCCACCGGTCCACGAAGACCATGGGGGTCCCGGCCCGCGCGGCGTCCAGCATCAGCGGCGAGCCACCGTCCGTCGGGGAGACGAGCAGACCGTCGATCCGCCGGTCCAGCAGGGTGCGTACGTGGTGGTCCTGGAGGTCCGGCCGCTCGTCGGCGTTGCCGATGATGACGCTGTAGCCGAGCGCGCGGGCCTCCTCCTCGACGGAGCGGGCCAGTTCGGTGAAGTACGGGTTCATCACGTCGCTGATGACCAGGCCGAGGGTGTGGGTCTGGTCGGTGCGCAGGGAGCGGGCGACGGCGTTCGGGCGGTAACCCAGGGTCTCGACGGCGGCCAGCACGCGGGTGCGTGCGTCGGCGCTGACCGACGGGTGGTCGTTCAGGACGCGCGAGACCGTGGCGACGGAGACGCCGGCCTCGGCAGCGACGTCCTTGATGCTGGCCACCGCCGCTCCACCTCCTTGTGGATCAGTCGGGGAGCACGGGGTGGGTGCTCGTGGAATCGATTACATCGACGGGAGCATGGAATCGATTACACGTGGCTGATTCAAGCCCCCGGCGGTACCTCTTGACCGGATCGTGATGTCGCGGGGCGCGCCCCGGCGGGCCAGGCTGGAGGTACGGGGGTTTCCTGTGGGGCGTTCGAGGCCTTGGCGGGCCGGAGCGGAGGAACCATGACGGCAGCGACCCGGAACGACGTACCTGTCGCCCTTGAGGGCGACGGCGTGGAACTGCGCATGATGCCGATCGGCGGCGGTCTGTCGGTGGGCTACATCACCCTCCCCCAGGGCACGGACATGGGCCCGGCCCTCAAGGGCCTGCCCGACGACGCCTGCCAGTGCCCGCACTGGGGCTACCTGCTCAAGGGCCGCATCAGGATGCGCACGGCCACGGGCGAGGAGGAGTACGAGGCGGGGCAGGCGTACTACTGGGGCCCCGGCCATGTGCCGGTGGCGCTGGAGGACAGCGAACTGGTGGAGTTCTCACCGAGTGAGGACTTCCAGCAGGTGATCGACCACGTGGTGGCGCAGGCCGGGTGAAGCCCGAGCCCTTGGGTCGCCGGGCGGGCGCCGATGAGTTTTGCCGGTCCGGGCGGTCTCTCTTGCGTCGATCTCTTGCATTGATCACAGGAGGAGCGCCGTGACCCAGCTGCTGCGCGTACAGAACTTCAACGTCTCGAGTGACGGATTCGGTGCCGGTGAGGGGCAGAGCCTGGAGCGGCCGTTCGGCCACGCCGACCCGGGGACGATGTTCGCCTGGGCCGGCGCGACCGCGAGCTGGCCGAACCGCACCGACCCGGGCGGGAGCCGCGGCCTCGACGACTACCTGGTGCGCGACTTCCACCACAACATCGGCGCCGAGATCATGGGCCGCAACAAGTTCAGCCCGCAGCGCGGCCGTTGGGAGAACCACGACTGGCAGGGCTGGTGGGGTGACGAGCCGCCGTTCCACACGCCGGTGTTCGTGATGACGCACCACGAGCGCCCCTCGTTCACCCTCTCCGACACCACGTTCCACTTCGTCGGCGGGGATCCGGCCGAGGTGCTCGCCCAGGCGCGCAAGGCGGCCGGCGGCAAGGACGTCCGGCTCGGCGGCGGGGCGGCCACCGTCCGGGAGTTCCTGGACGCCGACCTCGTGGACACGCTGCATGTGGCGGTCTCGCCCGGCGTGGCGCTCGGGTCCGGCTCACGGCTGTGGGAGTCGCCGGAGGAGCTGCTCGACCGCTTCCACCGCGATGTCGTGCCGAGCCCGAGCGGGGTGATTCACCACCTGTTCTGGCGCAGGTGACGACAGATCAGGCGCCCTTGCCCCAGTCCAGCCGGTCGGCGAGACCGGCGGCGGTGAAGGCGGCTTCCAGCGCGTCGCCTCCCTCGGTGAAGTGGGCCCAGCTGTCGTAGTGGACGGGGACGACGCGCCGGGCGCCGAGGATCTGCGCGGCCTCGGCCGCCATCGCGCTGTCCAGGACGAGGACCTGGTTGTCGAAGAGGACGGGGAAGCGGGGCGCGCCCGCGAAGAGCACGGCGGTGTCGACGGGGGCGAAGCGGCCGGCGATCTCACGGACCGCGTCCAGTGAGGCGTTGTCGCCGCTGACGTAGACGGTGGGCAGGCCCTCACCGGTCAGGACGAAGCCGACGACCTGGCCGGTGAACGGCTCGACCTGCTCGCGGGGACCGGGGCCGTGCACGGCCGGGACCCCGGTCACGGTGACCGTGCCGCCGCCGGGCCGGTCCACTTCGACGGACTCCCAGTCGGCCAGGCCCCTGACCTTGCCCCCCAGGTTCTCGCGCAGGCGCTCGCCGCCGCCGGGCGTGGTCAGCGTCAGCGGTATGCCGGCGAGCAGGGCCCGGCCGGAGGTGTCCAGGTTGTCGGCGTGCTCGTCGTGGGAGAGCAGGACCACGTCGATGCGGCCGAGGTCGGCGGGGCCGCTCGCGGCGGGCGCGGTCTTGGACAGGACCGGAGCACCGGGCCGGCTGTAGTCGCCGGGGGCGTCGAAGGTCGGGTCGGTCAGGAAGCGCAGGCCGCCGTACTCGAAGAAGGCGGTCGGGCCGCCGAGGACGCGGACGGGGAAGTCGGCCGTCACAGGAACAGAAGACATACAGCACCTCACGGATAGACTCGATCGAACCGTGAGATGACCGTAGCCGCTTCTCACGGATAGAGGCAAGCCGTACCATGAGAAGCATGGAGGAGCCCGTGACTGCGCAACCCGCCCCGCCGCCCGCGCAGGGCGAGGAGGAGCACCCCTCCCTCGCCCTCGCCAACACCGCGATCGCCCTGCCCGGCGGGCACACGCTCGACCTCCTGGGCACGCCCGCGCAGACCAACCACTGGCTGACCCAGCGAGGCCTCGCCCCGGTCGACGCCGGCATGCGGGAGATGTGCGCGGCCCAACTGCGGTCGCTGCGCGAACAGATCAGATCGCTGTTCGCCGCCCGCGCCGACGGCGTACCCGCCCTGCCCGCCGCGGTGGCGGCCGTCAACGACGCGATGACCAGGGTCCCGACGGCCCCGCTGCTGCGGTGGGACGACAAGACCGGCCCCTACCGGACCGCCCCCCATCCCACCACCGCGATCGTCGACCTCGCGCTGGCGACCCTCGCCGCCGACGCCGCGGATCTGCTCACGTCCCCTGCGGCCGAACGCCTGACCTCCTGCGGTTCGCCGCCTTGCACTCGCTTCCTGCTCCGCCACGGCCGTCGCCACTGGTGCTCCACGCGCTGCGGCGACCGCGCCCGCGCGGCCCGGGCGTACGCACGCCGCACCGAGCAGCGCTGACACCGTCCCGGTCAGGGCCGGGGCGGGCGGGCGAGCCGCGCCCCTCTGCTCTCCGCGACCCGTGCGACGTCCCGCAGCGACTCACTGAGCCGCCGGGCCAGATAGTGCAGCTCCTCGCCGGTCACGCGGCGCTCCGCGAGGAGTTCGGCGGCATGCCCGAGCAGCCGGTCAGCCATGTCGATCTGCACCTCCTCGATCTCGTCGGCGAGCCGCGAGACGTAGCCGGTCCCGTCGCCGACGAGGTAGCACGGCCTGCCGTCGTCGCCGGCCCACGGCAGGAGCCGCCCGGCCACCGTGCGGTCGCGCGCCCCGCCGTTCATACGCCCGCCTCCGCCATCAGATAGGGGCGCACCAGTCGGTTGTCCTCTCCCCGGAGCGGAGGCTCGTCGGGACGACAGCAGGCCGCCGGGCATGCGTACGGGCGCGGGGGCGGCGCCGCCGAGCGCCGTCGCCTCCCCCGGGGAGGGAAGAGGAAGCGGAGGAACGGTTCCAGGAGGGGGGCGATGAGGTCTACCACGTGCGTCTGCCTGCCTTCTCACCTGCGGTGACTGCGTTCAGTGGTGAATCACTCACAGAGTGAGGCCGGCGCTCGCTACGCTGCCAGGGGGTGGAGCTTGACATCGCGCTTGTCAAGAAGAGGAGTTGGCCGATGGACGAACGCCGCATGCTTCGAACGCCGCGTCAGAAGTACGGAGAGGAACTGCGGCTGAGGCGGACCGCCGCCCGTCTCACCCAGGAGGAACTGGGCGACCAGGTGGTGTGTTCGCCCACGCTGATCAGCCATTTCGAGGCGGGCAGACGCCTCCCCAAGCCGGATGACGCGCGGCGGATCGACCGAGCCCTGGGGACGGACGGGTTCTTCGCGCGGTGGCTGGAGGACCTGGAGTCGCGCTACACCGACCATTTCGCGGCGGTGGCCGAGCTGGAGCAACTGGCAACCCAGATCCAGCAGTTCGCACTCTCCCTGGTTCCCGGAGTGCTTCAGACCGACGGCTACGCACGCGCCCTCTTCGGGGCCTACCGTCCGAACCACACGACCGAGGAACTTGACGAGCTCGTTGTCATTCGAACGCAACGCCGCCGAATCCTCGACGGGCCTGCACAGCCCGTCGTCTGGACGCTGCTCGACGAAGCAGTCCTCCGTCGCCGTGTCGGCGGGCCGCGGGTCATGGCAGAGCAGTTGCACAAGGTGGCGAACCTGGCCGAGTCGGGACGGTTGCGCCTGCACGTCGTTCCCTACGGCGTGGGGGCGCACGCACTCATGCAGAGCCTGCTCACGCTCATGACCTTCGAGGACTCGGCCCCGGTGGCCTACGTGGAGGGTTTCCAGACAGGCAACCTGATGGACGAGCCCGCTCTGGTGAGTGCCTGTCAGACCGCCTACGCTCTGGCGCTGAGCAACGCATTGTCGCAGCAGGAGTCACTGGCCCTCGTCAGGGCAGCAGCGGAGGAGCATGCGCGTGATCGGCAGTGAGCACATCGCCCTCACCGGCTGGTACAAGTCCAGCTACAGCGGCGGCGATCAGGGCGAGTGCCTCGAAATCGCCCCCGGCCACCCCGGCGTCCCTGTGCGGGACAGCAAAGCCGCCCACGGTCCCGCCCTGGTCTTCTCGCGGAGCGGCTGGGCCGCGTTCGTAAGCGCCGTCAAGGACGGGCACATCCGCGGCTAGGCAGGCTGTGTGAGACCCAGGGGCGGATAGGTCTCGCCGCCCACGCGTTCGGCCGCCTCGATGTAGTCGGCGAGGGCGTCCCGGGACTGGGCGAGGCTCGCCAACCGGTCGTCCAGCCGCCGCAGCCGTGACCGCATCGCGGCGAGCAACTCGGGGCACCCGATCAGCGTCGGGGCCTCCCCCGTCGCACAGGGCAGCAGGTACGCGATGTCCTCGGAGGACAGGCCGGCGCCGAGCAGGTGGCGGATCTGCTTCACGCGGAGCAGGGCGCTTTCGTCGTACTCGCGGTAGCCGTTCGCCCCGCGGGCCGGCTCCAGCAGGCCCTGGGCCTCGTAGTACCGCAGCTGATGGGCGTTGACGCCCGTCCGCCGGCTCAGTTCCCCGATCCGCATCGACGACCTCGCTTGACCTTCACACCGGTATGAACGTCGACGATGCTGCCATGGACGACGAAACCACAACACCCGTTTCTGTCATCGGACTTGGCCTGATGGGCCAGGCACTCGCCGGGGCGTTCCTGAAGGCGGGGCACCCCACGACCGTGTGGAACCGTACGGCCGGCAGGGCCGACCGGCTGGTGGCCCAAGGCTCGCGGCCGGCCCCGACCGTCGGCGCCGCGATCGAGCCCGGTCGCCTCACGGTCATCTGTGTCACCGACTACCGAGCCGTGCACGAGACACTCGGCGCGGCCGATGTCGAACTGGACGGCACGACGCTGATCAACCTGACCTCGGGCGACTCGGGCCAGGCCCGGGAGACGGCCCGGTGGGCCGAAGCGCGAGGCGCCCGCTACCTGGACGGCGCCGTCATGGCCGTCCCGCCGACGATCGGCACCCCTGACGCGGTGATCCTGCACAGCGGGGCGCGCTCGGACTTCGACGCGCACGAGCAGACACTCGGCGCGCTCGGCACCGTCACCTACCTCGGTGCGGATCACGGCCTGGCGTCGCTGTACGACGCGGCCGGCCTGGTCATGATGTGGAGCGTGCTCAACGCCTGGCTCCAGGGCACGGCCCTGCTCAGGACGGCGGGTGTCGACGCCGGGACGTACGCACCGTTCGCGCAGCGGATGGCCGCCGGGGTCGCCGACTGGCTGCCGGGGTACGCCGAGCAGATCGACCGGGGTTCGTTCCCGGCCGAGGTCTCGGCGCTGGAGACCGACGTGCGGGCGATGGCGCACCTGATCGAGGAGAGCGAGGCGGCGGGGGTCAACGCCGAGCTGCCGAGACTGCTCAAGGCGATGGCCGATCGTGCCGTCGCCGCCGGGCACGGCAAGGAGCAGTATCCGGTGCTGATCGAGGAGTTCGTCAAACCCGGGGCCCGGTGACCGATGCCTCCGGCAGGCCGGCGACAGCACCCATGACGGGCACGGGGTGCTGTCGCCGGCCTACCGGCCCGGGCGACCGCTGACGGTCCTGGCGAGCGGGACCGCCCGGTCCGCCCGGGGCCGGGTGTCACGCCGACTCGTTCAGCAGCCTGCTCAGGTGCTCACGCCCCGGGCCCAGGAGGTCGGGCAGCGGCGCTGCGTCCTCGTACCAGCGCTTCTCGTACTCCCAGCAGAGCCAGCCGTCCCAGCCGTGGCGGGAGAGGACCTCGACGCATTCGGCGAGCGGCAGCACGCCCGCGCCGAGCGGCAAGGGGGTGGTGTCCTCGACGGAGGCGATGTCCTTGACCTGGACGTAGCCGAGGTGCGGGGAGAGGGCCGCGTAGGTCTCGGAGGGCTGTTCGCCGCCGAGCCAGGTGTGCATCACGTCCCAGAGGGCGCCGACCTGGCGGTGGCCGACGAGGCCGAGGATCCGCATCGCGTCGGCGGCGGTGCGGTGCGAGTCGTGGGTTTCGAGGAGGATGCGTACGCCCAGGTCGTTGGCGTGTTCGGCGGCCGTGCCCAGGCGGCGGGCGGCCGTCGCGTCGGCCTCGTCGGGGGTCTGCACGTCGAGGTCGCCGCCGGGGAAGACCCGGACGTACGGGGCTCCCAGGTCGTGGGCCAGGTCGACGAGGGCGCGGATCTCGGCCAGGACGGGCTCGTCGTCGCCCGGCGCGGCGACCCGCGTGTAGCCCGCCAGGCCCAGGAGCTCTACGCCCACACCCTTGAACTGGGCCGCGACGTCCGCCCGTTCGGCGGGACCGAGGCCGGTGTGGACCGGTTCCTCGGGGTGGGTGCGCAGTTCCACGCCGTGATAGCCGTGGGCGGTCGCGAGGCGCAGGACGTCGGGCAGGGGCAGGCCAGGGACACCGAGGGTGGAGAACGCCAGCTTCATGTGGACGGAATCTACCCGGCACCCCCGCCTGCGACTCCCCTCCGTCCCCCGGGTGTTGCGTGAAGATCCAGTCGCCAGTCCTGGCCGACCAGATCCCGGCCGAAGGAGTGGTGCGGTTTCTCCGCGACCAGGACGAACCCGTGGCGCCGGTAGATGCGGCGGGCCGCGGCGAGGACGTCGTTCGTCCACAGGACGACCTCGCGGTAGCCGGCGTCGCGCGCGAAGTCGACGAGTGTCCCGACCAGGCGGTCACCGATGCCGAGGCCGCGCGCGTCCGGCTCGACGAGCAGGAGCCGCAGCCGGGCGGCGCCGGGCGCGTCGTCCCGCACGCACATCACGCAGCCCACCGGCCGGCCGTCCAGCTCGGCGATCCACGTCCGCTCCCGGCGCGGGTCGTGGTCCTCGGCGTAGTCGGCGACGATCCTCGCGACCAGGCCCTCGTAGTCGGCGTTCCAGCCGTACTCGGCGGCGTACAGCGCGGCATTGCGCTGGACGATCCAGCCGAGGTCGCCGGGGGCCGGCTCGCGCAGGACGACGTCTTCCGGGCGCGGGGCCCGGTTCTCGCCCAGGATCGTCCGGACGGTCCGCATGGCCTCCGCGAGCCGCGGCCGGTCCTCGGCGCGGACCGTGTCCAGCATCTCCCCGACCGACTGCCGGGCCCGCTCGTCGAGCAGCGCGGCGGCCTCCCGGCCGGGCGGGGTGAGCGTGACGCTGCGGCGGCGCGAGTCCGTCTCGGACGGGCCGCGCTCGACCAGCCCGTCCTCCTCGAACTTGTTCAGGATGCGCGTCAGGTACCCGGCGTCCAGGTGCAGCCGGGCCCGCAGGTCGGCGGCGTCCGTGCGGGACGCGTGTGCCAGCTCGTAGAGGACGCGGGACTCGGTGAGGGTGTAGGGGGCGTAGAGACGGCGGCCGTAGTCGAGGGCGCCGATGACGTTCGTGTAGAAGCGGTTGAAGGAGCGGATGTCCTGGACGGTCATGGCCTCGGCCCCCGATATTTGACTCAGTCAGAGATATCGACGGGACGAGCGTAGGCCGCCCAGGGCGCCGGCGGCTACCCCCGGGGGCTCCGCGGCCCGGTACACGCAGGGCCTGGGCGCCGGTCTTGCCGGTGACCGTGGAGACCAGCTCCGCCGGGCGCTTCACGCCGCCGTCGGGGAAGATCGTCTCGCCGCCCCCGGCCTCGCGCAGCTCCCGGATGCGGGCGACTGCCCGGCCGCCGGGGATGAGGGAGGGGTTGTCACCACAGGCCCGAGCAGGGCATGGAACTCATCGCCGGAGGCGAATACGCCGAACCGCTCTGCGAGTTGGCGGCCCCACCCTCGCCGGCCGCCGGCCCGGGCCGGACGTCCCGGGCCGGCGGTCGGCGTTGTCAGGACGCGTCGAGCGTCTGACGGGTGGTGTTGCGGGCGTCGGGGCTGTCCTCGTTCTTGTTCAGCGTGATGTTGTTGAAGAACGGGATGATGCCGTCCAGGTTGATGGGCAGGATCGACCCGAGCCCACCGCCGCCGTTGCCGTTGCCGTTGTCGCAGTCACCGCCGGAGAGGGTGGTGACGTCGGAGGACGAGACCGCGGGGCTGCCCCCGCCCGAGACGGTGACCGAGTTGGTCAGGGTGCACGGAGCGTCCTCGGCGATCTGCACCACCAGTTCGATGATCGGGTAGGACTGGAACGGCTGCACCACGGTGTCGTTGGTGCAGGTGATCGAGGCGGTCGTGACGTCGCAGTCCCAGGAGGCGTGCGCCAGCGTGTTGTTCACGGTGAGGCCCTCCGGCAGCGTGTCCGTGAGGGTCACCGTCCCGGTGGTCGGGTCGAGCGAACTGCGATTGGTCACCTGGAAGCGGTAGGTGGCGGTCCCGCCCCGGACGAATTCCTCCGAGTGGAACTTCGTCACGTCGAGCTGCGGTGCGGCGTGCGCGGGCGTCGCACCCGTCATCAGCGGGAGTACGACACCCGCCCCGAACACCGTGGCCAGGGAGATCAGCTTCCGTCCCAGCCGACGCATCAGCGTCATGGACACTCCTGAGGTGAGAGGTTCCGCGAGGCTCGGCCGGTGCGGGAGCAGCGGGGGCTGTCGCGGGAGTCGCGTCCATGGAACGCGCTGCCGGAAACCCTTCCGACGGCGACGCGTCCTGCGTTCACCCCATCACCCGCGGTAATGGCGCCACTTGTACCAATCGCGCCGGACCGTCCGCCGGGCCGGGGACCGGGCCGGGGACCGGGCCGGGGACCGGGCCGGGGACCGGGCCGGGGACCGGGCCGGGGACCGGGCCGGGGACCGGGCC
>NZ_JBEZWN010000069.1:0-38532 GCF_040637495.1 Streptomyces sp. NPDC029044
GCCGACGTCCACCTGCCGGACGGTTCCGGCCTCACCCTGCTGTCGGAGACCCGCGCCGCGGGCTGGCCCAACGGGCTCGCCCTCTCCGCCGCCGAGAAGAGGACCGACCATGTCGCTCGACGTCACCCGGGCCGAGCCCCACCCGCACGAGGCCCGCCGACGCCTGGAACACGCCCGCGCCTCCCGGCTGGCTCAGCTGCGTGCCCTCGACGAGACCGAGCGTGGCTCGGACGATCACCTGCTGTCCGCGCAGAAGACCGCGATGGAGGGGGTGCTGAAAGAGATCGAGGAAGCCTTCACCCGCATCGACGACGGCAGCTACGGCATCTGCGTGGGCTGCGCGAAGCCCGTTCCCGCGGAACGGCTCGAGATCCTGCCCTACACCCGCCACTGCGTCGCCTGCCGGCGCCGCACGGCCTGACCCCGCCCATACCGACCTCCTACGCCCTGCCGCAAAGGGGTGACGTGGTGAACCACCAGACCGTCGAAGAGAGCACGACGCACCTGTCGGCCGAGGACCTCGCCGCGTTGCGCGAGAACCTCCACGAGCAGCGCCTCTTCCGCCAGGAACAACTGCGCCTGCTCGGCGGGCCGGTCACCTCCCGGGCCGAGGACCGGCTCCGGCAGCGGGCCGCCGCCCAGATCGAGGTCCGCGTCAAACTCGCCGCCTCCGCCCGCATGGTCCTCACCGACGTCGAAGCGGCCCTCACCCGCATGAACGAAGGCTCGTACGGCGCCTGCCACCTGTGCCGGCGCCCGATCGAACGCGAACGGCTCGTGATCGTGCCGCAGGCCCGCTATTGCGCCCGCTGCCAGCAGGTCAAGGAGGCACAGCCGTGAACGGCGCCCAGGACCGGTCCGGCGCCCCGGCCCGTCACCGGCCGTGGCCCCTGTGCCGGCGCTGCTGCGGCATCGCCCTGGACATGGGCAGCGCCCGCACCCGCGTCTGGTTCACCGGCAAGGGCACGGTCGTCGACGTGCCGACCGTCACTTTCCCCGGAACCGGCGCACTCCACCCCGTCCAGCGCGGCACCATCGTCGACACCCCGGGGTGCTCCCGGATGCTCCAGCGCGTGATCGGCAACCGGCTGCCCCGGTTCACCCGGCCCCTGGTCATCGTGACCACCCCCGTCCTGGACGGCGTGGCCTACCGTGCCCGGGCCCGTGCAGCGGTGGAGGTGCTGCGGCCCCGCAGCGTCCTGACCGTCCCCAGTGCCCGGTGCATCGCCCTGGCCGCGGACGCGGACATGTCCCGGCCGCTGGTGGTGGTGGACATCGGCGCCCATCTCACCGAGGTGGTGCTGCTGTGCGACGGCGCCGTCACCGACGCGCACCGCACGGCTCTGGGGACCAGCGACCTCGACGGCGCGACCGCGCCCGAGCGACTCGTCGAAGCGGTGGTCACGATGCTGAGCGCGGTCCGCCGCCACGACCGCACCTCGCTCAGCGCCGACGCCCTGCGGCGCGGCATCCTCGTGGCCGGCGGGGGAGCCCTGCGCCCCGAGATCACGTACCCCCTCACTGCTCGACTGAAGGCACCGCTGCGCATCGTCCCGGCCCCGCACACAGCGGCGGTCCGCGGCGCCGCCAGGTTCCTGCAAGCCGCCCACGCCCACCCCTCGGCCTCCGCGGACCTCCCGCCCGTCCTTCGCGCCCCCTAGGGCCCGGGGTCGCGTCAGACCGGGCATTCCGTGAACGCCGATGGTGAAATGGCGACGTGAGCGGAGTGCGCCCCCGGGTGGCCGAACCCGCTACCGAGGAGGTCTTCTGATGCGCAGCGTGACCTATTCGATGAGCGTCTCACTGGACGGCTACATCGTCGGACCGGACGGCGACTTCGACTGGAGCGTGCCCGGCGACGACGTCTTCCGCTTCTGGATCGACGAGATCCGGCAGGTCGACGTCCACCTGATGGGACGACGGCTGTACGAGACGATGCTCTACTGGGAGACCGCCGACCAGGACCCTTCGCTCGACGAGACGATGCTCGAATGGGCCGGGCTCTGGAATCCGCTTCCGAAAGTGGTGTTCTCCACCACGCTGTCCTCGGTACAGGGCCATGCCCGCCTGGCCTCCGGCGGCGTGGCGGAGGAGATCGAGCGGTTGCGGGCCGAGCCGGGGGAGGGCGAGATCGCGATCGGCGGCGCGACGCTCGCCGCCGAGGCGGCCGCGGCGGGTCTGATCGACGAGTACCGGGCGATGGTCTACCCGGTGCTCGTCGGCGGCGGTATCCCGTTCTTTCCCCGGGACGAGCGCCGGGTGGATCTCGAACTCGTCGAAACCCGCACTTACAACGCGCGAGTCGTCTACCTCCGCCACCGCGTGACGCGTCAGCAGGCCTGAGCCGGGCCGAGGTGCGTGCTGACCCGTCGTCAAGTCCTGGCCGGCTCCCGCCTCCCAGTGGCAGGCAGACGCGACTGCTCTGTGGGCGAAGCCTCGTTCGCCCGAAGATCCGCAGGTCATGGAGTGGAGCCACGGGACGGCACTCCCGCCGCTGCCCGGGGCCGACGGGCGGGCGGCGGGTGAGGACCGCCTGACGCGCGCCGTGTCTTCCGGGTCGCCACCGCCGTCAGCGGGGGATGCCCACCGCGTCCAGGTACTGGTGCATGACCTCTGCCGGGAGGCCGGGGTTGCTCAGGGCCCCGGAGGAGAGCTCCGGGTCCTCGCAGCTCTCCAGGACGCGGCCGACGGGCAGGGCGGGGTGCGCGGCGGCCCTGCCCGACAGGCCGCAGGTACGCCGCCGTTGGGAGCTGGCCACCGGCTGGTTGTTCAACGCCATCGGCGTCTCGGTCGCCACCGCCGCCTGACGGCCCGACGCCCGCGGAGGCTCGGCTTACGCCGTTTGCCGGATTCGGTGGTGACCTTGCCGGGCAAGGGGCTAAAGAATGTCATGAGCACGACTGCCCTTTCCCCACGAGGAGGTCGATCATGCACGTCCGACTGCTGACCGGCGGTGTCGCCGCCGCCTGTCTGGTGTCGCTGTCCCTGACGGCCGGCCAGGCCGCGGCCGCCGCCCCCCGAGTTGCGGACGCCCCACTCGCCGCCCGGGTCCTGACCTATGACGCCAGCGGCTCCGCGGAGTTCAAGAGCGCCGTCAACCGCGGCGCGGCGATCTGGAACGAGAGCGTCGACGCCGTCGAGCTGCGGCCGGTCGCAGCGGGGCAACGAGCGAACATCCGGGTCCTCGCGGACAACGGCTGGCCGCGCGCCCTGCCCACCACACTCGGCAACGGCACCGTGTACATCGGACGCCAGGCCGTCGATCAGGGCTACGACACGATTCGTATCTCGTCGCACGAACTCGGGCACATCCTGGGTCTGCCGGATCGCAAGCCCGGACCCTGCTCCAGCCTGATGTCCGGCTCCACCGCGGGCATTTCGTGCACCAACCCGTACCCGAACGCGGCGGAGAAGGCGGAGGTCGAGGGGAACTTCGGCGCCGTGCTCGCCGAGCGGGCTCCGGCGGGGCGTACGGAGGTGATCGTGGACTGACGCGTGCGGCGTCACGCGTGAGAGGGGCTCCCACCCTCGCTGGACCGCTCACCGTCGCTCGGCAATCGTCGGCATCCGTACCGGTTCCCTTGCGGAGGAGAACCCGTTGTCCGGCCGACGGTGAGCGGCGGCGTCTCACTCCTTGCGGGAGTGGGGGCCGATCGCGCGGTGGAGGGCGTCGGCACGCCAGGACGGCAGCGCGCTGCCTACGCCGGCGCCGCCTCGACTGCCCGTTGCCCCTGGGTCATGGCGCTCCTCGTCCTCCTCCGTGCTTCCCTCACGGCTGCGTGTGCCCGCCGTCCAGGGCCGAACGGGTCCTCCGCGGGCCCCGCGTCCACCGTGTGCTCGGGCGGGTCACGAGCGTGGTGCTGACCGGCTCGGCCTCGCCGTGGGCGGTACCGCCCGCTGACGCGGTGGCGTATGAGGCTCGGTGACGCGGTGCCGCATGAGGCCGGTGACGCGGTGGCCGCGTGAGGCCGCTGACGCGGTGTCGGGACGAGACCGGACTACACGGCGGTCGTACTGGATCGGCCGGCACGGCGGTCGTGGGAGGCCGGCCGGGACGGCGGTCGTACGAGACCGGTCGGGACGGCGGTCGTACGAGACCGGTCGGGACGGCGGTCGTAGGAGGCCGGTCGGCACGGCGGTCGTACGAGACCGGTGACATTGCCGGTCCCCGTGCGGTGGCCGGTCCCCGACAGTGGCACGGCCAGCCCGACGGCGGTGCCCACCGCGGGCACGCGGCGGACACCCCAGGTCCCGCGTGCCCGCGAACGGCCGCCCGCCACGACTGAGAGGACGACTCGTCGTGCAACTCCACCCCCACGCCCGCTCATCCACCCGCACCCGTGACACCCTCGGCCGCCGATCCGGGCACCGGGCGGGACGCCTGGCCGGTGCCGCAGCGGCTATTGCGCTCGCCGTCGGCCTCGGGCCCCTGACCGGCCCGGGTGCCCACGCCGCCGACAACCCGTATGAGCGCGGCCCGGCCCCGACCACCGCCGGCATCGAGGCGGTCCGCGGCCCGTACGCCGTGTCGCAGACGTCCGTCTCGTCGCTGTCCGTCACCGGATTCGGCGGCGGCACCATCTACTACCCGACGAGCACCAGCGACGGCACCTTCGGCGCGGTGGCCATCTCGCCCGGCTACACCGCCTACGAGTCGTCCATCGCCTGGCTCGGGCCGCGCCTGGCCTCCCAGGGCTTCGTGGTGTTCACCATCGACACCCTCACCACGCTCGACCAGCCCGACTCCCGCGGCCGTCAGTTGCTGGCCGCCCTGGACCACCTCACCGAGCGCAGCCCGGTGCGGAGCCGCGTCGACGCCTCCCGCCTCGGCGTCATGGGCCATTCGATGGGCGGCGGCGGCAGTCTGGAGGCCGCCAAGTCGCGTCCGGCCCTCCAGGCGGCGATCCCGCTGACCCCGTGGAACCTCGACAAGACCTGGCCCGAGCTCACCACGCCGACCCTGATCTTCGGAGCCGACGGAGACACCATCGCCCCCGTCTCCTCCCACTCCGAGCCCTTCTACACGAGCCTGTCCTCCTCGCTGGACCGGGGTTACCTGGAGCTGAACTCGGCGACCCACTTCACGCCCAACTCGTCGAACACCACGATCGCGAAGTACAGCATTTCCTGGCTCAAGCGGTTCATCGACAACGACACCCGCTACGAGCAGTTCCTGTGCCCGCTGCCCCGGCCGAGCGTGACCATCGAGGAGTACCGGGGCAACTGCCCCCACGGCTCCTGACACAACCGGGGCCCGGCGGCGGACATGCGCGACGTGTCCGCCGCCGGTGCCGTGCCGGGGCACACGCGAGACAGCCGGTCATTGGGCCGGGGCACAACGCGGTCAGGGGCCAGGCCCGATCAAAGCGCAGGTGGGGCCGTGGGTTCACCCCTCGGGACGCACGGACGTCAACCTTCCGGTCTTCCCTACGCGCGAGTAACCTCCGTGGGGTGAGCGGAGACGGAAGCAGGGCACGGACGACTCCCCGCGCCGGGAGCCGGTACGGCCGGGACGCCGCCCGGTCGTCCGTCGAGGACCGCGGTCATGCCGAACTCGCGCGTGGCCGACGGCAGTTGTTCGACGGCCCGGTGGACGACGCACGCGAGACCCTGCTGCTGGCCGCGGCCCTGCTCGCCGCCGGCGCCCCGGACGAGGCCGAGGCCGCCCTCCTCTGCGCTGCGGACGCCGCCTGGGCGTCGGGCGACGTCACGGCTTGTCTGACCGCTCTCGACGGCCCGGACCCCCCGGGGTCGGCAGGCGGGCCCGCCGCACCGGCCACCGTCACAGCCGGAGAACCGACCGACGGCACGAGCCTCACCGTCCCTCCCGCCGGATGCGGGTGGCCGGAGCTGTGCGGTCCCGGGCGGGGACGTGACCGCGACCCCTTATTCCGGGACTACCGCGACGGGATGCGCGCCCTGCTGGACCGGCGGCCGGAGCGCGCCGCCGGTCCGCTGCGGCGCGTACTGAGCCGAGTGCGCCCAGACGACCCTCCGGAGCGGCTGCTGCGCGCCGCGTCGGCGGCCCTGCTGCTCGGCGACGTCCACGCCGCCCGCGCCGCGGGAGCCCGCGCCCTCGCCGTCGCCCGCAACGCGGAGTGCGTCGCCTCCGAAGCACGGGCCCTGGAGTACCTGGCCTACGGCGAGTTGCGCGCCGGCCGCCACGCACAGGCGCGTGCCCACGCGGAGGAGGGCGTGCGCGCGTCGCTGCTGGCCGGCCATCGCAACACCGCGGCGAGCCACCACGCGCTGCTCGCTCTGGCCGCCTCGATCGAGGGGGACACCGCCGCGGTCTCCGGATACGCCTCGGCCGCCCTGGCCACCGCCCGCCGCCACGGCCTGGCCCAGGCGGCGACCCTGGCCGAGTGGGCCACCGCCCGCGCCGACCTGGCCCGCGGCCGTCCCCTGGACGCCGCCGACCGGCTCGCCCCGCTCGTCGGACCCGGCCCCCGGCGTGGCCACTTCGCCGTCTGGATGCTCGCCGTGCCCTGCTTCGTCGAGGCCGCGGTACTCGCCGGGCAGCCGGAGGACGCCCGGGGGCCCCTCGGAGACCTCGCCCGCTGGGCCGACTTCGGCGCCGATCCGCACGCGCCGGCCCAGCTCGCGCGCTGCCGGGCCCTGCTCGCCGTGGACGACCGCGAGGCCGACGACCTCTACCTGCGGGCGCTCGCCCTGCACGACGGGTCGGGGGGCGACTTCGAGCGGGCGCGGACCGAGCTTCTGTACGGCCGGTGGCTGCGGCGCCGCCGCCGGCTGCGGGAGGCGCGTGGCCGGCTCGGCGCCGCCCTGGTCGCCTTCGAACGCTGCGGGGCCGGCGCCTGGGCCGACCAGACACGCGGCGAGCTGCGCGCCAACGGCGCCGCGTCCGGGAAGGAGCCGGCCGCGGGACTCGCACGGCTGACGCCGCAGCAACTGCGTATCGCACGCCACGTGGCCGACGGCGCCACCAACAGGGAGGTGGCCCAGCGGCTCGCCGTCAGCACCCGCACGGTCGACTACCACCTGCGGAACGTCTTCGCCGTTCTCGGCGTGCGCTCCCGCATCGAGCTGGCCCGCATGGTCGACCAAGAGCACCGCTGAACCCCGGAAATCCCGGCGACCGCACGGAGAAGACGCCGCACGACCCTGGGGACCGACCGGACGGTATGCCATTCTTCGAAGCAGCACTACGCGGGTGACGGCGCCGAACGGGGCAGCGCACCCGCCGGACGCCGCTGCGCCCGGACGGCACGGGGCCGCCGTGGGGCCGAAGCCGGGGGAGGACCGCCATGCATCCTGCCGCACGCACCCGTACGACGTTCCGCGCCGGGCCGACACCCGTCCCGCAGCCGCGGTCCCGGCGGATCCGGTCGCTGATCGACGCCGACGCGCTGCGCGTCCTGCACCGCGCCGCCCGGGTCCTGCTCGACGACCTGCCGGATCTGACCGACCGGCTGCTGGCGGTCCTGCGCGAGCAGGAACCGGCGTACCGGACGGCGCTGGAGAACGACCACGCCGCCACCTGGCAGGAGGCCTACCGCTCGCTGCGGCACAGCGTGACGTCGCTGCTCGACCCGCGCGGGACCCGCGAGGCCGCCCACCGCTGCACCTGGCGGATCGGCGCCACCCGCGCCGAACAGGGACTGCCGCTGGACGCCCTGCTGCACGCGTTCCGGCTGGGCGGGTCCCTGGTGTGGCAGCGGCTGGTCGAGGAGACCACCCGCTCGGAGCCCGAGGACATCCGGCTGCTCGTGCACGTGGCCACCGACGTGTGGAACTTCGTCGACGAGCACTGCACCCTCGTGGCGGACGCCTACCGGCAGGCGGAGCGGCAGCTGGCCTGGCGGCGCGAGAACAGGGTGCGCCTGCTGGCGGCTGCCCTGCTGGAAGGCACGAGCCGGATCGCGGACCTGCCCGAGACGGCCGAGCGACTGTGCCTGCCGGAGCACGGCCGGTTCGTCGTCGTCGCGGTCGCCGGGGGCCGGCCGCGGGACCTCCCACCCGGTGGGAGCACCTACTGGCACGCGGGTGTGGACGTGGACCACGGCATCGTCCTGGTCGGCGAGGAGGGGGGCGGCGAGGCCGACCGGGACCCCGTCGCGGCACTGGCCCTGTCCACCGACGGCCCCGCGGGCCGCCGGATCGGCGTCGGCAGCGCCGTGACGGGACTCGCCGCCGTCGGAGACGCCCGGCGCCTGGCCGACCTGGCCCTGAGCATCTGCCCGCCCGACGGCGGCACGGTCCGGCTCACCGAGCACCTGCCCGAGGCGCTGGTCGTCTCCTGCCCGGAACTCGGCGCCACCCTCACCGAGCGGGTGCTCGGCCCGCTGCTGCGCCTGGAACCGGCCGACCGGGACGTCCTGCTGGAGACCCTGGTCGCCTGGTTCGCCTGCGAGGGTTCCGCCCAGCGTGCCGGTGAACGGCTCTACTGCCACCGGAACACCGTCCTGAACCGGCTGCGCCGCTGCGAACAGCTCATCGGCCGCTCCCTGGCCCGCCCGCACGATGTGGTGGAGATCAGCCTGGCCCTGACGGCCCGCCGGCTGCTGCGCGGCTGACCGGACATCCACCGGCGGCGCCGCGCGGCGTGCGGGTCTCCCTGGTGCGCAGCACGGAGGGCACTTCGCCGCGCGTCTCGTAGCTCCCTCCGCCAGGGCGCGGCGCACCCGCCACCCGCCACCCTCCTGCCGACGTCCCCCAACGGCGCGCCGCGCCCCCTCCGCCCGGCCTCCGCCCCGCGCTGGACCCCTCTGCCCGGTGTCCGCGGCGGGCCGCTCTGCCCGGTGTCCGTCCGCGGCGGGCGGGCCTCTCTGCGCGGCATCCCGCGCCGCATCCCCGTGCCGCCCCCTCCGCCCGGCTTCCGCCTCCGCCGCCCCTCCGCCCGGCATCCGCCCGCTCCCCCCTCCGCCCGGCATCCGCCTCCGCCGCCCCCTCCGCCCGGCATCCGCCCGTCCAGCGCGCCCCCGCCCCTGGGCAGCCGCACAATCCCCGCCGGGCCTCATTGGGACCACGCAGCCACCCGGCCCGAACACCTGTACCGCCCGCCCGCGCCCGTGCTGTCGTGAGCTGCCCTTCCCCCGAAGCACCCGTGCCCGACGGCGCGGATCCGAGGAGCCGTGATGCCCGAAGCACCACCGGACGACGAGCCCGCCCTGCACATCGAGGGTCTCGACGTGACCTACGGGCGCGCACTGTCCGCCCTGCGCTCCGTGTCGCTGACCGTCCCGCACGGCACGGTCGTGGCCCTGCTCGGCGCCAACGGCGCGGGCAAGACGACCCTGCTGCGGGCGGTGTCGGGCACCCTGCGCCTGCACCGTGGCGCGGTCACGGCCGGCCGTATCCGCTACGGCACGACGGACCTCGACGGGCGCGACCCGGTCGCCGCCGTGCGTGCCGGGGTCGTCCAAGTCCCCGAGGGCCGCCGGGTCTTCGCCGGGCTCACCGTCGACGAGAACCTGCGCTCCGGCGGCCTCGGCCTCGGGCGGCGCCGCCCCGACCAGGTCGCCGAGGCCCGGGAGCGGGTCTTCACGCTCTTCCCGCGCCTCGCCGAACGCACCCGGCAGGCAGCGGGCCTGCTCTCCGGCGGCGAGCAGCAGATGCTCGCCATCGGGCGGGCCCTCATGGCCGCGCCCCGGCTGCTCCTGCTCGACGAGCCCTCCCTGGGCCTGGCCCCGCAGATGGTGTACCGGATCGCCGAGGTCGTCCGCGAGATCAACGCGCACGGGACCGCCGTGCTGCTCGTGGAGCAGAACGCGGGCATGGCGCTGTCCCTCGCCGACACCGCCCACGTCCTGGAGGTCGGCGAGGTCCGGCTCTCCGGCCCCGCCGACGAACTCGCCCGCACGGACGCCGTGAAGCGCCTGTACCTGGGAGAGACCGACGGCGAAGGAACCGAGACCGCACAGAGAGCCGGAACCACCGAGGGGCAGGGAGCCGCGTGACCGTCCGCACCACCGCACCGCCCGAACTCACCGTCACCGACGTGACGGTCCGCTTCGCCGGACTCACCGCCCTGGACGCGGTGTCGTTCACCGTCGCCCCGGGCTCCGTCCACGCACTGATAGGACCCAACGGAGCGGGCAAGTCCACCTGCTTCAACGTGCTGTCGGGACTGTGCCGCCCGGCCACGGGCACCGTACGGCTGGGGGACGCAGACCTGACCCGGCTGGCGCCCCACCGCATCGCCGCCCTCGGCATGGCCCGCACTTTTCAGAACATCGTCACCACCCAGGGCACGGTCGCCGACAACCTGATGCTCGGCCGCCACGCCCTGTCCCGCTCCGGGTTCGCCGCTGGCGCGCTGCGCCTGCCGCACGCACGGCGCGAACAGCGCGAACACCTCGCCCGGGCCCGCGAGATCGCCGAACTCACCGGCCTGGCAGAGCACTTCGACCACCCTGTCGCCCTGCTCTCCTACGGCGACCGCAAACGCGTGGAGTTCGCCCGCGCCCTCTGCCTGGAGCCCAGCGTGCTGCTCCTGGACGAACCGGTCGCCGGGATGAACGCGGCCGAACGCGTCCGCACGGTCGAGGTCGTGCACACCGTACGGGCCGAACTCGGCCTGTCCGTCGTGCTGGTCGAGCACGACATGGGCCTGGTGATGCGGCTCGCCGACGAGGTCACCGTCCTCGACTTCGGCCGCCGTATCGCGCACGGCACCCCGGACGAGGTCCGCAGCGACCCAGAGGTGCTGCGCGCCTACCTCGGCATCGGCACCGGGCAGGAGGACGCGGCGTGACCTCCCTCCTGGACAACGTCTTCAACGGACTGGCCCTGGGCGCGGTCTACGCCCTCGTCGCCCTCGGCTTCGTCATCATCTTCAAGGCCTCCGGCGTCATGAACTTCGCCCACGGTTCCCTGCTGCTGCTCGGCGGCTACCTCACCGCCGTACTCCACGACGACCTGGGGTTCGCCGGGGCCCTCGCCGTGTCCGTCCTGGTGACGGCGGCCGTGGCCGGAGCCATGGACCGTTTCCTGCTCCAGGCCGGCGGGCCGGACCCGCACACCGCCCATGTGCAGACCATCGTCACCATCGGCGTCGACATCCTCATCCTCACCGACCTGTCGCGGCGCATCGGCGGCGATCTGCTCTCGCTCGGCGACCCCTGGGGCGACTCGGTGAGCGGGCTCGGGCCGGTGACCGTCGCGGACAGCCGTATCGCCGCGATCGTGGTCTCCGCCGTGGTCATCGCCGGTGTCTTCGCCCTGTTCCGGTACACCACGTGGGGCCTGTCGCTGCGCGCGTCGGCCGAGGACGTCGAGGCGGCGTCCCTGATGGGCGTACGGCTGGTGCGGGTCCGCATGCTGGCGTGGTGCCTGGCCGGAGCGCTGGCCGCACTGGCGGCGGTCTTCCTCGCCGCCTTCCCCGCACCCGGCCTGGAGCGCACGACCGGACAGATCGCCCTGAAGGCGTTCCCGGCGGCGATCCTCGGCGGCATGGCCTCGCCGCCCGGCGCCCTCGCGGGCAGTCTGCTGATCGGCATGACCGAGGCGCTCGTCGCGGGCTACCAGTCCGAACTGCACGTCCTGGGCGAGGGGTTCGGCGACGTCGCCCCCTACGCGGTGATGGTGCTGGTGCTGCTGGTCCGGCCGACCGGGCTGTTCGGCGGGAAGGCGGCGGTCCGTGTCTGAGCGACTCCCGCGCGCCCGCGCGATCCGGCTGGGCCGTACCCTCACGGCCGTCGCCGTCCTGTGCGCCCTGCCCTTCTACCTCGACGCGTTCTGGCTGCGCATCGGACTGTTCTCCATGGCGGCAGCCGTCGGCGCGGTGGGCCTGGGGCTGCTCTCCGGCACAGCGGGCCAACTCTCCCTCGGGCACGCCTTCTTCCTGGCCGTGGGCGCCTACGGATACGTCTGGCTGGCCGGTGAACCCGGACCGGGCCTGCCCACCGCCGTGGCCGCCGTGCTCGCGGTGCTGCTCGCCGGGGCGGCCGGTGGGATCTTCAGCCCCGTCGCCGGCCGGGTGCGCGGCATCTACCTGGGCGTCGCCACCCTGGCCCTGGTCTTCCTCGGCCACCACGTCCTGCTGACAGCCGACTCCGTCACCGGCGGCTTCAACGGCCGTTCGGTGCCGCCCCTGGAACTGGCCGGTTTCTCCTTCTCCTCGGACTCCGAACTGACCCTGCTGGGCGTCCCGTTCGGCGCTGAGGAACGGCTCTGGTACCTGGGACTGGCGCTGTTCGCGGTCACCTGGTTCACCGCACGCGGAATCCTCCGCGGCCGGCCGGGACGCGCCCTGGTGGCGCTGCGCGACAGCGAGACCGCGGCGGCCGTGATGGGCGTGAACGTCTCCCGCCACCGCTCGGCGGCCTTCGTGGTGTCGTCGATGTACGCGGGCCTGGCCGGAGTGATGCTCGCCCTCTCCTTCCGCCGCGTCGTGCCCGACTACTTCGGCCTCGTGCTGTCGGTCGACTACCTCGCCATGATCGTCATCGGCGGTCTCGGGTCGGTGGCCGGAGCCACCGCGGGCGCCGTCTTCGTCACCGCGCTGCCCCTGCTGATGACCCGCTACGCCGACCAGCTTCCGCTGGTGGCCGCGCCCGGCACCACCGACGGCACGGTCGGCCCCACCGAAGCCGCCCGCTACCTCTACGGAGCGGCGATCGTCCTCATCCTCCTCTTCGCCCCCGACGGCCTGCACGGCCTGGCCCGCCGTCTGCGCGCCCGCCTGCGTGGCCGCCGGACCGCCCCACCACCCACCGGCACCACCACCCCGTCCCGACCGCACACGTCTGCCGTCCGAGCCAAGGAGCCCACCCCGTGAAGCCCACGCACCACCACACGCACCGCGCCGCACCACGCACCAGGACGCTCCTGGCCACGGCCCTGGCCGCCCTGCTGCTCGCGGGCACCGGATGCAGCTCCAAGGCCGGCTCCTCCGGGAGCACGGACGACGGCGCCGACGGCATCAAGACCGGGCCCGGCGTGACCGGAAAGACCATCAGACTCGGCGCCCTGACGGACCTCACCGGCCCCTACGCGACCCTCGGCAAGAGCATCGTGCAGGCCCAGCAGATGTGGGCGGACGAGGTGAACGCCCGTGGCGGCATCTGCGACCGGCGCGTCGAGATCGTGGTCAAGGACCACGGCTACGACGTCCAGAAGGCCGTCACCGCCTACGCCGACCTGTCCCAGGACGTCGTGGCGCTGCCCCAGGTCATCGGTTCGCCCGTGATGGCCGCGCTGCTCGACGACATCGAGCGGGACAAGGTCCTCACCTTCCCGCAGGCCTGGGCCGCCTCCCTGCTCGACCGCGACGCGGTCCAGGTCCTGGGCACCACCTACGACATCGACATGATCGCCGCGGTCGACTTCCTCACCCGCTCCAAGGGGCTCGCCAAGGGCGACACGATCGGCCACGTCTATTTCGAGGGCGACTACGGCGCGAATGCGCTGGAGGGGTCGCGGTGGGCCGCGAAGAAGGCGGGCCTCAAGCTGGCCGGGCAGAAGATCAAGGCCACGGACACCGACCTGTCCGCACAGGTCTCGGCCCTGCGCAAGGAGGGCGTCACAGCGATCCTGATCAGCGCGGGGCCGGCCCAGACGGCCTCGCTGGTCGGCGTGGCGGCCTCCCGTGGCCTGAAGGTGCCCGTCGTCAGCAGCGCCCCCGGCTACGCGCCGCAGCTGATGAAGACCCCGGCCGCCCCCGCTCTGGCGGCCATGCTGAACGTGGTCAGCGCAGCACCCGCGGTCAGCTCCGACCTGCCCGGGGTGCGCAAGATGGTCGCCGCCTACAAGAAGAAGTACCCGGGCTCCCTCGTCGACTCCGGCGTGCTCTCCGGCTACAACGCCGCCCAGCTGATGGGCAGGGATCTGAAGAAGGCCTGTGAGAACGGCAGCCTTTCCCGCGAGGACGTGGTCAAGGCCCACCGCTCCCAGTCCGGTGTCGACGTCGGTCTCGGCACCGCGCAGGACTTCTCCGACAAGGCGCAGCCCGCGAACACCTCGACGTACGTGCACAAGCCGGACGCCCATGCGGTGGGAGCCGCGGTGAACGTCGAAGACGCCCGCACCGCGCCGGGCGTCGAGCAGTACCTCGCTTCTCGCTCCCGGTGACACCAAGGACCCGGTCCCACCCGGACGGTGGCGCTTCGTCCGCAGAGAGCGGGCGAAGAGCCACCGCCTAGGATCGGCCCGTGATCGCCGACCTGCAGTGCGTGGTGCTGGATTGTCCCGATCCGGTGGAACTGGCCGTGTTCTACCGGTCGCTTCTCGGTGGCACCGTCAACCAGCCGGACCGGAGGTGGGCGCTGAGCGACGCCTGGGCGACGCTGCACACGGCGTCCGGTGTCGTCCTCGCCTTCCAGCGGGTGACGCCCTACCGGCCGCCCGCGTGGCCCGACCCGGCCAGACCGCAGCAGTTCCACCTCGACTTCGCAGTCGCGGACCTGGACCGGGCCGAAGAGCAGGTGCTGGAACGGGGGGCAACAGTGCTGGACGTCGGTGAGGGCGGGCGGAGTTGGCGGATCTATGCCGACCCGGCGGGGCACCCGTTCTGTCTGGTCCGCCACTGACGGGCGGCCGCGTCGCCTGATCGGCAGGGCGTCTCAGCCGTACCGCAGGACGCGCGGGGCGAAGGTGCCCTCGGGGCCGTCGGCGCGGCCGACCGACCACACCGTCGCCGTGCCCGGCACCGGCGCCAGCCGCAGCGTCCTGGAGTCACCCTCGCCTGCCACCGCCGGTTCGGCGTACTCGGTGAACGCCTGGCCGTTCCAGGCGAGGAAGTCCGGCCCGGGGACCCACGGAGGAGTGCTGCCGGGCGGGCCCCACTTCTGCGAGCGGGCCACCGAGACCCAGCCGAGCCCGCCGGACGCGCTGGGCGCCAGTGACGTGATGCCGCCGAAGTCGGTGGGCACGGTCACCCGGTTCCAGGTCTGCCCGTCCCAGCGGACCAGCAGGGGCGGAATCGGCCGGCCCACCGGCCCGCCGACGAACCCGGCTGTACCACCCGCCCACACTTCCGTCGGCGACACCGCCAGCACACTGCCGACGGCCGACCGCGGGAACCCGTCCACGACCGTCTGCCGCCACGCCCGCCCGTCCCAGTGCGACACCGCCGCACCCGAGGCGGTCTCGCCCGCGGCCCAGACGTCGTCCGCCGCCAGGACGTGCAGGCCGTACACGGCTCCCGGCGGTGCCGGCACGTCCTGCCAGCCGCGCCCGTCCCGGCGCAGCAGCACCTGCGCGCCGTCCCGCGTGCCGATCAGCCAGGTCTCACCGCCGCCGGTGACGACCTTGGTCAGCACCACATCGCGCGGCGGCCGGCTCTCGGACCAGGCCTCGCCGTCGAAGCGGAGCAGGTGGGTGCCGCCCGCCGTGTCGCGGCCGACCGCCCAGAGCGCCGCCGGTGACGTCCCGGCGACGGACAGCAGCTCCCCCTGCCAGCGGATCCCGGGCAGGCCCTGGCGCTGCCACGCCGTTCCGTCCCAGCGCAGCACCAGCGGGAAGCCCGGCGCCTCGCGGCCGACGGCGTCGGCACCCACCGCCCAGGCCCGGTCCGGCCCGAAGGCCACGGCCTCGTTCAGCCCGGCCTGCGGACGCACCTGCGCCGGGACCGGAACGTGCTGCCAGGACGCGGTGTCCGCTCCGGCCGGGCTCATCCCGGCCATGATCGTCAGGGCGATGGCGAGGGCGGCGACGAGAAGTCTTCGTGCCATGGTCAGCCTCCCAGCCGCTCGCTCATCAGACGGGGTTTCGAGCCGTAGATCTCGACGGTCCCGAAGGACAGCAGCGCGGACCCCGCCCTCGCCAGTGCCCGAGGCCTGACGACGATCGCGTTCGTGCGTTCGGGACCGTAGGAGAAGGTGGTGCGGGGGCCGTCCAGGCGCGCGTACTTCGACTGGAACGCGTGGTCGCTGCGTACCGGCAGCCACAGCGCGCCGTCCGGACCGCGCACCATGGCCTCGGTGGAGGTGTCGCCCAGCGGGGGGTAGGTGGTGCGCCAGGCGTGCCCGTTCCAGGTCGTCAGACAGGTGCGGGCGACACCGTCGGTGTACCGGCTGCCGCCGACGGTGACCCGGCCGGACGGTTCGGGCAGGATCGTGTGCACGTTGCTGTCCTGCGGCAGCGGCACCTTCGCGTCCCGCCACGTCGTGCCGTTCCAGCGCAGGACGGTCGTCCCGGTGCCGGTGTCTCCCCAGGCCCAGGCGTCGGTGGCGGAGCGTGCGGTGATCCCCATGACGTACCGGACACCGTCCGGGGTGGACTGCGCGGTCCAGGCGGAGCCGTCGTAGTGCAGCACCTTCAGCCCGGTGTCGTCCTCACCCACCACCCACGCGGCACCCGGTACGGCGGCGAAGTCCTGGTAGGTCCACAGGGTCTGCGGCAGCGGCACGGTGCTCCAGCCTTGCGCCGACCGGCGCAGGATGGCGCCCGAACCCGAGCGGTGGTGGAAGGTCCACATCTCCTCGCCGACGAACTGCACCTTGCCGAGCCATCCCGGCTCGCCGGCGCCGGGGAATCCGGTGTCCCGGCTCCACGCCGTGCCGTCGAACCGGTACGCCAGGGGCCGCAGTCCGTCGGCGGCGTGCTCGTACCCGGTCGCCCACGCCTCGCCCGGCCCGCGGGCGGCGAGGTCGGACACCGTCACCGGCGGAGCCGCCGCCGGCACCGGCAGCGCCGACCAGCCCGGTGCCACGGCCGAGGCCGGCGACACCACCGCGGCACACGCGATCACGAGGCAGACGACGACCGCGCGAAGCCCGTTCACGAGACCTCCCCAGAACGCGAAGGCCGCTCACCTTATGGCCGCTCACCCCTGCTGAACAGACGTCACACGGCCAATCAGGAGTTGCCCGGCCGGGTGGCCGTGCGCCCGGAAGGGTGCGCGAGATCGTTGCGGGCGAAGCCGCCGGTGCCGTCTGTCGGAGCATCTCCGTGGCCGAATGCCGCGTCCGCGTCGCCGCCCGCCCGGCCTTACTACGCCGTGGTGTTCACCGCCGGCCGTACGGCAGGCGACAACGGCCGCGCGGAGCCGAACGAGCGATGCTGAAACGCGCTGCCGACCAGCCGGGATTCCCCGGTGGCGACTCCGCCCGCGGGGCGGACGGCCCGGGTGTCACGATGTCGTACCGGAGGGAGGGGGAGTCGACCGAGGCGTGGCGGAATCACGCCGAGCACACCCCGGCCCGTGAGCGCGGACGCGAGCACCGGTACGCCTCGTTCGCGCTGCGCGGGGCCTAGGCCCAGGGGGTCTACGGGTTCTGCCCGCGGAGCTGTGGCTCCACCACCCCGAGGCAGCGGCGTTACCGGTCCGGGGCGACGGCGGGAGGCATGCTGGTGGCCGTGACCGGCGTAAGCACTGCGCGGGTGCCATGACGACCGAGCGGGGACGACGGACCCGCGTCCCGGGACAGGTGAGGGGCATCAGGTGGCGGACGACCGGCGAGCGGATGTGCCGCCCGGAACGGAGGCCGCCGTACTGGCGGACCGTCTCAAGGAACGGATCTACGCGACCATCACGATGATCGCCGTCGTGGTCGGACTGTCCCTCGGTGACGTGGGTCCCCTGGGCGCCGTCGCCACGGTCGTGACGACCGCGCTGGGGTTGTGGCTCGCGGCGTTCGTCGCCGACCAGCAGGCCCACCGCACGGTCCACCGTCACCTTGCCACCGGCCGCGAGCTGCGCCGCATGCTGTACGTCAGCAGCCCGCTGCTGTCCTGCGCCCTGGGTCCGGCCGTGCTCATCGCCTTGGCCGCGCTGGACGTCCTGTCCCTGCACGCCGCGCTGCTGACGGCGGCGGGAGTGGGCGTCCTCTCCCTCTTCCTGTGGGGCTGTCTGGGCGGGCTGCGCATGGGAGGCGGCGTCCTGGCGGCGTCGGTGGCGGGCCTCGCGGACGCGGCGATCGGTGTGGCGGTCGCCCTGGTGAAGGCGGCCGCCGGGCACTGATCCGGCGCAGGCCGGCTGATGCCGGCGAGCCGGATCCCGTGGAGGCGGGCCCGGTAGGGTGCCCGCATGTCTTCCGCACTTGTCGTGGGTTACGACCCTCAGGCGATACCGGGTGTCGACGGGGAGGCCCTGCGTGCTGCTCTCGACGCGGAGCTGGCCCGGTTCGGCGAGCACGGCATCGAAGCCGCCATGACGCTGATCGCGTTCGACGCGGCAGCCGAGCCCACCCTCATCGCGTCGCTGGCCGGCCACCCGTGGGACGTCGTGGTCGTCGGCGGTGGAATCCGCAAGGCCGAGCCGCTGCTGCCGCTCTTCGAGCAGGTCGTCAACCTGATTCGCCGCCATGCGCCGCAGGCCGCCATCGCGTTCAACACCAGCGGCGGTGACAGCGTCGAGGCGGCACAACGGTGGCTGTGACGGCCGCCACCGTCACAGCCGGTGCCGCTGCGAGGCGCCGGGGCCTCCTGCGGGGCGGCGAGCAGGCGCAAGCCCCGGATGCGAGCGAACCCGGCCCGTTCCTCGCCCGGCGCCCGTCACGGACCAGCGGTACGACGGGCCCCGCAGCCGCAGCCGAACCACCCCCCCGTCTACGCCCCGTTGCGGTTCGCCACCGGACGCTGCCACCATGCGGCCGTCGCGTCGCGCAGGGTGTTGGTGCCGCAGTGCACCTCACCCATGCCGAGGTGGTACGTGTACCAGTCGTCGATGTACGAGACCTTCAGCCCGACCCGCTGGTAGGCGGCGGTGACGGCTTCCGTGAAGATGTCCTTGCCGCCGATGACGGGCCCCCACTGGCGGGGCGCGAGGTAGCGGTCACGCCCCAGGAGCACGCCGTTGACCGCACCGGGGACGTAGGCGCTGGTCGTCACCGTCGCCGGAGCCGCAGCGCCAGAGGCGGGATTCTCGGCTAGCCACTTCTGCTGGCCCTGCTCCCGGAGGCTGTCCACGAGGTCGGAACCGGCGCCCATGCGCGTCAGACGCGGCACGGGAACCTCTTGTCCGTCGGCGGTCAGAGCCTCCGAGTCACGGGTGTAGAGGGCGGGCACCCGCACGATCTCCTCGTCGGTGACCCCCGTCTCGCGCTTGAGGATCTCCAGGTTGGCCGCGATGCGACGCGCCGCCATCTCGTTGTCCGCCACCAGGTGACGGGAGGCGAGGGCCTGGTCGATGGTCTCCTTGGGCGCCGGAGTGCCACTGCGTCCCGGCACGGAGAACATCTTCGTCCTGCCGTGGCCGTCGCGCTCGGCGTCGCGCAGCAGTTGCAGCCCCGCCTTCGGGTCGGCGATGCCGATGCGCCAGCCGCGCGGGGTGTCGGCGGGCAGGAACTGCACGAACTCGTCGACGTGGCCCACGCCCAGCCAGGAGGTGTCCAGCAGCAGCGGGTTCTGCAACCCCTGCGCCGTGAGCATCGTCCGCATCACCTTCGACGGGCGCGCCCCGCTGTCCTTGCGCTCGCCCATGATGATCCGCCCGGCCGGGAAGGAGCGTCCGCCGTGAGCGTAGGGCGGGATGGTCTCCAGATTGCCCATGGAGTTCAGCGACCAGTCGTCGGGCTCCGCCTCGTCGGTCACCTGCACGACACCGATGTCCCGGCCGCGCATCCTCTCGAACAGCTCCCGGCCCGCATCCCGGTTCGGCTGGGCGGAACGCAGCATCACGCGCATCACCTGCCGCTGGCCGCCCGGCCCGGTCATGCTGACGTAGGCCGGTTCGACGAAGTCCTGGGCCCAGCGGTCGGCGTACATCTCGAAGGTGATCAGAGGCGTCGTGACCCCGGCCTTCTTGACCTCCTTGTCGAGGGCGGCGACGAACTCCCGCTGGAGACGGCTGTCCGGCCCGTCGCCCTGGACCTTGGACACCATCACCTGCTGGGTGTTCTGAAGGTGGTGCTGCGTCAGCAGCGGCGCGACGCGCAGGGTCACGGCGTCGGACGTCGACTTCCGTCCGGACGTCACCGTCAGCCGGACCACCGCACGGCCGTCCCACTTCGCGGTGTCGCGGACGACGTCGGTGGCCTCGACACCGAACTCCACACCGGAGCGCAACTCGGCGGCCGTCAGCCGGGTCGCGGACGTCGCGGGGATCCACTTTCCGGCCCGCTCGAGGAAGAGGTGGGCGTGCTTGCCGCCCGTGGCGATCTTCAGACGGCCCGTGGCGTCCGCGGGGAGGCCGGGCTGGGGCACGGAACGGACCCGGGCGAGGTCGGCCGCGTCCTCGGTGCCGTTGACCTTCGTGTCGGAGCCGTCGTTGCACGCGGCCAGCTTGGCGTCGGACAGCGGCTCGCCATCGGGCGCGGTCACCGGGCACCGCTTGGCGTCGTCATCGATGTTGGGCAGGAACACGGCTCCGCGGTCGACGGACCAGCCGTCCTCACCCCGGTTGTCGCTGCCGCCGGTGACGTCGACCCGCCCGTCGCGGTTCACATCCGCCCGCAGATCGGCGCGCATGCCCGTCCCCGCGGCGAACGCGGAGCCGGCCGGCCCCGCCAGCACGGATCCGGCGGCAGCCATGGCCAGGACCACCGACCCGGCCGGGTACAGGCGCGAACGTATACGTCTGGGTGAACGCACGGCACGTTCCTCTCAGTTGGGGGGGGCTTTCTCCGCCCTACAAGAGGTGGAACAGTGCCTGTGCGTTCACTGTGCGTCGGGAGTTGCCTCGCCTGGCGGTTCAGGCGATGGACGCCGCGATGACGGCGGACACGGCGAGGTTGCACGAGGCCGTCACCCAGACCGCGGGATGAGGCTCCGTCTCGACCAGCGTCGCGCCCAGGCGGCCCGGGGTGACCAGGTCCACCAGCAGGAACGCCAGCGCCATCATCACCAGTCCCAGCAGCCCGAACGCCGCGGTCGAGACCAGGCCCTTGCCGAAGTCCTCGTACGTCGTCCATATCGACGTGAACACGATGCCGCCGATGCCGAGCAGCGCGGAGCTGAGGACCGTGGCCGCGTTGCGGTTGCGCTGTTCCCAGATCTGCCGCCCGAGCTTTCCAGGCGTCAGCACGTCGACCAGGACGATGCCGAGGAGCAACAGGACCAGCCCCAGACCGCCGTATGCGGTGGCCCGCCCGAGTCCGTTGACGATGTCGCTCATGGGATTGCCAACTCCGAAGCGTAGAGATCAAGGAGAGGCAAAATGTAGCGCACAGGTGCAGCCCGCTGACCGGCGCCCGGTCATCCGTGACGCCCGCCTGTTCGCCGCTGCCTGGCGGCACGGGAAGGGCATGCGCGATCATGACCCGATGGAGACTCGGTTCCTCGGCATCCCGGAGCTCACCGAAACCCCGTCCGTGGCCGTCGTGGTCGACGTCATGCGTGCTTACACGGTGGCTGCCTGGGCCTTCGCCCGAGGGGCGGAGAAGATCGTGCTCGCGGAGTCGCTGGACGACGCCCTGGCGCTCAAGGCCCGGCACCCCGACTGGGTGGCGCTCAAGGACGGTCCGCCCGCGCCCGGGTTCGACGCCGTCAACTCACCGGGGCTGCTGCGCTCCGCCGACCTCGCCGGGCGGACCGTCGTGCAGAAGACGACGGCGGGGACGGTCGGCGCCCTCGCGGTCAGGGAGGCGTCGCTGGTGCTGTGCGCCGGCTTCGTGGTGGCGGAGGCCACGGCCCGGGTCCTGCGGACGCGCGCGTGCGACCGCGTCACGTTCGTGGTCACCGGCGAGGGCGGGCAGGCCGACGAAGACCTGGCGTGCGCCCAGTACATCGCCCTGAGGGCCACCGAGGCCGGGACGGAGGCAGCCGACTTCCTCCGGCGCGCCGGTGAATCGCGTGCCGCCGTGGAGCTGGCGGACGGTGTGCGGCAGGGCGTCCACCCCGACGACGTCGCGCTCTGCCTCGAGCTCGACCGGTTCCCCTTCGCCATGGTGGCGACCTCGGAAGACTCCCTCATGGTCCTCCGCCCCTCGATGCACAACGCCGGGCCCGGCCGGTGACGAGGCGGCTCGCGGGCCGGAGGTGGGGACCCCCTGCCATGCCCGGTCGCCAGGGCACCGTAGGGTCCGCGGTGGCGAGGTGATCCGGCGCCGGCAGCGGCGGACGAAGGGGCCTGAACGTGATGGGAAAGGAAGCGACAGTCATGCGCGTCATCGTGGCTCAGGACCTGGAGGAGGAGTTCCGGTGAGCGGAGCCGACGAATCCGAACCCGTCCTCTTCCACACCAGCGGGCGTGCCGCCCACATCACGCTCAACCGGCCTCGGGCCCTCAACGCCCTGACGCACACCATGGTCCGCCGCATCGACGAGGCCCTCACCGAGTGGGCACGGGACCCCGCGGTGGAGACCGTCGTCATCACCGGCGCGGGGGAGCGGGGCCTCTGCGCCGGCGGCGACATCCGCGCCATCCACGACGACGCCCGCGACGGCGACGGCACGGCCTCCGCCGCGTTCTGGCGCGACGAATACCGCCTCAACGCCCGCATCGCCCGATACCCCAAACCGTACGTCGCCGTGATGGACGGCATCGTGATGGGGGGCGGCGTCGGCGTCTCGGCGCACGGCAGCGTCCGTGTCGTCACCGAGCGGTCCCGGGTCGCCATGCCGGAGACCGGCATCGGCTTCGTGCCGGACGTGGGCGGCACCCGGCTGCTCGCCCTGGCTCCCGGGGAGTCGGGCACGCATCTCGCCCTGACGGGCGCTCAGATCGGTGCCGGGGATGCGCTGTTGTGCGGACTGGCGGACCACTGCGTGCCGGCGTCCTCACTGCCGGAGTTCCTCGAGGCCCTGGCCCGACTGCCCGTGGAGGAGGCCCTGGAACGCCATGTGCGGACACCCCCGCAGGGCGTCCTGGCCGCCCAGAGCGACTGGATCGACGACTGCTACGCCGCCGACACCGTCGAGGAGATCGTGCGCCGGCTGCTCGCGCACGGCGACCCCGCCGCCAAAGAGGCAGCGGAGACCCTGCTCGCCAGGTCGCCGACCGCCCTCAAGGTCACCCTTGCCTCCCTTCGCCGCGCCCTGAAGCTCGGGCCGCTGGAACTGGTTCTGAACCAGGAGTACCGCGTCTCCTGTGCCGCCCTGGACCTGCCCGACCTGGTGGAGGGAATCCGCGCCCAGGTCGTCGACAAGGACCGCCGGCCGCGCTGGTCGCCGCAGAACCTGGACGAGGTCACCGACTCCGACGTCGAGCGCTTCTTCACCCCTCTCGGCGAACGCGAACTCGGCCTCTCACCGCTGACGCATCGAAGCTGACGCACTGAAGGGCGTCGACTGCGCCCCGAGGTGGGGGTGCCCGGGGCGGCTTCGCACCCCCGGGCACCCCCAGCCTCTTCACGGTGTGTCAGAGCATGAGCAGCAGTCGCGTGTGGGGCACGAGCTTCCGGTTGACGCTGGTGCTCTGCACGAAGATCGTGAAGTGGTCATTGTGGTCCGGCTTGACCCGGGCTTCCGCGTCGGGCAGGCCGAGCAGGCTTCGCGCAGCGGGCCCCGTGTACACGCGGTCCGTCTTCTTCTCCAGCACCGCGATCTGCTTCTGCGCCTGGATCTTCTCCGACTTGCTCAGTTGGTAGAACGCCGCACCGGTCCGGTAGGTGTGCCCGCATTCGATGACCCACTCCCTGATGGCCGCGTCGCGGGCCACCGGTATCAGCTGGTACTTCGACGGATCGACGGGCGTGAGGCCGGCCGCCTTGATGGTGTCCCGGTTGACCGCTTCGGCGCCGGTGGAGAACACCGCGCGCGATCCGCGGATGCCCTGGGTGCGGCCCATCATGAAGTTCTCGGTGGCCTGCCGGATGACCTGCCCGGCCTCCTCCAGACCCTGCGTGCTCGTGGCGTCCCAGATGGCGATGTTGTCCTTGGGGAATCCGCACTGCATGGCCTCGCGCTTGCCCATCTGGTCGGGCACCAGTACGGCCAGCGTCCAGTTGTCCTGCTGCGTCTCGATCATCCGGGCCACGGCCTGGACCAGTTCCCGGGGATCCCCGGCCGGGGAATCCGGGCAGCGGTGACTCGCGTTCTCCTGTCCGTCGGTCAGCACGAACGTCAGGAAACTGTGGTCGCCGTACAGCTGGGCCGTCTGAGCCAGCTCGTGCTGTGACTTCAGCGCGGCCGCGAGGAGGGCCGTCATGCCGCCCGTCCGGTACAGCTGCTTCAGCGACGGCATGCGCAGCACGTCCTTGTCGTAGATGACGCACTGCACCTTGTCGGCGAAGACGTACACCGTGACGCGGGTTTCCTGGTCCAGTTCCTTGGACCGGCGGGCCAGGTACGCGATCTGCTGATCGGCCACTTCGACGACCTTGTGGCTCAGGTGCGACATGGACGAGCTGGCATCGAGCACAAGAGCAACGTGATTGATGTAGTTCTGGCTTCCGGACATCACAACTCCCCCTTGTTCCGGTGTCCCGGTTGGATGCATCCACCTTCTCACCCACCACTGACAATCGATCTTGGTTCGGGTGCGGGGCGGTCAGGCGTGGGATCCGCGTCCGGGGGTATCCGCTTGCCGCTGGACGGGGAAGGGCTGCGACACCTGGGGAGGTCGGAGCAGCCCTTCCCCTGCCTCGGCGCGGGGGGCATCGCAAGATGCGGAGAGCGCCGGCGTCACGACAGCAGCATGCGCGTCCATGCGACGGCCAGGACGAGGCACGCGAGGGTGAACAGGCCCTGCACGACGGCGGTGACGGGCATCCTCAGACGGGCGTGCACATAGGCGCCGGCTGCCGCCAGCACCGGACCGCCCCAGATGACGAGCCAGGTGACAGCCGGAGTGTCTCGGGTGTGCGGGGTGGGGGAGGAGCGCGGTGACGGCGCGGTTCCCATACCGACCGCGAAGAGGAGCAGCCCGGCGACGCCGACGATGACGGCGTCCGCCACCAGGAGCAACAGGGCGACGGCGACGTCGGTCAGCCGGGAGGGGCGCTCGCGCGAGGACGGCGTCGAGGAGTCCTGGTCATCCGTGGACGGTGAGGCCATGCCCCGACTGCACCACGGAATGGCGTGTTCAGGACCGTCCCGGACCGTGGAGGAACCCGAATGTGACCATCGGTCACCCCGACCGACCAGGACCGCCCAGCACCACGAGCCGCACGGCGGGCCGGCACCCGCACCGGACTACAGGCGGATCACGATCAGGGCGATGTCGTCCGGGGCACCTTCGGTGACGTCGAGGCGGGCCAGCAGACCGTCGGCCAGCTGGTCGGGCAGCAGAGCGCGGTCCGCCCCCAGAGCCGTCGTCAGCCGGGCCAGACCGGCGTCGATGTCCTCGTCCCGCCGTTCGATGAGCCCGTCGGTGTAGAGCACGAGGGTGTCGCCCGGCGCGTAGGTGAGGCCGGCCTGGGGGCGGGGGACATGGTGCTCCCGTGCGCCGAGTGGCGGGTCGGTGGCTCGGTCGAGCAGCTCGCACGTTCCGTCCCGGTGCAGCAGAACGGGCGGTGGGTGCCCGGCGTTGCTGTAGATGATCAGTCTGCTGCGGGTGTCGATGAGCACCTTGACCGCCGTCGCCGCCATCGCACCGTCCACCGACCTGGCGTACAGACCGAGGACCTCCAGCGCTTGCGCGGGGCTGGGGATGGCCCGGATGACGGCGCTCAGGGCGCTGCGCAACATGCCCATGACCGCCGCCGCGTGCAGTCCGTGGCCGACGACGTCCCCGACGGCCGCGGCATAGCGGTCGGGCGGCAGGTCGACGACGTCGTACCAGTCACCGCAGACGTTCAAGGAGGTCGTCGCCGGCAGGTACCGCACGGCGATGTTGTCGTGGCGGTTCAGATCGGGTGCGGAGAGCATGGCCTCCTGGAGCGTGACAGCGACCTGCCGCTCCCGGGCGTGGGCCTGGAGCAGCTCCCGGTTCAGCCGGTGCAGTTCGTCGGTGCGCGCGTACAGCTCGGCGGCCAGGCCCTTCTCCCGCGTGGTGAACTCCTCTCCGAGCTGTCCGGCCCGGCCCGAGTGGAAGAACGCGGTGACGTCCTCGGCCCGCTGCACGATCCACTTCACCGCGCCGTCCGGCCCCGGAAGCGGAGTGTGGATCTTCGACCACCACCGCTCCTCGAACCCGTCCGGCCGGCCGGGGGCGGGGATGTCGTAGCGCTGGAGCACCAGCACGTCCGGCTTCCCGGTGTCCAGGGCCCGGGACAAGGACGTCTTCACGTTCCGTTGCGCGTCGTCGGGGGAGCCGGGACGCGGCGGCAGGGCGTCGAAGTAGTGCTTTCCGATAAGGTCGCCGCTCACCCGGCCGGTCGTCCGCAGGTAGGCCGGGTTGACGTAGCGGATCACCAGGCCCGTGTCCAGAACCAGATACGGGCTCGGCGTGGTCTCGAAGAAGGCCGTGAAGTCGATGTCCACCGTCATCACGCGCTCGCGGGCGCCGCTTCCAGTTGCAGTCTACGGGTGATCCCCTTCACCGCCTTCCGGCGTCGCGGGGCCCTTGCCCCGGTGACGAACCACCGCTACGGGACAGTGCGCATGGTGCAGGACGGCCTGGCTGACCGAGCCCAGCAGCAGGCCGGTGAAGCCGCCCCGGCCCCGCGCTCCGACGACGAGCAGCTGCGCGCCCGCGCTCGCTTCGACGAGGGTGTGCCGTACCCGGCCGGTCACCGGCTTTCGCAGCACCGCTACGTCCGGGTGGCTCTCCTCCGGACCGGTGAGCGCCGCGTCGAGGACGCGCTCGGCGTGCTCCCGCAGATGCGTCTCGTCATAGGTCACGAAGGGAGGATCGGCCGGACCGTCGTAGACATCCGAACTCCCTGTCCGGCACACGTGCAGCGCCGTGAGGTCCGCGCCGCGCAGGGCCGCCTCGGCGAAGGCGAAACGTACGGCTTCCTCGGAGGCGGGTGAGTCGTCGACCGCCAGCAGGACGGGGCCCGCCGGGTCGGTGCGCCCCCGCACCACCAGCACGGGGCAGCGGCCGTGTGCCGCGAGGTGCCCGGACACGGAGCCCAGCAGCAGACTGCCGAAGGCGCCCAGGCCCCGGCTGCCGACCACCACGACAGACGCCGTGCGGGAGGCGATCTCCAGCACCACCAGAGGCTCGCCCACGGTGACGTCACGGGTGATGCCGACCTGGGGCGCCACGGCTCGGGCCCGCCGTTCGGCTGCCATCAGTGTGCCGTCGAGCAGCTCCCGCACTCCTGCCCCGGCCGGATTCCACGCGGGCCCGCCGGCCGGGAGATGCGAGGACGACCGTCCGAAGGCATGCACGAGCCGCAGCTCCGCACCACGGATCGCGGCCTCATGGCCGGCCACCCCGACCGCGTCCAGACTCGACGGCGAACCGTCGACTCCCACCACCACCGGCTTCGTCATGGCGGCACTCCTTCCTCGTGGAGGGACCCCGGGTCGTTCCCTCGCGGACGACCGGCGGACGTGCCGTGTGGCGGAGCGCGCCCGGTGTCACGACGGTCCCGGTGCCGTCATCCACCGCCACTGGGTGAACTGCTCCAGGCTGGCCGTGCCGCCGATGCGGGAACCGTTGCCGGAGACGCCCATGCCTCCGAAGGGGGCGTTCGCCGCGTCCTTGGCGCAGACGTCGTTGATGTGGACCATGCCGGTGCGCAGCCGCTGCGCGACGGCGGTCGCCCTCGGGACCGAGCCGGAGTGCACGGCGGCCGCCAGACCGTACGCGGTGTCGTTGGCGATCTCGACGGCCTCCGCCTCGCTGCGGAAGGGCAGGACAGGGGCGACGGGGCCGAAGATCTCCTCCGTGTACGCGGGCATGGCCCGGCCGACGTGGTCCAGGACGGTGGGCGGGTAGAACAATCCGTCGCGGCGGCCGCCCGTGAGCACCCGCGCCCCGGCGGCCACACTCTCGTCGACAATGCGTTCGATCCTGGCGGCTTGCCGCCCGCTGATGACCGGCCCGATGCCGACACCCTCCTCGCGGGGGTCGCCGACCCGCATGGCCAGCGCGTGCCTGACCAGCGCGTCGGTGTACGCCTCGACCAGGTCGGTGTGGACCAGGTGACGGCCGGCGGCCACACACGCCTGCCCCTGGTATCCGAAGGCGCTCACCGCTCCTGCGAAGGCGGCCGCCTCCACGTCGGCGTCCTCCAGCACGACGAGCGAGTTCTTGCCGCCGAGCTCCAGCAGGACCCGTTTCAGTCCCTCACCCGCCACACGGGCCACGGCGCGCCCGGCCGCCGTGGAGCCGGTGAAGGCGACCATGGCGACGTGGGGGTCCGCCGCGACCGCCTGCCCCGTCTCGGCGCCGCCCGGCAGGACGTGCAGCACCCCGTCGGGCAGGCCGGCGTCCTCGAAGAGCCGGGCGACGAGGACGCCCCCGGACACCGGCGTGAGCGGGTCGGGTTTGAGCAGTGCGGTGTTGCCCAGGGCGAGCGCGGGTGCCAGCGCGCGCAGGGCGAACAGGAGCGGAGCGTTCCAGGGATTGATGACGCCGACGACGCCGAGCGGCACCCGCCACGCCAGGCTCGTGCCACCGGGCGCCTGCGGCTCCAGAACCTCACCCCGAGGCTGCGAGGCGAGCCCGACGGCATGGGTCAGCTGGGCGAGGGCGGCGGCGATCTCGTAGTCGCCCTTCGCGGGGACGCCGCCCGACTCCCGGACGATCCACTCACGGAAGGTGTCGCTGCGTTCCCGCAGGGCGCCGGACGCCCTCAGCAGCACCTCGGCACGATCAGCGGGAGCAGCCGCGGCCCACTCCCCGGCGGCCCCGGCGGCCCGTGTGCCGGCCCGGGCGACGTCCGCGGGCGACGCGATGCCGACCTCGGCCAGCGTGTCCCCGGTGGCCGGTTCGATCACCTGACGGGTGCCGCCCTCGGACTCCCGCCAGCCCGAGCTGAAGATCTTTCCGGCCCACTCGGCCCGGTCCGGCCACCTCTCGCCGATGACAGACATGAGTGCCACCCTCCGTCCGGGACCGTGCCGCCGCCCTGCCGTGAGGACCGCCGGCCTGCCACGAGGCCCGCCATCCTGCCATGAGGACCTGTTCGCGCACATCTGTCACGCTTGATGTCTAGTGTCGTAAAAAGTGAAGGTGCGGCGCACCTCGGGTTCCGGGCGCTCCCCGGCAGAAGGCCCCAGGCGGGAGTGAGGCGGGATGAGGTCATGATCGGATCCGCGTCCGCCCGGGACGGGGGCCCGTCGGGCGGCGGCTCGCGGGAACGGGTCGACGAGGCGGCCACGGCCAGGGCCGTCGTCGATGGTCGCGGTGTGGTGACCGCGTGGAACGAAGGAGCCCGGAGGCTGCTCGGGTACCGGGCCCCGGAGGTGATCGGCAAGAGCGCGGCCCGGCTTCTCGCGGACACCGCTCACCCTCCCGTACCGGATGCGCCGACCGGCCTGCGCAGGTGGAGCGGGACCGCCACGCTGCTGCACCGGGACGGCCGCCGGCTCACGGTGGGACTGCTGGCCCACCGCCGGGAGAACGACCAAGGCGAGGACTGGCTCCTGGTGTCCCCGGTGACCCGGCCGGCACCTGCGCCGCAGCGCGACGCGTTCCTGCGGCGCAGCTTCGCCCAGGCTCCCTACACCATGGCCCTGTACGACACCGGCCTGCGGTTGCGCTGGGCGAACCGGGACATGGAACGTGTGATGGGCTTGTCCGAGGCGGAGATGCGCGGTCTCCGGGTGACGGAGATCGTCCTCGACCCGGAGAGCGAGCGGACCGAGGAGGGCATGCGCACCGCGCTGCGGACCGGTCGCCCCCAGGAGCTCGGAGCCGCGCTGCACCTCGCCGGCCATGAGCGGGAGAGCGTGTGGTCGGTCTCCCTGGTGCCCGTGCGCGACTCCGGCGGACGACCCGAAGGCGTCCTGCTGTCGGCGCACGACGTGACGGAGCAGTACCTCGCCCGGCAGCGGCTGGTCCTGGTCGACGACGCCAGCCTGCGCATCGGCAGCACTCTGGACCTGCCCCGTACCGCCCAGGAACTCGCCGACGTGGCCGTCCCCCGGTTCGCGGACTTCGTCACGGTCGATCTCCTGCCCTCGATCGAAGGGGGCGAGGACCCGCCGCAGGGCCCGCCGCACGGACCGGTGATGATGCGCCGGGTCGCCTCCCGGTCGGTGCTGGAGGGCTGCCCCGAAGCCGTGGTGCCGCACGGGACGGTGGCGAACTACCCGGAGCGTTCCACGGCGGCCCGCTGTCTGGCGGAAGGGCGACCGGTCATCGAGCACATCACCCCCGCCGCACTGGCGGACCTGGACCGGACAGCCCCACAACGGGCCGCACGCATGCGGCAGTTCGGATTCCACTCGGTCCTGGCGGTACCCATGCGCGCACGTGGTCTCACCCTGGGAGTGGCAACGTTCTCCCGCCACCGACGGCCCCAGCGCTTCGAGCAGGACGACCTGCTGCTGGGGCAGGAGATCACCGCCCGCGCCGCCGTGTGCATCGACAACGCCCGGCGCTACACGCGCGAGCGTGACACCTCGCTCACCCTGCAGAACAGCCTGCTGCCGCAACAGCTGCCCGAGCAGGCGGCCCTGGACGTCGCCTCCCGCTATCTGCCCGCCAGTGCCCGGGCCGGTGTGGGCGGCGACTGGTTCGACGTCATACCGCTCTCCGGTGCCCGGGTCGCCCTGGTCGTCGGTGATGTCGTGGGTCACGGCATCCAGGCCTCGGCGACCATGGGACGGCTGCGCACCGCCGTACGCACCCTGGCGGATGTCGACCTGCCTCCCGACGAGTTGCTGACCCACCTCGACGACCTCGTCAACCGCCTGGCCGGCGGGGGAGACACCATGGCACCGCTCGACGGCGACATCGGCGCCACCTGTCTCTACGCCGTGTACGACCCGGTCTCCCGGCACTGCACCGCCGCGCGGGCCGGCCACCCCGTGCCCGCCCTCGTGACCCCCGACGGCACCGTCGCGTTCCTCGACGTCCCGGCGGGGCCACCTCTCGGCCTGGGCGGCCTGCCCTTCGAATCGACCGAGCTGGAGCTCGCCGAGGGCAGCCTCCTCGTCCTGTACACGGACGGACTCGTGGAGAACCGCAGCCGTGACATCGACGAGGGGATCACCGCCATGCGCGAGGTGCTGGGACGGCCCGCTCCTGATCTGGAGGCCACCTGTGACGACCTGCTGAGCACCCTCCTCGCGGACCGCCCCTCCGACGACGTGGCGCTCCTCGTGGCGAGGACGCGGGCCCTCGACGCGTCCCACGTGGCGACCTGGCCGGTGTCGCCGGACCCGGCCGTGGTCGCCGAGATGCGCAAAGCCGCCTGCCGGCAACTGTCCGAGTGGGGCCTGGACGAGGCCGCCTTCGTCACCGAGCTGGTCGTCAGCGAACTGGTGACCAACGCCCTCCGGTACGGCCGCCCTCCCGTCGAGCTGCGACTGATCTACGACCGCACCCTCATCTGCGAAGTCTCCGACGGCAGCACCACCGCCCCCCACCTGCGCCGGGCCCGCACCTTCGACGAAGGCGGACGTGGGCTGCTGCTCGTCGCCCAGCTCACCCAGGGCTGGGGCACCCGCCAGATACCCAACGGCAAGATCATCTGGGCGGAGCAGGCACTTCCCGCCGGATGAGACGCCGCGCCTGCGTCCGAAGGGTTCTAGGACAGGATCCGACCTACAGCCCCCGTAGCTTCGGGAGGAGCAGCACACACTCGGGAGGACAGCGGATGACCGTACAACCGATCCCGGACGGCTACCACACCGTCACGCCCTGGATCATCTCGCGCGACACGGCCGGGCTGATCGACTATCTGAAGGAGGCGTTCGGCGCGGAGGAGATCGCGCGGGTCGTCGGGGAGGACGGCCGGATCGGCCACGCGGAGGTGCGGATCGGCGACTCGGTCGTCATGCCCTTCGACGCGCCACCGGACTGGCCGCCGACGCCCGCTTTCCTGCGCCTCTACGTCGAGGACGCCGACGCCGCGCACCGCAGGGCCGTCGCGGCCGGCGGCACGTCGGTGACCGAGGTGACGCATCTCTTCTTCGGCGACCGCATCGGGCGGGTGCGCGACCCGCTGGGCAACCTGTGGTGGCTCCAGACGCGGGTGGAGGACGTCAGCCCGGAGGAGATGGAACGCCGCCTGGGCGACCCGAAGTGGACCGAGGCGATGGCGTACGTGCAGGGCGCCGACTTCTTCCCGGAGGCTCACGGATGACGCAGGAACTCCCGGAACACCTGCCGCAGGACCTCGGGGCGCTCCAGGTGCAGGTCGTGCCCCGCGTCGGGGACGCTCAAGGCCACCGTCTCCGGGCGCTGTCGCAGCATCGCCTCCGTCTCGTGCGGGGGGACGATGCCGGACCGGCCCAGGACGAGCAGCGTCGGGCACGTGATGCCCGCCCACTCGTCCCAGTAGGAACGCCGGGCGTTCTCGCTCAGCGCTTCGACCATCACGTCACGGTCGAAGCGCGGCCACCAGCCCCCGTCGCGCTCCTCCAGCCCGCCCGCCCAGCCTTCGCCGACCGCGCCGCCCCCGAAGAACTCCACGGCGGCGCGGCGCGAGGGGAACGGTGTCGGCCACGCGTCGAGCATCGCGCCGATCTCGGCCGGCACGTCCGGATCGGCGCGGCCCGGGCCCGCCTCGACGAGGACGAGCCCGCGCAGCAGGCCGGGGTGCGCCGAGGCGGTGAGCAGGGCGGTGTGCCCGCCCAGTGACTGACCTGCCAGCACCGGCCGGTGCAGGCCGAGTTGTCCGATGACGGCGACGGTGTCGGCGACGTACGCGGCGCGCGAGACGTCGCGCGGCCGGCGTTGGCTCGCGCCGTGCCCGCGCTGGTCGACGGCGACGACCCGGTAGCGAGGGCTGAGGGCCGCGGCGAGGGTGTCCCATTCGCCCGCGTGGCCGGCCAGCCCGTGCAGCAGCACGACCGGGGGCCCCGACCCGCCCCAGTCGCGGCAGGAGATGCGGACACCCTCGCGTACCACGGTGCGCTCGGTCCACGTCATGCCGGTTGGTCCTCCCCGTCCCGCACTCTTCGACCTCTCTCGGTCAACTTATGCGGGACGCGGGCGGGGTGGGGCCGAATGAGCTGCTGCGAGGTGAGATCCCCGCTGGACGCTTCTCCTTGACCTCAAGTCCGATTGAGCTCCTAGCGTGTCCCGAAACCGATCGCTGACGACGGGAGAACGTGCTCATGATCCTCGTGACCGGAGCCACCGGACATATCGGCAGCGCGCTGCTGCGGGAGTTGCAGGCATGCGGTGCGGGGCCGGTGAGAGCGTTCACCCGAGACGCTTCACGGGCCGCGTTCCCCGAGGAAGTCGAGGCGGTGGAGGGGGACTTCGCGGAGGTGGAGACGTTGAGGCCCGCCCTGGACGGGGTGCGCGCGCTGTTCCTCCTGTCGCGTACGGGCCCGGACGCGGACATCCTCGCGGCGGCCCGGCAGGCGGGTGTGGAGCACGTGGTGCTGGTGTCGTCCATCACCGTCCAGACCCATCCGCACCTGGGCCCGGCCGGTGAGAACCTGGCGGTCGAACGGCTGCTCAAGGACAGCGGCATGGCCTGGACGATCCTGCGGCCGACGCAGTTCGCCTCGAACGCCTTGATGTGGGCCGGGACGATTCGCGACCGCGCGGCGGTCCGCGCGCCGTACGCGGACACCGGGCTGCCCACGATCCACCCCGCGGACATCGCTTCGGTGGCGCGCGCCGCGCTGACCGAACCGGGCCACCGGGGGCGGACGTACGCCCTGACGGGGCCGGAGCCGGTGTCCGCCCGGCAGCAGGCCGAGGCCATCGCGGCAGTGCTGGGGCGGGACGTCCCGTTCATCGAGATCAGCCGGAAGGAGGCTCGTGGCCCCATGGCCGCGGTCTTCGGGGAGGAGGCCGCGGACGCTGTGCTCGATGTCATGGGCGGAGACGTCAAGGACGAACTGCTCGCGGTGCGCGACACGGTGGCGCAGGTCACCGGTTCCCCCGCCAGGCCGTTCCGGCAGTGGGCCGCGGAGAACGCCCACAGCTTCCGTTGAGCCGGCCGTCCGGTGAAAGTCCCCGTGCTATTCAGGGGACATGACGCTGATCAACACCTCTGGCAGGCCGTTCGACGCGGTGCTGTGCGACCTCGACAACGTGATCCGGTTCTATGACCTGACGCGACTGGCGAGGCTGGAACGGCTGGCCGGACTGGCCGAGGGAACCACCACGAAAGTGGCCTATGCGCCGGAGATCGACCTGCCGCTGCTCCTCGGAAAGATCGGCAAGGAGGAGTGGGTGGAGGCCATCGTGCGGGGTCTCGCCGGTGAGGTCTCGGAGCCTCAGGCCCGTGAGCTGGGAACAGCGCTGGCCGACGCGCCTTTCCGGGCTGACGACGTGGTGGTCACGATGCTTCGCCGGATACGGGAACACATGCCGCTCGTCCTGGTGACCAACGCGACCCTGGAGCTGGAGAGCGACCTCGCGTCCCTGGGGCTGTCCGACCTCGCGCACCACGTCGTCAGCAGCGCCCGGGTCAAAGTGGCCAAGCCCGACCGCGAGATCTACGAGATCGCCGCCGAGCGGGCGGAGACCGCAGTCGAGCGATGCCTCTTCGTCGACGACCGGCTGGAGAACATCGAGGCCGCCGTCGCGCTGGGCATGACGGGTGTGCACTACCGCGCGCCGGAGGACCTGCGCAAGGTGCTGGCTCTCGCACTCGGCGACTGAGGCGGCGAGCCGCCTGGAGAACCGGTGGGCCGGCCTCTGTGCGGCGCAGCACCGGCGGCGGTTCCTCGGTGTGCTGCACCGGCATCACCTGGGGCATCCCTTCGGGGACCCTGGATGCTGTCGACGGCGGCCGTACTGGCGACCTCACGCATCCGGCTGGGCACCTTGCTGACTCCCGTCCCCGTTGGCCTCCTGCTCGGAATCAGCCCTTGGCCTCCGCCTGTTGGGGCTTGTGGACCTGCGGAAGATCCCGCAGGCGGCGCATCGGGCTCAGGGCGAGGATGAGCCACGACGGCGCGACGACACCCGTCATGATCCACATGGCCGGCCGGTGTCCGACGGCGTCACCGAGCACGCCGCCCAGCAGAGATCCGAGCGGGACGGTGCTGTGGTTGATCATCATGGCGGTCGCCACCACCCGGCCGAGCAGGTGCGGTGGGCAGTAGGTCTGCCGGAAGGTGCCGAGCACGATGTTGGCCACGGAGATGCCGAGCCCCACGAGGAAGGATCCCGTCGCGAACAGCAGCAGTCCCGGCCCCGCCGTGGTCATCGGCAGCAGCAGCACGAACGGTGAGGTGGTGAGCTGAAGGAGGAGCAGCCCCCGCGCCGTGCCGAACCGTCGGCTGAGGCGGGTGGCCACCAGCGCACCGACGATGCCGCCGGCGCTGCCGCTGGTGAGCAGCAGCCCGACCATGCCCGGCTCCAGTCCGACGGTGCGGATCAGGAACACGACCTGGACCGCCTGGTAGCCCATCAGCGCCAGGTTGATCACGGCGCCCCAGGTGACCATCGGCCGCAGATACCGGTCCCGGGCCACGAAGCGGAGCCCTTCCGCGATCTGCCGCCGAAGGGAGGCGCGTTCCGTGTCGGAACCCGGGTCCGGCTCGACGACGCCGATCCGCCGCAGGCAGACAGCGGAGACCAGGAACGTCACGGCGTCGGCCACGAGCGCGGTGACCGCGCCGAGTGCCTGGGCGAGGAGTCCCGCCACCCCGGGCCCGGCGACCTGGGTGGCGGCAGCGCTGCCCTGCAACGTGGCGTTGCCCTCCAGGAGGTCGCGGGCGTCGAGCACGATGCGGATGTACGAGTGGTAGGCGGTGTCGAAGCACACCGCCGCCGTGCCGCAGACCAACGCGACGACGACCAGTTGCTGAAAGGTCAGCGCGTCGAGCCAGGCCGCCGCCGGTACGCTCACCAGGACCGCGGCGGCTACCAGGTCACACGCGATCATCAGGGGGCGTTTGCGCCTGCGGTCCACCCATGCCCCCACCGGGAGACCCACGAGCAGCCACGGCAGCCACACCGCCGCCGTGAGCAGGCCGACGGCGGTGGAGCCCGCGTCCAGCCCGACGACCGCGATCAACGGCAAGGCCACCACGGTGACGCTGTTGCCCAGGCCACTCACGGTCTCGCCCACCCAGAGCAGGCGGAAGTCCGGTCGGCTGAAGACTCCCCAGCGCGATCTGGGCCTGACGGACGTGTCATTCCTCGGGTTCACCGGAGGCATCATGCCGTGATGGGATGACTCCATGCGCCCTGAGCACTGTGCTACCGGCAACCACATCGAGGTGTGGCAGAGGCGAGTGCTGCCGTCGGGTGCGGAACGGGTCACGCTCCCGCTGGTGATGCGTGGTTCGCTCGTGCCGGTCCTGGTCTGGGCCTGCATCGCCTGCTTCGTGTACTTCGTCTACAGCCCTGTCGCGGTGATCGTGCTGGGTGGGCTCTTCGCGGTCGCGTTCGTCGTGGGGTTCGGCCTCCGGCGGAGGGCACGCCACTCCGTTCGGTGCAGCGTCTACGGTGCGCTGGGCGGAGTGCTCGACAAGTCCATGGCCGGTTTCTGAGGTGAAGAGCGCTCCAAGGCGCCTGCACACGGGGGCCATCGGCGCGTCGGCGTGCACGGCGGCGGTCACCGGCCCACGGGATCGCCCTCGGCGCCGTCGGTCCGGTCGCGCAGGGTCATGTGGCCGCCGTGATGCAGCGGTGTGCTCAGCCGCGGGCGGGCCGCCTCGTGGCCCGTCCGCGCGTCGACGATGTGGACTTCACCGTGACCGCCGCGGGTGACGGCGACCCAGTCGGAGCCGGGTGACGCGGCCACGGCCCGGCGCTGGACGCCTTCCCACGGGGTGCCGCCGCGACGCGGAGCGCCGTCCATCACGGGCAGGGGCGAGCGGCGGACGATGCCGTCGGCGCCGAGGAGGAGCAGTTCGTCGCCCTCGGGGTGGACGCGGGTGAACGCGGTGTGGTTCCGGGCGAGCGCCAGCCGGAAGACCAGTCCGGGGCCGAGTTCCGTGAGGGACGTGCGACCGGTCTCCAGATCGTGGTGCCAGGCCTGATTGGTCCACTCCGGCCACCGCAGCGGGTCGGGAGCGCCGCCGCGCAGTGTGCTCCACAACGCCGCGCGCCGGGTGTCGAGGCGCAGGTACCAGCCCCGGGCGGGTGCCTCCCACGGGATCACGGCCTCGGCCAGGAGCGTGTCGCCCTTCCTCCGGGCCCGGTGCACACCCTCGCCGGTGGCCACGAACAGATGCCCCGAGCCCGGGGCTTGGGCGTCGCCGTGGCCGTCGTCGGGCAGCGGCAGGAGCGCGTGGGGCGGGACCACGGGGCAGCCGGGCGGGGCCGCGAGGAGATCCGCGAACCGGTGTACGGCCAGCGCCCCGGGTTCCCGGTGCCGCAGCACGACCAGCGGGTCGCCGCCGCCCAGCACGGTCACGCCCGGCTCGCCGACCCGGGTGCGTACGCGTGCGGTCTCGTCGGTGGCCAGGTCGACGACCGTCAGCAGGTCCGACCACGGCTCGGTGTTCTTGCCCAGGCCGGTGGTCACGGCCAGCCGGCGCCCTGCCGGGTCGCAGGCGAGGTGCTCGGCCGGCACGGCGACCGGGACCGCGCGCTCCACGAGCTGCTCGCCGTAGGGGTCGAGGACCAGAAGTTCCCCCCGGCGGTCGTCGACACAGGCCACGCGCCCTCCGGGCAGGGCCAGGAACCCGGCGTGCTCGGAGAGATGACGGCCGGTGAGGCGTTCGGTGACGGTGCCGTCCGGCACGGTCAGCACATGGACGGATCCGGCCACGTGGTCGGAGACGAGCAGGACGGGCGTGGCAGTGGTCATGGGTCCTCCGAAAGACTGTCTCGTGAAAACGATTATCATGTATGTTCGGTGAGTTCCCGGCACCTGAGAAGAAGCGAGGGCATCGATGCTGCGCTCCCCGTCGAGATTCGTCCGCAGCTGGATCACCGCAGCGTTGGTGGGTTCCGTGCTGGCCGGCTGCGGCTCGTCGCCCGACGAGCCCGCGAGTGACGAGGCCAAGCCCGCGGCGAGGACCGAGGTCACGGTCGAACCCATCAAGGCGTCCACGGACGTGACCGACACGAACGGCGTCAAGGTCTCCGTCAAGAAGGAACCCGAGCGCATCGTCTGCCTGTTCGCGCTGTGCGACGACATCCTGACCGAACTGGGCATCGTCCCGACGGCCACCAACAGCGCACTGCTCTCCCACCCCGGCTTCCTGGGGGAGGCGAAGGCCAAGGAGGTCGACGTCATCCCCGGGGGATTCATCGCCCCGGAGGTGGAGGCGATCCTCTCCCACAAGCCCGACCTGGTCATCGGGCTGGGGGACACCCACGGCAAGCTCGCCCCGGCCTTGAAGGGCGCCACCACCTTCTGGCCCATGCAGCCCGAGACCTGGGAGGACAGCGTCGGCTACCTGCGCGACGTCGCCGCCCTGACCGGTCGCACCGCCGAGGGCGAGAAGGCCGAGAAGACCTTCCGCACCAAGCTCGCCGAGGCCGAGAAGACGCCGAGTGACAAGACCGCGCTCATCATCTACGGCAGTGACGAGAACTTCGGCGTCGCCACCCCGGAGGCCGACGTCGCCGCGAGCCTGTTCCCGAAGATCGCCCGGTACCCGTGGAAGTCCCGTGGCGTCGAGGGCAGTTACAGCCTGGAGGAGATCCTCGCCCGGAACGTCGACGTGCTGTTCGTCGAGACGATGAGCTTCGGCGACGCGGACGGCAAGCTCTCGGAGAAGCTGGCCGAGAATCCCCTCTGGAGCAAGATCCCGGCCGTGAAGAACGGCGACGCCCACAGAGCAGCCCGACAGTTACCCAGCGTTACTAATCATGGTCATGCCAAGACTGGCGCCAGAGTCGCTCCGGAGTGGCATCCAGGCCGCGAG
>NZ_JBEZWN010000070.1:0-35747 GCF_040637495.1 Streptomyces sp. NPDC029044
CGTGCCCGTGGTAGCACCCGGCGAACTTGATCACCTTGGTGCGCTGCGTGAACCCGCGCGCGAGCCGGATCGCGGACATGGTCGCCTCGGTACCGCTGGACACCAGCCGCACCTGCTCCAGCGGCGCGACCCGGGCCGTCATCTCCTCGGCGAGCGCGACCTCGCCCTCACCGGGCGTGCCGAAGGACGTGCCGCGGGAGACGGCGTCCTGCACGGCGGCGATGACCTCGGGGTGGGAGTGCCCGAGGATCATGGGCCCCCAGGAGCAGACGAGGTCGACGTACTCCCTGCCGTCCGCGTCCGTCAGATAGGGACCGGTGCCGGACACCATGAACCGCGGCGTGCCGCCGACGGCTCGGAAGGCCCGCACCGGTGAGTTCACGCCGCCGGGCGTGACGGCCGCCGCGCGGTCGAAAAGAGCCTGCGAGGCCGGTGCTTCATACGGATATGCCAGTTCACTCATGACCTGCGACTTCTCCGACCTTCTCCGACGCTGTCGGGCTCCGGGTGCCAGTGACCTGTTCAGGGTAGGCCAGGGGCGTGGGAGGGCGGGGCACGGGACAACCCGCCCCCCGGTCCCCGTCGTCTGCGAGACTGGACCCCGATACCCACAGCTCAAACGCCCCGGGGTGGTCGGAGGCTGCGGAGATCCTGCGGCCAGATGTTTCGGCGTACGTTTCGGCGGGCGGCCGTGGGGGAGGTCACTGACACGATGATCGGGTTGCGCGGCGGGGGCGACGCGTCCTAGAAAAGCAGTCGGGTGGAGATATGCATCGCGGTGGCGGACTGGGCGAGGGGACTGATGACCTGGGTCCTCGACGTGCCCGGCGGGGAAGGCACCGGCGCGAGGCGGAGGACGCTCAGGAACCGCGTCAGACACAGGGCGTACCGAGTGAACCGGAGCGGGCCGCCGGACGTACTGAACGTCAGGTCGACGATCTTCGGGCCGGGAGCAGCGGGAATGGTGGTCGGGTGGGGGTGACGTACAAGTACTTCGGTGCGCCCGACGGCGCGACCGCGGCCCGCGTCCCGATCTCGATGCGCCCCGAGGAGCTCGGCGGCGACGAGCTGGGCATGAACGGCATGTTCACGAAGATCAAGCCCGAGACCATGGCGGCCATGGTCCTCACGGGCATCGAGGGCGTCCCCCTGCACAAGGTCCCGCCCCTGGAACTGGTCGTCCTGCACCCCGACTACGCGGTGGTCAAACTGCCCATGACGGTCGTCGACCCCCTGCGCGGCATCGGCGAGGAGGCCGTGGGCGCGGCGGCGTTCATCTGGTCGACGGTCCCGGACCGCGGCGGCCCGCGGGACGCGTTCAACGTCTACCAGCTGCTGCACGAGTGGCAGGACTTCAGCCACCGGCTGCATGAGGCGGGGCATCAGCCGTACTGCTTGGTCTGGCCCTGAGGCGGGGCTTTCCGAGGTGGGCGGGGCTTTCGGGCTCCGCCCTTTCACGTGCCGTGACCGCCGGCCCGGAGGGCGCGGACGAGACGGCGTGGAGCGGGGAACCTCAGGCGATCGCATAGTCGCCGATGGCCGGTTCGAGGAGGTCGAAGGCGCGTGCCGCTTCCTTCGCGATCGTCGTGGCGATCTCGTCGTCGGTGTGCCCGGCCAGAGTCAGGTCCTGGATGCGCTGGAACAGGACGCGGTGCGCGGCACCGAGCAGCCCGGCGACCGTGCGGACGGTGATGTCGTCCGGCTGCGCGCCGACGGCCTCGGTGAGGGCCTCGGCCAGCGCCTGTTCGCGCTGGTCGTGCAGGTTGCGCAGGCACGACGACAAGGTGGGGCTGTCGGTGATCATGCGGGAGAAGTCCGGGCCGGAGAATCCGGCGACCGGATCCCGCGCCGCGACGGCGGCCTCGAAAGCACGCCGCAGCGCCGCGAGGGCGGACTCCCCAGGACGGCGTGACATCACGACGCGCGCCAGCGTGGCCCTGAACTCGTCCTGGTGGTCGAGAGCCAAATCCTCCTTGCGGGCGAAGTAGTTGGTCACCGTCTTCTTCGCGACGCGGGAGGCCGCCGCGATGTCGGCGATGGTGGTGTTCTCGAAGCCCTGCTCGATGAAGAGCCGTGTCGCACGGTCGGAGATCAGCTGTCGCGTCTCCTGCTTCTTCGCTTCCCGCAGGCCCAGCGGGGCGGTGACGCCGGCTGGGGCGGCACTCGCTGCGGTGCTCGTCGTGTTCTCCATGAGGAGAATCTTACCCCGGTAGCAAAAATACGTTTACAGCATCAGCAGGATGGAAGTAATCTTACTACCGACGTAAGATCAGCTCCGGCGAGCATCGCCCCGCCTCCGCAGCCCGGAAGAGGAACCCCACTTGAGGATCACCGCCTCCACCGTCTCCCTCACGGTCGAAGACATCGCGGCCTCCCGCGACTTCTTCACCGAGCACCTCGGCTACCGGGAACAGGCCGCGGCCGAAGGATTCGCCTCCCTCACCCGTGGCGATGCCGCCGTCGACATCGTCCTGCTCCGCCGCGGCACCGACGTCCTGCCGCCCGACCAGCGCGACCGGCACGCCGCCGGACTGATCCTGGCCTTCACCGTCACCGGCCTCGAAGCCGAGGAGAAGCGACTGCGTTCCGAAGGCGTCGACATCACGATGCCCCTGCGCGAAGAGCCGTGGGGAGAGCGCCTGTTCCAAGTCACCGATCCCAACGGGGTCGTCGTCCAGTTCGTCGAATGGACCACCCCGGCCCCCTCCTGATCCTCCGGACCACCCCGCAGCTACGGAAGAGAGAGCCACCGCATGCGAAAGCTCGTGTACTACATCGCCACCACGCTGGACGGTTTCATCGCGGGCCCCGACGGCGCCGACCCCACGGGCCCGGAGGGCTTCTGGCCGATCCCCGAGGACTACCTCCGACACCTTGTGACGGAGTACCCGGAGACGCTGCCCGTCCAGGCCCGCGCGGCTCTGTCCGTCACCGCGCAGGGCACGCACTTCGACACCGTCCTGGAAGGGCGGCGCAGCTACGAGATCGGCCTCAAGGCCGGCATCACCGACGCCTACCCCCACCTGCGTCACCTGGTCTTCTCCCAGACCCTCACCGAGAGCCCGGACCCGGCCGTCGAGCTGGTCACCGGCAACGCGGTCGAAAAGGTCCGGCAGTTGAAGCAGGAGGACGGCAAGGACATCTGGCTGCTGGGCGGCGGGGAACTGGCGGGTGCCCTGTACGGCGAGATCGACCGGCTCATCCTCAAGACGGCGCCGTTGACCATCGGCGCCGGGATCCCGCTCTTCTCCCACAAGGCCGCCTTCGATCCGCGCGGCTGGGAGCTCACCGGTCACACCGTGCTCGACAGCGGCGCTGCATTCGCCACCTACACGCGCGCCGGCGGGAACTGAATCCGGACGCACCGCTGTTCCGGTGCCGGCGCCCTTCCCGGCTCCGGCACCGGAACCATCCGTGGTGCTCCCCGCGGCCCATGATGCAAGGCCGGAGCCGGATCGGCATTGCCGGTTCCCGGCAGAGTTGCTTATGGTCTGCCTGCCGGTGACCGTCAGGAGTCCGTCAACGGCACACGCAGCGTGCACGGGACAGGGGGCACAGTGAGCGAGCCGGACACGGCGACGCGGTATCTGGACCGCTACGCGGAGATCCTCGCCGAGGTCTCCGCGACGGGCCGTCGTCTGACGCGGGACGAGCTCGCCGCCCGGCGCGCCCTGGGCGAGCAGGCCGCGGAGCGCGGGCACAGCCTGCGCAGCCTCGTACGGGAGCATCTCTCCGCCACCCGGGCCGCCTGGCCCGGCACCCGGGGCTCCGCCGACCACGTCCTGGCCGCGGTGGAACAGGCGGTCGACGCCTTCGCCGAGGGGTACGAGCGGGCGCAGCGCCAGGCCGTGCGTGAAGAGGAGGCCGCGCGCCGGGAGTTCATCGACGACCTGCTCCACGGCCGCAGCGACCTGGGCCGCCTCGCCGAACGCGCCGAACGGTTCGGGCTCGTGCTGTCCAGCGCCCATGCCGTCGCGGTCGCCGAGGGCCCCGAGGCGTACGACGACGTCGCACCGGTCACCCGGCGCATAGAAGCGGCACTGATCGCACGGTTCGGCGACCGGCGCATCCTGCTCGCCACCAAGAACGAACGGCTGGTCTGCATCGCTTCCGGCGACCAGGACGACGTGCTCGCCTACTTCGCCGGACAGGCGCACGCCGCCACGGGCGACGGCCGCGTGGCCATCGGCCGCCCCCGGCCCGGCGCCGGTGGCGTGGTGCACTCCTACGAGGAGGCGCTCAGCACCCTCGAACTCGCCGGCCGGCTGGGCCTGGACGATCCCGTCGTGCGCGCCGCCGACCTGCTGGTCTACCCGGTTCTCGCCCGTGACCGGCAGGCCATGGCCGACCTGGTGCTCAGCGCACTCGGGCCGCTGAAGCGTGCCCGCGGCGGTGCCCAGCCGCTCCTCGAAACACTGCGCGTGTACTTCGATTCCGGCTGCACGGCGGCCGAGGCGGCCCGCCGCCTGACACTGAGCGTGCGCGCCCTGACGTACCGGCTGGAGCGCATCCACCAGCTGACCGGCGCCAACCCGGCCGATCCCGTACACCGCTACACGCTACAGACCGCCGTCATCGGGGCGCTGTTGCTGGACTGGCCCGCCCAGGAGATCTGAACGGGCGGGGAAGAACAGGGCAGCGGGACCGTTCAGGGCCCGCCCACCGGGCGAACGGTGAGCGGGCCCTGGTGGATCACCGCCCGTCAGCCGGTGATCTCCACCTTCCCGTTGGGCGAGGGCGACTGCTCGGCCGCCGCCGGGGTGCGCTGCGTGACGCCCTTCAGCAACTCGGCGAGGTCGACGCCCGTCGTGGAGCCGAGAAGCTCCAGCCCCTGGGCGACGTTGTCCGCGACGGCCCGCGGGATGCGGCCGGCGCCGTCGGTGGAGATGACCGTCATCTTGTCCACCGCGCTCAGCGGCTCGGACGCCTTGGCCACGACCTGCGGCAGCACCTCGACGAGCATCTGCAGGACGGCCGCGTCCCCGTACTGCCCGAACGCGTCCGCCTTCTGGCGCATCGCCTCGGCCTCGGCCGCGCCCTTCGCGCCGATCGCCGACGCCTCGGCCTCGCCTTCCAGCCGGACTGCCTCCGCGATCGCCGCGCGCCGGGCACGCTCGGCCTCACCCTGCTTCAGGCCCTCCACGGCCTCCGCCTCGGCCAGCGCGGAGCGGCGCTGCTTCTCGCCCTCACCGGTCAGCCGGGCCCGCTCGGCCTCCGCCTGCGCGGCCGCGATGCCGGCCGCCTTGTCCGCCTCGGCCTGCTTGACCCGCGCCACGCGCTTGGCCTCGGCCTCCTGTTCGGCGGCGTAGCGCTGGGCGTCGGCGGGCTTGCGGACCTGGGTGTCGAGCTGACGGTCGGTCAGGGCGGCCTGCCGCTCGGCGACCTTCTCCTGCTGGGTGAGGATCTCCTGCTGCCGGGCCGCCTCGGCCAGCGGTCCGGCAGCCGCCGCGCGGGCCGCGGCCTCGTCGGTCTCGGCCTTGATCTCGGCCTGCTTGAGGGCGAAGGTCCGCTGCGCGATCGCGATCTCCTCCTCCGCCTTCAGCCGGGCCTGCTCGGCGGCGCGCCGGGCGACGGCCTCGGCGATGTCGGCCTCCTGCTTGGCGCGAGCGGCTTCGGGCCGGCCGAGGTCCTCCAGGTAGGAGCCCTCGGTGGTGATGTCCTGGATCTGGAACGCGTCCAGCACCAGCCCCTGCCCGGACAGGCTGGCCTCGGCCTCCTCCGCTACCTGCCCGGCGAACGCCGCCCGGTCACGGATGACGTCCTCCACCGACATCCGCCCGACGATGGCCCGCAGCGCGCCGGACAGCACTTCCTGGGTGAAGCCGACGATGCCGTCCTGCTGCATCAGGAACCGCTGTGCGGCGGCGCGGATGGCGTCCTCGGTGCCGCCGACCTTGACGATCGCGACACCGTCCAGGTTGGCCTTCACGCCGCGCAGCGTGACAGCGCCGCGCACCGCGACCGGGATGTGCCGGGAGGACAGGTCGAGGGTGAACTTCTGCTGCACGAACGGCACGACGAAAACGCCGCCGCCGACCACGACCTTCTGCCCGCTGTTGTCGGTGAAGACCCGGCCGGTCTCCGGGTCGGTGGCCTTCTTGCCCCGCCGGCCGGTGACGATGAACGCCTCACTCGGACCCGCGACCTTGTAGCGGGTGACCACGACCAGTGCCAGCAGCACGAGGAGTACGACGACCCCCGCGACGGCGACGACGACAGGACTCATGACAATGCCCCCGAATCACATACGGAAGAAGGAGAGAAACAACGAAGGACAGAGGGAAACAAGCAGGGCAGCAGGGGAGGCTCAGCGGTCCACCGGGCGGACCACGACGGACGAGGCGGAGGGCACCGCCTCCACCCACACCTCGGCGCCCCGGGCCACCGGCCCCGCACTGCGGGCGGCGAACTTCGCCGTCTGCCCCGCGAGCAGGAGCAGCACCTCCCCGTAACCGCCCGCCGGAATGGCCGTGACCACCTTGCCCGACGTACCCACCAGGTCGTCGCCGGCCGGCGCGGGAGCGGTCCGATCATGCATCAGGACGCGGGTGAAGCGGTACGTCAGCCAGGCCGTTGCCAGTCCGCACACGGCCCCCGTCGTGATGGCGGCCGCGGGACCGGCACCCGCCGCGCCGGTGGCGATCGCGCCGGCGAAGCCGGCCATCGCCAGGAACCCGGCGACGACCGGCAGCGACAGCAAGCCGTCCGGGGCACTGCCCGGCGCGCCGTCCAGCACACCGTCCAGCACCCCGTCGAAGAACAGCGACAGGGCGAGCAACACGACCCCCGTGATGCCCAGTCCAAGAAACCAGACCATGCGCGCCGCCCCCCTCCCGCCCGCCGCTGAACTCCGACTTGACGGAATCTTCACACACCAGGAGGGCCGTTTCATTGCCGATTTCCGGCAATGTTTACGGGCTTTTTATGCCGGACTCCTACGCCCACGCGCCGCGCGACCCGTCCCGCTCACGGGTCGGCTCGCGGCGGCCGAGGCGGTGCGGCCGGGCTGTGCGCCGGCTCCTCACCCCGCGTCGTTCGCCGCCGGCCGCCCGCCCACCGTGAAGCCGGTGACCGAACCGCCCCCGTCCCGCCGGAACGCGAACGGCGCTCCCCCGTGGGCGAGGGCCACCTCGCGGACGATGGACAGGCCCAGGCCGGAGCCCGGCAGGGAGCGGGCGTCGGCGGCCCGGTAGAAGCGGTCGAAGACGCGGGTGAGGTCGCTTTCGGCGATGCCCGGGCCGCGGTCGAGGACCTCGACCCGGATGGTGCCGGGGCGGGCGGGTCCCGAGACCACGATCTCGATGGGGGACCGGCCGCGCTGGTCGAACTTCACCGCGTTCTCGACGAGGTTGGACAGCGCCCTGGTCAGCATCCCGGGGCGCCCGTCGGTCGTGGTGTCGCCGCTCGCGCGCAGCAGGATCTCCCGGCCGCTGCGGCGCCGGGCCACCCCCGCCACCTCCTCGGCGATGTCCGCAACGTCCACCCGCCGCGGCGGCTCGGTGTCGGACTGCCCCGCCGCGAGATCCACCAGTTCGTTGACCAGGTCGGTCAGCTCCCGGGCCTCCTGGCCCAGGTCGGCGACCAGTTCGTCACGGGCCTCGGGCGGGAGTTCGTCGATCCGGCGCAGCAGGGAGATGTTCGTCCGCAGCGAGGTGAGCGGCGTGCGCAGCTCGTGGCCGGCGTCCTGGACCAGGCGGCGCTGGTCCTCCTCGGACTGGGCGAGCCGGCCCAGCATGCGGTCGAAGGCCCGGCCGAGGCGGCCCACCTCGTCGTGTCCGGCCACGGGCACCTGGATGCCCAGGCGGCGGGTGCGGGCGACGTCCTCGGCGGCGTCGGTCAGCACGACCAGGCGGCGCGTGATCCGCCGGGCCAGCCACCAGCCGAACAGCCCGGCGCCGACCACCACGGCGGCCACCAGCAGCAGCGTCCGCTGTTGGAGCACCCGCAGCAGGTCCTCGACGTCGCTGAACTCCTGGGCGACCTGCACCGCGCCCCGGCCGTCGCCGAGGGAGACGGTGGCGACGCGGTAGACGTCGTCGCCCACGTCGACGTCCTTGTGCTCGGCGACCTCCCCGGACGAGTCCGCGGCGGCGATCCGCACGTCGGCGCCGGTGACCGGCAGCCCCGGGCTGCCCCGGTCGACGACGTGCCCGTCCGGGCCGAGCACCTGCACATCGGTGCGGGCGGGCCGTACCAGGTCGTGGCCGGGCGCGGCGGACGAGAAGTCGCCGGGCGTCATGCGGTTCTCCCGCACCTCGTCGCGCAGATCCTGCACGACCTCGTCGAACACCGTCTGCTGGTCCACCCGCACCAGCCGCGCGGCGGCGCTGTACGACAGGATGCCGACCAGGATCGTCACGGCCGCCGTCACCGCCGCGAAGGACACCGCGAAGGTGGTGCGCAGCGAGACGAGCCCCGGCCGCCGCCCGGCCGGCAGCCGGCGCAGGCGGTCCACTCAGTCCTCCCGCAGCACGTAACCCACGCCCCGGACCGTGTGGATCAGCTGCGGTGCGTCCGGCTCGTCGAGCTTGCGGCGCAGGTAGCCGACGTAGACGGCGAGGTTCTTCGAGCCGGGCCCGAAGTCGTAGCCCCAGATGCGGTCGTAGATCGTCGAGTGGTCGAGGACGATGCCCGCGTTGCGCACCAGCAGTTCCAGCAGCTCGAACTCGGTGCGGGTCAGCTCTAGCTCGCGCGCGCCGCGCCAGGCCCGCCGCGCCTGCGGGTCCATGCGGATGCCGGCGGCGTCGACGAACCGCTCCGGGAGCGGCCTGGGCGCCTCGGCCGCGGGTGCGGTCCCGGCGCCCACCGGGCTGGTGCGGCGCAGCAGGGCGCGCAGCCGGGCGAAGACCTCCTCCACGTCGAAGGGCTTCACCACGTAGTCGTCGGCGCCCGCGTCCAGACCGGCGATCCGGTCGGCGGTCTCCACGAGGGCCGTCAGCATCAGCACGGGCGTCCGGTCGCCCTCGGCGCGCAGCACCCGGCAGACCTGGAGCCCGTCGATGCCGGGCATCATCACGTCCAGGACGAGCACGTCCGGACGGTTGCGGTGGGCCTGCGCCAGCGCCTCGACCCCGTCGGCGACCGCCATGACCTGGTAGCCCTCCAGGGTCAGGGCCCGCTCCAGGGCATTGCGGATGGCGCGGTCGTCTTCGGCGAGCAGCACTGTTTGGGGCACGCGTCCAGTGTGCCAAGCCCGGGGGTTCCCGGAACCGTATGCGCTGCGCCGGAGCGTCCTTCTTACTGCCCTCTCACCGGGGGCCGGGCAACCGTGGAGGCGGGCCCTACCGTCCCCTCACCCTCGGCTCCGGGCGACCCGGGCCGCGTGCGTGGGGGCGTCGGGCACGTCCGCCGGGCGGTCCACGGCGAACTCCTTGCGCAGCACCGGCACGACCTCCTCACCCAGCAGGTCGATCTGCTCCAGCACGGTCTTCAGCGGCAGGCCGGCGTGGTCGATCAGGAACAGCTGGCGCTGGTAGTCGCCGGCGTACTCCCGGAAGGCCAGGGTCTTATCGATCACCTGCTGCGGGGAGCCGACCGTCAGCGGCGTCTGGTCCATGAAGTCCTCCAGCGACGGCCCGTGCCCGTACACCGGGGCGACGTCGAAGTAGGGCCGGAACTCGCGCACCGCGTCCTGCGCGTTCTTCCGCATGAAGACGTGCCCGCCGAGCCCGACGATCGCCTGCTCGGGAGTGCCGTGCCCGTAGTGGGCGTACCGCGTCCGGTACAGCTCGACCATGCGCTTGGTGTGGTCGGCCGGCCAGAAGATGTTGTTGTGGAAGAAGCCGTCGCCGTAGAAGGCGGCCTGCTCGGCGATCTCCGGGGAGCGGATCGAGCCGTGCCAGACGAAGGGCGGTACGCCGTCCAGCGGGCGGGGCGTGGCCGTGAAGCCCTGGAGAGGCGTGCGGAACTTCCCCTCCCAGTCGACGACGTCCTCGCGCCACAGCCGGTGCAGCAGGGCGTAGTTCTCGACGGCGAGGTTGATGCCCTGCCGGATGTCCTGCCCGAACCAGGGGTAGACCGGGCCGGTGTTCCCGCGCCCCAGCATGAGGTCCACCCGGCCGTCGGCCAGGTGCTGGAGCATCGCGAAGTCCTCGGCGATCTTCACCGGGTCGTTGGTGGTGATCAGGGTCGTGGCCGTGGAGAGGATCAGCCGCTCGGTGCGGGCCGCGACGTAGCCGAGCATCGTGGTCGGGGACGAGGGCACGAAGGGCGGGTTGTGGTGCTCGCCGGTCGCGAAGACGTCGAGCCCCACCTCCTCGGCCTTCTGCGCGATGGCGACCATGGCCTTGATCCGCTCGCGCTCCGTGGGCGTCCGGCCGGTCGTGGGGTCGGGCGTGACGTCGCCGACGCTGAAGATCCCGAACTGCATGGTCGCTCACCCTCCAGGTTGTTTACGCTTCAACCATACCTGGGAACGGTGGCCCCCGTGCGGCTATTCCCCCCGCCGTGTCCGCCCTCGCCAGGGCCCCCTGCGCTACAGCGACCTCGGCCGCAAGATCGCCGGCGTCAGCCCCAAGATGCTCACCCGGACCCTGCGTTCACTGGAGCGCGCCGGCCTCCTCACCCGCACCGTCACCACGACCGGGGCATACCGGGCGTGCGAAGCTGACCGCCATGTTCGTCCTGCGCTCCGCCGCCCTCTTCGTCCTCGCCGCCCTCCTGGAGATCGGCGGCGCCTGGCTCGTCTGGCAGGGCGTGCGCGAACACAAGGGCTGGCTCTGGGCGGCCGGCGGCGTCCTCGCGCTCGGCGCCTACGGCTTCGTCGCGACGCTCCAGCCCGACGCCCACTTCGGCCGCGTCCTGGCCGCGTACGGCGGGATCTTCGTCGCCGGTTCGATCCTGTGGGGCGTGGTCGCGGACGGCTACCGCCCCGACCGCTGGGACGTCACGGGCGCGCTGGTCTGCCTCGCGGGCATGGCGGTCATCATGTACGCCCCGCGGGGCAACTGACCGGCCCCCGGGGAGCCTCAGAACGGCTCGTCGGGCAGCAGCCCCAGCTGCCCGAGGAAGTCCATCTCGTCGAAGTACAGCCGGTAGTCGACGATCCGTCCGTCCTTCACCGTGGCGATGTCCACCCCGCGGATCCGGACCTCCTTCTGCGTCGGCGGCAGCGTCTCGCCGTTGGGCAGCTCCAGCGGCCCGGTGTTGCGGCCGCGGTAGATCCCCTCGTCGATGGCCGTGTCACCGGCCTCGTAGGAGTGCAGCACCTCGAACGTCGCGCCGGGCACCGCCTCCGTCATCGTCCGCCAGTACTCGACGATGCTGTCGCGCCCGCGCAGCTCGCCCTCGTCGGGCGTGAAGGCGACCGCGTCCTCGGCGTAGAGCTCGCCGACGACCTTCAGATCGGTGTGTGCGGTGACCGCGTCCGTGAGCCGGTCCATGACCTCACGTGCCTCGCCCATGATCGCCTCCGGGGGGAACAGGGGACCACCCGGTCTCATTCTCCCACCGCGGGGCCCGCCTATCCTGGCCGCGGGCCCGGCGCGCACGCCGGGCCGCCGCACGCCCGAGGACCCGAGGAGCACCCATGGCCACCGCAGCCCCGCCCGCAGCCTCCCGCATCGCCGTCGTCACGGGTGCGAGCAGCGGGATCGGCGCCGCCACGGCCCGGCAACTCGCCGCGGCGGGCTACCGCGTCGTCCTCACCGCGCGCCGCAAGGACCGCATCGAGGCCCTGGCCGAGGAGATCACCAAGGCCGGCCACCAGGCCACGGCGTACGCCCTCGACGTCACCGACCGCGCCGCCGTCGACGAGTTCGCCACGGCGTTCAGGACGATCGGCGTGCTGGTCAACAACGCGGGCGGCGCACTCGGCGCCGACCCGGTCGCGACCGGCGACCCGGCCGACTGGCGCCGGATGTACGAGACGAACGTCATCGGCACCCTCAACCTCACCCAGGCCCTGCTGCCCAAGCTGATCGCGAGCGGCGACGGCACGGTCGTGGTCGTCTCCTCCACCGCCGGCCACGGCACCTACGAGGGCGGCGGTGGCTACGTCGCCGCCAAGCACGGCGCCCACGTCCTCGCCGAGACCCTCCGCCTGGAGATCGTCGGACAGCCGGTCCGCGTCATCGAGATCGCCCCCGGCATGGTCAAGACCGACGAGTTCGCCCTGACCCGCTTCGGCGGCGACGAGGCCAAGGCGGCCAAGGTCTACCAGGGCGTCGCCGAACCCCTCACGGCCGACGACGTCGCCGAAACGATCACGTGGGCGGTCACCCGCCCCGCCCACGTCAACGTCGACCTCCTGGTCCTGCGCCCCCGGGCCCAGGCGTCGAACACGAAGGTGCACCGGGAGTCGTAGGACCGGGCGGGTCAGCCCTTCACGCAGACGACCTGCTTGAGCTTCGCCACGACCTCCACGAGGTCCCGCTGCTGGTCGATGACCTGCTCGATCGGCTTGTACGCGCCGGGGATCTCGTCGACGACGCCGGAGTCCTTGCGGCACTCCACACCCTGCGTCTGCTGCTCCAGGTCCTTCGTGGTGAACCGGCGCTTGGCCGCGTTGCGGCTCATGCGCCGGCCCGCGCCGTGCGACGCGGAGTTGAAGGACTTGGCGTTGCCGAGGCCCTTCACGATGTACGAACCCGTGCCCATGGAGCCCGGGATGATCCCGTACTCGCCGGAGCCGGCCCGGATCGCGCCCTTGCGGGTCACGAGCAGGTCCATGCCGTCGTAGCGCTCCTCGGCCACGTAGTTGTGGTGCGCGCTGATCTCCGGCTCGAAGGTCGGCTTGGCCTTCTTGAACTCCTTGCGGACCACGTCCTTCAGGAGCGCCATCATGATCGAGCGGTTGTGCTTCGCGTACTCCTGCGCCCAGAACAGGTCGTTGCGGTAGGCCGCCATCTGCGGGGTGTCCGCGACGAACACGGCCAGGTCGCGGTCGACCAGACCCTGGTTGTGCGGGAGCTTATGGGCCACGCCGATGTGATGCTCCGCCAGTTCCTTGCCGATGTTCCGGGAACCGGAGTGCAGCATCAGCCAGACAGAACCGGTCGTATCCGTGCAAACTTCGACGAAATGGTTTCCGCCGCCGAGCGTTCCCATCTGCTTGGTGGCACGTTCCTGACGGAACTTGACCGCTTCGGCGACCCCCTCGAACCGCCCCCAGAACCCGTCCCACCCGGCCGTGGCCAGGCCGTGGAACCGCCCCGGATCCACCGGATCGTCATGCATCCCCCGGCCCACCGGAATCACCTGCTCGATCCTCGACCGCAGCCGGGACAGGTCACCGGGCAGGTCGTTCGCCGTCAGGGACGTCCGCACCGCCGACATTCCGCAGCCGATGTCGACGCCCACCGCCGCCGGGCACACCGCACCCTGCATGGCGATGACCGAGCCCACCGTCGCGCCCTTGCCGTAGTGCACGTCGGGCATGACCGCCAGACCCTTGATCCACGGCAGCGTGGCGACGTTCCGGAGCTGCTGGAGCGCGCCCTCCTCGACCGAGGCCGGGTCGGTCCACATCCGGATCGGTACCTTCGCACCCGGTATCTCTACATACGACATAACGTCCTCAATCCCCCGTAAACGAACAGAAGTCCTCAACAGCAAATACCGGAGCCAAGGTCGACGAAAGGGAAATCGGACCGGCGTCCACGGCAGTGCGTGCGATACACATTGTGTTCATCGCCCGCCGTACGGCGGCAAGCCAATATCCGTGTCGAGAGGAGCCACCACGTGCAACGAAAGGCGTGCGCACCCGGTATCGCCGTGCTCCTCGCGGCGGTACTGGCCGGCTGCACCGGCGGCTCGGCCGACGACGGCCCGACGGACGGCTCCAACGCCGATGACACGGGCACGGCATCGCCCGCCGCTGAGCCCGGCCGCTACCGCACTCTGCCCGACCCCTGCGCCGAGGTCGGCGAGAGCACGCTCGACGAACTCCTCCCCGGCATCCGGGAGATCAGCGACGAGACGCAGCGCGAGACGGCCTACGAGGGCGAGCCGACGACCACGTTCGACACCGACCGCAAGGTCGGCTGCCGCTGGAAAGTGGACTCCGCGGCGGCCACCGACCATCTGCTGATCGACTTCGAGCGGGTCGTCTCCTACGACAACGCCGTCAGCGACGACAGCCAGGCCGAGCAGCTCTTCGCCGAGCAGGAGGCGTCGGCCCACCTGCCGGTGCCCACGGCCACCGAGACGGCGGCCTCCGGCAGCACCCCTGCGAGCGGTTCGGCCGCCTCCCCCAGCGGCTCCCCCTCCCCGTCCGGTTCCTCCTCGCCCTCGGCTGCGCCCTCGGTGACGCCGACCGACCTACAGCCCCGGGTGCTGGAGGATCTCGGCGACGAGGCGTTCCTCGACGACGGGCTGAGCAGTTCCGGTTCGACGGCCGAGCAGCGCACGGTGACTGTGGCGTTCCGCACGTCCAACGTCATCGTGACCATCGAGTACGCGGAGCAGCCGACGACCGTCGGCGTCGTGCCGGACAGCAAGGAAATGCAGGACAGGGCGCAGAAACTCGCCTCCCAGCTGGCGGATTCGCTGGGCGACTGAGGCCCCTTCACGGCCCCTTCACCCCTGCCCGCAAAGCACGCGAAGGAAGAACACACGGTTGCCTCACCGCGTACGGTGACCACTCGGACCCGTTCCGACCGCAGGGAACCACGAGCGTCATGAGTGAAGGAACCATGCAGCGACACGCACAGCGAGAAGTGGGGGCACCACCCAGGCCGTTTAGGCACTGGGGGAGAGACCAGCGAGCGAAGCGCCGCAACCGCGTCCTTGTCTGCGCGGCCGCCGTCCCCGTGATGCTGGTCGCCGCCGGCTGCTCCTCGGACTCCGGCTCCGGCGACAGCACGGACAAGGCCGCGAAGGCCGCGGCGTCGGCATCGGCGAAGCCGTCGCCGACGGTGCAGGCGGCGGCGTACGGCAAGCTGCCGGAACCGTGCAAGGTGCTCTCGAAGAAGACGCTGGAGGACCTCGTCCCGAAGGGCAAGTCCGGCAAGGAGGGCAAGTCGGACGACATCTCGACCCGGGGCAGCTGCTCCTGGAACAGCCTCGACAACAACGGCGTGAAGGGGTCGCAGTTCCGCTGGCTGAACGTGTCGATGCTGCGCTTCGAGTCGGATGTCACGCGTGGCCCGGCGGACAAGCTGGCCCAGGAGCACTTCGAGAAGCAGGTCCAGGAGGCCCAGGCCGTCGAGGGCGCCAAGAGCGTCAAGACGGAGCCGGTTACCGGCACGGGCGACCAGGCGACGGCCGTGCACTACGACCTGAAGAAGAAGGAAGGCACCTTCAAGCAGCAGACGGTCGTGGCGCGCGTCGAGAACGTCGTGGTCACGCTGGACTACTACGGCGCGGGTCTGGCCGGCGACAAGACGCCGAGCGGCAAGGACATGCTGAAGGACGCGAAGAAGGCCGCCAAGGAGGCCGTGGCCGCGGTGTCCGAGGCCAACGGCGAGGGCGGCGGCAAGGCGGGCGGCGCCCCGTCCGCTTCGGCGTCGAAGCCGGCGTCGAAGTCGCCTTCCCAGGGCGCGTCGGACGAGCCTTCGAAGGATGCCTCGGCCTCGCCGTCCAAGAAGCCCGCGTCGAAGAGCTGAGCAGCCCCGGCGGGATCCGGCCACCCGTCCCCCGCACATGTGTGCCACCCTGTTGCGCGCAACAACAGGCAAGGGGAGGGGAGTAACGGGTGGCCGCGCCACAACTGACTCGGATGCACCGCGTTCTCATCGGCGTGGTCGTGGCCGGTGCCGTGATCATCGCCGGGATCGGCTTCGCCGGTTCGTACGCGGCGGTCCGTGAGTTGGCCCTGAAGAAGGGCTTCGGGAACTTCTCCTACGTCTTCCCGATCGGCATCGACGCGGGCATCTGTGTCCTGCTGGCCCTGGATCTGCTGCTCACCTGGATCAGGATCCCGTTCCCCCTCCTGCGTCAGACGGCGTGGCTGCTGACGGCGGCGACGATCGCCTTCAACGGCGCGGCCGCGTGGCCGGATCCGCTCGGTGTGGGTATGCACGCGGTGATCCCGATCCTGTTCGTGGTCTCGGTCGAGGCGGCCCGGCACGCGATCGGCCGTATCGCCGACATCACGGCCGACAAGCACATGGAGGGGGTCCGCCTCACCCGGTGGCTCCTCTCCCCCGTCCCCACCTTCCTCCTCTGGCGCCGCATGAAGCTCTGGGAGCTCCGCTCCTACGACCAGGTCATCAAGCTGGAGCAGGAACGTCTCGTCTACCAGGCCCGGCTGCGCTCCCGGTTCGGGCGGGCGTGGCGCAGGAAGGCGCCGGTGGAGTCCCTGATGCCGCTGCGGCTGGCGCGGTACGGGGTGCCGCTGGCGGAGACGGCTCCGGCGGGGCTGGCGGCGGCGGGCATAGAGCCGGCGCTGATACCCCCGCCCCCGCAGCAGGCCGACCTGGCCACGGGCCATCGTGCCGTCGGCCCGGCGCCCGACCCGCAGAGGGCGGCGCCTCCCGGCGGACAGCGCCCTCAGCTGGAGAGCAACCACGACGCCGAGTACCCGGAACCGGAACCCGAACCCGAACCGGATCAGAGCCCCTGGTTCAACACCCCCCGCGAGGTCGACTACCAGGGCGGCTACAACCCCGACTACGACCCCGCCGAGCACTACGCCCAGTGGATCGCCGAACAGCAGGAAGCCGAGCAGTACCAGCCCGAGTACGACCGGGCGCCCGCCCCGGAGGACACCGGCAGCTTCCCCATCCCGGTGGGCCCGAACCGCACCCGTGAACTGGGTGACGGCGGCGGCACCCCGCCGGCCCCCGAGCCGGACGAGGAGGCGTACTACCAGGTGTTCCGCCAGTCGATAGACGGCAGCTACCCCACGCCCCGCGCCCTCGGCGACAACATCCAGGCCACCTACGGCACGACGCTGAACCCCGGGGAACTGAAGTCCCTCGCGGAACGCTTCCAGAAGCGCCACACGGCGGAACTGGAAGAGGACCACATCGCGTGAGACGCCGAAGGAGAAGGGGCCCTCGCTGACGAGGGCCCCTTCTGCGTCACCGGCTACTCACCGAGCAGGACCCGCACCCGGTCCTGCCCGACCGCCAGCAGCAGCGTGGGCAGTCGCGGGCCGGTGTCCCGGCCCACCAGCAGGTGGTACAGCAGCGCGAAGAACGACCGCTGGGCGGTCTTGATCTCCGGCGGCAGCTCCTTGGGCGTGGCGTCGGCGGAGAACCCGGCCTGCACCTTCGGCACGCCGTAGACGAGGTGCGTCAGGCCGTCGAGCGACCAGTGGCCGGCCAGTCCGTCGAGCAGCAGCCGCAGCGACTCGCGGCCCTGCTCGTCGAGCGACTTCAGCAGCTCGGCGTCCGGCTCGTCGCGCACGATGGTCCGCTGGTCGGCGGGGACGTGCGTGTTGATCCAGGCCTCGGCCCTGTCGTACCGCGGGCGGGCCTCGTCGAGCGAGGTCAGCGGCTGGTCCGGGTCGAGTTCGCTGAGGATGCGCAGCGCCTGGTCCTCGTGCCCGGCGGTGATGTCCGCGACGGACGCCAGCGTGCGGTACGGCAGCGGCCGGGGCGTACGCCGCAGCGCACCGGCGGCCGTGCCCACCGCGCGCGTGTGCGCGGCCACGTCGGCCGGCAGGGCGCTGCCGTCGGCGACCTTGGCGTCCAGCTTGTCCCACTCGTCGTAGAGCCGCTGGATCTCCTGGTCGAAGGCGATCTTGAAGGACTGGTTGGGCCGACGGCGGGCGTACAGCCAGCGCAGCAGCTGCGGTTCCATGATCTTCAGGGCGTCCGCCGGGGTCGGCACGCCTCCGCGCGAGGACGACATCTTCGCCATCCCGCTGATGCCCACGAAGGCGTACATCGGCCCGATGGGCTGCTTGCCGCCGAAGATGCCGACGATCTGCCCACCGACCTGGAACGACGACCCCGGCGACGAGTGGTCGACACCGGAGGGCTCGAACACGACCCCCTCGTAGGCCCAGCGCATGGGCCAGTCGACCTTCCAGACCAGCTTGCCGCGGTTGAACTCGTTCAGCCGGACCGTCTCGGAGAAGCCGCACGAGGTGCAGGCGTACGTCAGCTCGGTGGAGTCGTCGTCGTAGGAGGTGACGGTGGTGAGGTCCTTCTCGCAGTTGCCGCAGTACGGCTTGTACGGGAAGTAGCCGGCGGCGGTGGAGCTGCCGTCGTCCTCACCGGCCGCGCCGGAGCCCTCGGCGGCCTCCAGCTCGGCCTCGTCGACCGGCTTCTGCCCCTGCTGCTTCTTGGCCGGGGCCTTCTTGGTGCGGTACTGGGCGAGGATCGCGTCGATGTCGCCTCGGTGCTTGATGGCGTGCAGGATCTGCTCGCGGTACACGCCGGAGGTGTACTGCTCGGTCTGGCTGATCCCGTCGAACTCCACGCCCAGCTCGGCCAGCGACTCGATCATCGCGGCCTTGAAGTGCTCGGCCCAGTTCGGGTACGAGGAGCCCTTCGGCGCCGGGACGGACGTCAGGGGCTTGCCGATGTGCTGCTGCCACGCGTCCTCGTCGACCCCGGCGATGCCCTTGGGCACCTTGCGGTACCGGTCGTAGTCGTCCCAGGAGATCAGGTGGCGCACCTGGCGGCCCCGGCGGCGGATCTCGTCGGCGACGAGGTGCGGGGTCATGACCTCGCGCAGGTTCCCGAGGTGGATGGGGCCGGACGGAGAGAGTCCGGACGCGACGACGACGGGTTTGCCCGGGGCCCGGCGCTCCGACTCCTCGATGACCTCATCCGCGAAACGGGAGACCCAGTCGGTGGTCTCGGTGCTCTGAGCCACGATCGGCACGTCCTTCTTTCTCCAGGGCAGCCGTACGGTCAACGGCCGGTGCCCATTCTCCCAGACGGCATCCCGCCCGGGAAAACCGCTTTACCCCCCGTGGGATACTGAGCGGGTCTATCGATTCCCACGAGGAGAACGGCACCCATCCCATGACCTCGGTCACGTCGCTCACCGATCAAGTCCAGCAGCGTCTCGCGAACGCCCTGTCGGCCACCCGGCCGGAGGCCGACGCCGACCCGCTGCTGCGACGTAGCGATCGGGCCGACTTCCAGGCCAACGGGATCCTGGCCCTCGCCAAGAAGGCCAAGTCGAACCCCCGGGAACTGGCGACGGAGGTCGTCGGCAACATCGTCACCGGTGACGTGATCAAGGACGTCGAGGTCTCCGGCCCCGGCTTCCTCAACATCACGATCGCCGACCGGGCGATCACCGAGAACCTCGCCGCGCGGCACGCGGACGGCGAGCGTCTCGGCGTGCCGCTGAAGGAGAACGCGGGCATCACGGTCGTCGACTACGCCCAGCCGAACGTGGCGAAGGAGATGCACGTCGGTCACCTGCGGTCGGCGGTCATCGGCGACGCCCTGCGCGGCATGCTCGACTTCACCGGCGAGAAGACGATCGGCCGGCACCACATCGGCGACTGGGGCACCCAGTTCGGCATGCTCATCCAGTACCTGTTCGAGCACCCCGGCGAGCTGGCCCCCGCGGCCGACGTCGACGGCGAGCAGGCGATGAGCAACCTGAACCGGGTGTACAAGGCGTCGCGTGCGCTCTTCGACGCGGACGAGGAGTTCAAGGAGCGGGCCCGGGGGCGGGTCGTCGCCCTCCAGTCCGGTGACAAGGAGACGCTCGAACTGTGGCAGCAGTTCGTGGACGAGTCGAAGGTCTACTTCTACTCCGTCTTCGAGAAGCTCGACATGGAGATCCGCGACGACGAGATCGTCGGCGAGTCCGCCTACAACGACGGCATGCCCGAGACCGCCCGCATCCTGGAGGAGACGGGTGTCGCGGTGCGCTCCGAGGGCGCGCTCGTGGTGTTCTTCGACGAGATCCGCGGCAAGGACGACCAGCCGGTCCCGCTGATCGTGCAGAAGGCCGACGGCGGCTTCGGCTACGCGGCCTCCGACCTGACGGCGATCCGCAACCGGGTCCAGGACCTGCACGCCTCGTCCCTGCTCTACGTCGTGGACGTCCGTCAGTCGCTGCACTTCAAGATGGTCTTCGAGACGGCCCGGCGGGCCGGCTGGCTGAGCGACGGCGTCACCGCGCACAACATGGGCTACGGCACGGTGCTCGGCGCGGACGGCAAGCCGTTCAAGACGCGTGAGGGCGAGACCGTACGGCTGGAGGACCTGCTGGACGAGGCGGTGCAGCGGGCCGCCGAGGTCGTGCGGGAGAAGGCACAGGACCTCACCGAGGACGAGATCCAGGAGCGGGCCGCGCAGGTCGGCATCGGCGCGGTGAAGTACGCGGACCTGTCGACGTCGCCGAACCGGGACTACAAGTTCGACCTGGACCAGATGGTGTCGCTGAACGGCGACACGTCCGTCTACCTCCAGTACGCGTACGCCCGGATCCAGTCGATCCTGCGCAAGGCCGGTGAGACGAAGCCGGTCGCGCACCCGGAGCTCCAACTCGCCCCGGCGGAGCGGGCGCTCGGTCTGCACCTGGACGCGTTCGGCGACACGGTCTTCGAAGCCGCCGCGGAGTACGCCCCGCACAAGCTGGCGGCGTACCTGTACCAGCTGGCGTCGCTGTACACGACGTTCTACGACAAGTGCCCGGTCCTGAAGGCCGAGACGCGGGAACAGATCGAGAACCGCCTGTTCCTGTGCGACGTCACGGCCCGCACGCTGCACCAGGGCATGGGCCTGCTGGGCATCCGGACGCCCGAGCGGCTCTGACACCCGGCCCTGACACCCGGCCCCTGACGACAGGCCCCGAGGGCGGCACTCCCCCGTTGAGTGCCGCCCTCGGGCGTTGTCGCGGGCCGCCGGTTACCGGCAGTTGACCCACTGGTTGGACTTCTGGAACCAGACGGTGTCGCCGGTCCCCTTGACGCCGCGGGCGAGGACACCGCTGTCGCCGCGGTAGTTCTTCTCCGTGAACCACTTGTAGTCGCAGGACTTGCCGTGGTTGTACCAGGACTTGAAGCCCTGGAAGACGACGAACCCGGTGAGGTCCGCGTTCCTGCCCTCGACCTTCTGCATGCGGCCGGTGTAGTTCTTGCCGGCCCAGACGCAGAACCAGCCCGACGGACAGTCCGACGCCGCCTGCGGTGCGGCCTGCGCAGCACCCGCGGTGCCCGCCCCCGTGGCCAGCAGACCGCCGGTGAGTGCCATGCCCCCGGCCATGACGGCGAGCTTCTTGACCATGCTCACGATGTTCCCCCTTCGTGGACGGGCCGACCGCACCGGCCGGCTCCGCAACGAGACTGCGGCCCGGCGCCGCACATCCACCACAGTCGCCGCGGAAGTGACGTACTCGTGGGACGTCCCGGGCGCTGACCTGCGGCGGGACGGAGCGCCGGGACGGTGTCGCGGGACGCCCGCGACGGGCGGTGGCCGAATCGGTAGGGGGCGGGAAGGGGGAACGCAACCGATGTCTGGGGTGCCGCGTGGATGCTGGTGCAGAATGCGGCGGTGACGGGACCGCTGACCACGGTCCGGACACGCGAGTGGGGGGAACATGTCGCGTTGGAAAGGGCTGCCCGAAGAACTGGATCCACGCGTACGGCAGTTGGTGGTGCGACTGCGCCGGGTCAAGGACCACAGCGGGCTGAGCCTGCGTCAGCTGGCCGCCAAGACGGGCTACAGCACCTCCTCCTGGGAGCGGTACCTGTCCGGCAGGTGTGTGCCGCCCAGGGAGGCCGTGGAGGCGATGGCCCGGCTGGGCGGTGAGGACCCGGCGCGCCTGCTCGCGCTGCACGAGGTGGCGAGCGAGACGTCCGGCACGGTGACGGGGCGGAGAGCACCGGCCGGTGCGGACGCTCCCCGGCACCACGGCCGGGCCCTGCGCATCACGCTCGTCGCCGGCTCGGTCGCCCTGGTGCTGGCCGTGTGCTCGGCGATCCTGCTGGCCGTGCGGCTCACGGACGGCGAGGGAGAGGCCGCGGCCGCCCCGCTCACCGCCTCCGGCACCGCACCACCCGGATCGCCGAAGCGGTCGGAGACCCCGGCGTACACGTGCCGGGCGGAACGGATCGACGGCCGCTGGTACGCGGGCAACAGCCGCACCCTGACAGCCGTCCTGGCGGTGGGCCACGCCGGCCCCGAGGTGGCCGAGGCCCAGTGCCTGCTGCGGGATGCGGGCCTCTCGCCGGGCGTCGTCGACGGCATCTTCGGCCCGCACACGCGACGCGCGGTCCAGGGCTTGCAGAGGCGTTCCGGTCTGGTCGTGGACGGCATCATCGGCCCCCACACCTGGAAGGCCCTGCGGGGATGACGTCCACCCCGCCCGGCGGGCCGTCCCCGGAACGGGCCCGGCTCGCCTCCGCGTTGCGTGAGCTGAGGACGGGAACCGGCCTGAGTCTGGCGGCTCTCGCGGCGAAGACCACCTTCAGCAAGTCGTCCTGGGAGCGCTACCTCAACGGCAAGACGCTCCCGCCGGGCCAGGCGGTGCGGGAGCTGTGCCGTCTGGCGGGCGAGCCGGAGGGCCGGTGCCTGGCGCTGTGGGAGCTGGCGGAGGCGGAGTGGAGCGGCCGCGGGGCGCCGGCGCGCACGGACCGGCCCGCGGCCGGCGAGGCGGAGGCCGGACGGGCCGGTGGCGGCGGAGGTGCGGTCCTGGCGGTGATCGCTTCGGTCTGTGCCCTGGCGGCCGGTGGTCTGTCGGTGGTGCTGGTCCTGCTGCTGGGCCAGTCCGCCGACTCGGGGCCCGGCGCACCGTCTTCCGCCGTGCCGTCGCCGCGCTGCCGTGCGGCCGGCTGCGAGGGCAGGAGCCCGATGCAGATGAAGTGCGGCACGGAGCCGCGCACCCTCGCCTCACACCGCACGGCCGGCGGGGCCCACCTCGAACTGCGCTACAGCGCCCGGTGCGGGGCCGGCTGGGCGAGGATGTGGAGCACCCGGATCGGCGATCGTCTGGAACTGGACGCGGCCGACGGCGGCCCCGCCCACTCCGCGAGGATCAGGGACGGCGTCGCCGCGCAGTCCTACGTCTTCACGCCCATGACCGAGGCGAGGCCGGGCGCGACGGTCCGGGCCTGCTTCCGCCCGGTGGCGGGAGGCGGCCGCGAGTGCTTCGACGCCCGCGTCTGAAGCCTGTCGTTCGGATCAGGCCGCGCGGGACATCGACGGTGCTGTCAGCGCCGGTGAGCCCCGCGTCTGCGGCGTGATCCGAACGGCAGGCCACAAGGCCCCGCCGGGTCAGCGCCGGGCCGTGGTGTTCGCGCCGTCCAGGGCCTCCCGGATGATGTCGGCGTGCCCGGCGTGCTGGGCGGTCTCCTTGATCAGGTGCAGCAGGATCCGGCGCGCGGACCAGTACTCGGGCTCCGGCGGCGACCAGGGCGTCTTCGGCAGCGGCACGCCGACGTCCAGGTCCGCCAGCGCGGCCACCGCCTCCTCGGTGGCGTGCGCGGCCCGTGCGTAGCGCTCCAGCAGCGCGGGGAGGGTGTCGCCGCCGGCCATGCGGTACTGCCCCATGTCGAGCATGCCGTCGGGCAGTTCACCGTCGCCCTTGGTCATGATCTGCGTCCAGGTCTCCTCTCCCTGGGCCAGGTGCTTCACGATGCCCCCGAGGGTCAGCTCGCTCACGGTCGTACGCCGCGCGGCCTGTTCGTCGGTGACTCCGTGCAGGGTGATCAGCAACAACGCGCGCTGCTCCGCGAACGCGGCCAGCAGGTCCGTCTTCTCCGGGGAAGTGGTCATGACCGTACGGTAGGAGCCCAATAGGCCAGGTTCTGTCCGCTACGGGGGCCCACCGGGCCGGTCGGATTGTCAGTGCCCGGCCCTACAGTCACCCCCATGGCGACTCTTCCCAATCCTCTGCCGAGGCTGACGGCAGACCCGAGCGGCCGCTCCCTCGGTCTTCGGCTCCCCACCGGTGCGCTGGTCGACACCACCTGCGAGGGCCCGTGGCACGAGCCGCTGCTGTGGTGCGCCGGCGGACGGGCCCTTCCGGGCGGCTGGGCGGCACTGGAACCGGCCCGCCGTGCGGGACTCCTGCCGGTGGTCCTGGAGACGGGCGACGGCCATGGCGGCCCGGGCCGCTGGGAGTTGATGCCCGGCGAGGTGTCCTACCCCGGGGACCACGACGCCGAGGAGGTGCTGGCGGAGTACTGGGAGGAACATGCCGCGGAAGGCGCCCCCTGGCCCGGCCCGGCCGAGTCCGCCGGCCCTGACCGGGACCCGGACACCACGGCCGGCGACCTCGTGGACGCCCTGCTGGAGGACGGCGGCCCCTTCAAGGAGCCCCGCCTCGCCCTCGTCCCGGCCCGCCGCAGCGCGGACGTCCCGACGGCGATCGGCTGGACGGGCCCGGCGAACCACGAGGGCGACACCGCCCGCCTCAGCGCGGTGCTCCGCTCCTGGGAGGACCGCTTCGGCATACGCGTCGTCGCCCTCGGCTTCGACCACCTGCTGCTGTCCGTGGCCACGCCGCCCACCACCCCGGCCGCGGCGCAGGCCGTGGCCGCCGAGCACTTCGCGTTCTGCCCGGACAACATCCACCAGGGCGCGGATCCGACCCTGCGGGCCTACGCCGAGCACCAGGTCCTCAATCAGCCGGTGTGGCACTTCTGGTGGGACTGAGCCCCTCCCCCAGCCTGCGCAGCCCCTCCCCGATCTCCGCCGGCGTCTGCGTCACGAAGCAGAGCCTCAGGGTCGTCCGGTCGGGCGGGCCGGCGTAGAAGGGCGCGCCGGGCACGTAGGCCACGTTCTGCCGGACCACCCGCGGCAGCAGGGCCGTCGTGTCGTACGGCTGCGGGAGGCGCGCCCAGAGGAACATGCCGCCCTCGGGCCGGTTCCAGACCGACCCCGTGGGCAGCGCCGCGGCGAGCCCGGAGAGCATCGCGTCGCGGCGTTCGCGGTACACACCGGCGACGCGGGCGACATGGGCGTCCAGGTCGTGGTCGGCGAGGTAGCGGGCCGCGGCGAGCTGGTTGACGGTCGGAGTGTGCAGGTCGGCGGCCTGCTTGGCGACGGCACAGGCACGCCGCAGCTCCCCGGGTGCCCGCAGCCAGCCCAGCCGCAGCCCGGGCGCCATGACCTTGGAGAAGCTGCCGAGCAGCACGGCCCGGTCCTCGGCTCCCGGGTGGGCGGCGATCCACGGCAGGCGCTCACCCTCGTAGCGCAGCTCACCGTAGGGGTCGTCCTCGACGATCCACAGTCCGTGCCGGGCGGCGACGGCGGCCACGGCGGCGCGTCGCCCGGCGGGCAGGGTCCGGCCGGTGGGGTTCTGGAAGGTGGGCACGGTGTAGAGGAGCTTGGGCCGCTCGCGCACGACGAGTTCCTCCAGCGCCCCGGGGTCGACGCCGTGCTCGTCACCGGGCACGGCCAGCACCCGCGCCCCGGCGAAGCCGAAGGCCTGAAGTGCCGCCAGATAGCAGGGGTTCTCGACGAGGACGGTGTCCCCGGGTTCGACGAGCGCGGTGGTCAGCAGGGAGAGGGCCTGCTGGCTGCCGGTGGTGACGAGCAGGTCGTCGGGCCCGGTCGGCAGGCCGCGCGCGGTGGTGCGGGCGGCGAGCGCGTCCCGCAGGGCGGGTTCGCCCTCGGTCGTGGAGTACTGGAGCGCCCGGGCGGGCGCCTCGGCGAGGACCGCCTCGTACGCGGCGGCGATGCCCTTGGCGTCGAACAGCTCCGGTGCGGGGAGCCCGCCCGCGAAGTTGATCACCTCGGGGCGGGCGGTGACGGCCAGGATGTCCCGTACGGGCGAGCCGCCCACGGCCCGGGCCCGTGCGGCGAGCGGTGGCACGGAGGAGCGGGTGGGCGGGGGCTCGGCGACGGTCATGACACGGCTCCTTCGGCTGCGGTGACGCCTGGTGCCCGCAGCCTAGGGAGATACGTGCCGTCTACAAGCAGGTTTCCGGGATCCGGACACCGGGGCGGCACGGGGACCGGCCGGGGAACCGGCGCCTCAGCCCTTGGCGCCGATCGCCGCGTACACGTTGATGTCCGCGTCCGTGACGTCGTTGATGTCGCGGTAGCGCACCTTCTCGATCTCCTCCAGTCCGGCGAGGAAGGACTCCTCGGGCTGCTCGGGGACGGGGGCCGCGTGGTCGGGCCGCCAGCGGTGCGCGGGGACGACCCCCGGGTCGGTGATCTCCAGCCCGTTCTCCGTGAAGAACCGCTCCACGTCGGCCCGGGAGCGCAGCACGAAGGTGAACCCGCGCTCGGTGTACGTCCGCTGGACCGCGCGGATGTTCTCGGGGTTGAGGTCCTCGGTGAGATGACTCAGCACCAGTCGGCTGCCGCTGGGCAGTTCGTCGAGCAGCCCGCTCACCAGGGGGTACGCCTCCTCGTCCGCGACGAAGTGCAGGATCGCGACCAGGCAGAGCGCGACCGGCCGGCCGAAGTCCAGTGTCTTGGCGGCCTGTTCGAGGATGCGGACCGGGTCCCGCAGATCGGCGTCGATGTAGTCCGTACGCCCCTGGGAACCGCTGGTCAGCAGGGCGCGGGCGTGCGCGAGCACCACCGGGTCGTTGTCGACGTACACGACCCGCGACTCGGGCGCGACGCGCTGCGCGATCTGGTGCACGTTCTCGGCGGTGGGCAGCCCGGTCCCGATGTCGAGGAACTGCCGGATGCCGTCCTGCTCCACGAGTGCGGTCACCGCGCGCCGGAGGAAGTCGCGGTTGTGCCGTACGTCGAGATACCCGCGCGGGTTGGCGGCCAGCGCGGCGGCGGCCGCGTTCCGGTCGGCGGGGTAGTGGTCCTTGCCGCCGAGGAAGACGTCGTAGACCCGGGCCGGATGTGCCTTGCTGCTGTCGATCCTCCTCTGCAGCTCGGCGGGATCCTGGCTGAGGGCACCGGACATCGACGTCTCCCTGAGAGTAGGTGGTTCAATCGACAACCACTACGACGGTCAACAACCTAACGGTTCAACGGATTTGATGGTGCCCGTGCGCCACGACCACCACGGGAAACCTCCCCGGACTATTCCGTGGTCCCCTCCGCCACCCACTTCTCGCCGCCCAGCGGAAACTCGTACGCCGGACGCCCGTTGTTACCGCTCGTACGGAAGGGCCGGCCGTGATCGTCCACGGTCAGCGTGCCGGACCGGTCGCCGCTGGACCAGCGCAGCTCCAGGTACCACCTGACGTCGTACGCGGAGGCGTCGGCGCGGATGTAGTACACCTCCGGGTCGGACTCGCTCACCTTGAACGGGAAGTTCGCGTGCCCCGCCTCGGGCACGACACCGGGGCGCGCGGCGTCGAGGGCGATCGTGAAGAACCGCTTCGGCACGCCACCGCCACAGCCGACGCCCGGATACCCCATGGCGTAGTCGTTCCAGGCGAGCGGTGCCCGCTTCCCGGCCATACGGACCGTCAGTCCCTTGACGACCACGGTCTCCTCGCCCTTCCCCTGCACGGTCAGCCTGAGGAACTGCTCCCCCGACGGCACGGCCCCCGTCGCCGCCACCCAGCCGGGCGCGTCCTGCTCCGGCGGCGGCGGCCCGACCCGTCCCGGCGGCAGATTGATCAAGTAGCGCTGGGAGCAGGGGCTTTCCCAGGCGTGCGGTTCCGTGTCCACGGTGAGGGGAGTGGGGGCGGGGGTGGTGTCCCGCCCGGGCCGGCCGGTGCCGGTGCCGCTACCTTCGCCGGTGCCGGTGCGGCCGCCGTTGCCGTTGCCATCGCCGTTGCCGGGGGAGGCCGAGGTGGGCGTCCCGGAGGCCGGCCGCCCCTTCCCGTCCTTGTCCTTCCCCTTGTCCTTGCTGTCCGCGGACGAGGAACCGGCCGACGAAGACACGGACGCCGCCGTGTCCTTCCCCTCCTGCCCGCCGCCACCGCCGGAGGCCGCCGCCGCGCCGCGCCGCCCCTCGTCGCCCGCCCCACCCGAGGGGACGGCCACGGCGAGACCGACCCCGCCGAGGACCAGGGCAGCGGCGACACCGACGAGCAGGGCACGACGGGGGCGCCGCCGCGCGGGTGCGTCCGCGTCCCCCTCGCCGTCCGGAGAGCCGGATTCGGGCGCGAGAACCTCGGCGCCCGGAGAAGTCGCCTCCGAAGAAGTCGCCTCCGAAGAGCCGCTCCCCTTCCGCACCCGCCCGGCATCCGCCAGCACCCACCGCCGGTGCAGCTCGACGAGCTCCCCCGGTGACGCCTTGCAGAGCCGGGCGAACCGCTCCACCGGCGCGTAATCGGCCGGCACGGCATCCCCGTTGCAGTACCGGTGCAGCGTGGACGTACTCATGTGAAGTCTCTTGGCGAGCACGCCGTAGCTCAGCCCCGAGCGCTCCTTCAACTCCCCCAACAGCGCGGCGAAATCAGCCGCGACCGTGCCTCCCGACACCGCTCCTCCATGCCCCGTGTCCCGTTCCCCCGTTCCAGGGAATGACTGTCCTCCCTGGTCAGAGCATGTGCGGGCGTTCCAACGTCCCGGGTCGTCCGCAGGGTCTGGCGGGCGGGACGGACCACCGCACAAGCTCTGGTCATCCAAGCACGCCGCTCCCGGACCACCGGCAGCGCGACCCGCCCGGGCCTGCTTCCCAACCGCCTTTGTCCGAAAGGAAACACAGTCATGCGCACGTACCACGCCCTCCCCGTCGCCCTCCTGGCCGCCCTCGCCCTCACGGCATGCCAGAACGGCACGGGCACGAAGGACGAGGGCGCCGCCCGGTCCGAGCCGGCCTCGGCGACGGTCCCGGCGACGCACCCGGCCGAGGGCACGAACAGCGGCGGAGGCACGAGCGGCACGACCGGCACCCAGACCACGAAGGAAACGAAGGACAGGAAGGACACGAAGGCAACGGAGGCAGCGGAGGCAGCGGAGGCCGCGAAGAAGTCAAAGGAGGCCGCGAAGAGCCCCACGGCCACCCGCGTCTCCTGCAACGGCTCCAACACCACCGTCACCGCGAAGCCGGTCCCCCGCCCCCTCAACCACATGCTGCTCACGGTGAAGAACACCGGCTCGAAGACGTGCGACCTCACCTACTACCCGGTGCTGCGCTTCGACGAGATGCAGTGGGTCCCGCAGCCGATCAAGGACTCCAGGCCGCAGGCGGTGACCACCCTGGCCCCCGGCGAGTCCGGCTACGCGGGCGTCTCGCTGTCGGCGGCCGACGGCAGCGGCGAGTGGGGCACCACCGGCCGCAAGCTCACGGTCGGCTTCCAGGGCTACACGCCGAACAGCGACGGCGGCCCCTCGGCGGTCCCGGCCCTGCCGGCCAAGGGCGTGTACTACGACAGCACCCTGAAGGTCACCTACTGGCTGCGCGACATGGACGACGCGCTGTCCTACTGACGACCGGGACCTACTGCTCCTTGAGCTTCTGGGCCACCTCGGTGGCCCAGTAGGTGAGGATGCTGCGCGCACCGGCCCGCCGGATGCCGGTCAGGGACTCCATGATCGCCCGGTCCCGGTCGATCCAGCCCTTCTCGGCGGCGGCCTCGATCATCGAGTACTCGCCGGAGATCTGGTACGCGGCGACCGGCACGTCCACGGCGTCCGAGACGCGGGCGAGGATGTCCAGGTAGGGTCCGGCCGGCTTGACCATCACCATGTCGGCGCCCTCCTCCAGATCGAGGGCGAGCTCGCGCAGCGACTCACGCACGTTCGCGGGATCCTGCTGGTACGTCTTCCGATCCCCTCGCAGGGACGAGCCGACGGCCTCCCGGAAGGGCCCGTAGAAGGCGGAGGCGTACTTCACCGTGTAGGCGAGGATCGCGACGTCCTCGCGCCCGATCTGGTCGAGTGCGTCGCGGACGACCCCGACCTGCCCGTCCATCATCCCGCTGGGACCGACGACATGGGCGCCGGCGTCGGCCTGCACCTGGGCCATCTCGGCGTACCGCTCCAGGGTCGCGTCGTTGTCGACCCGGCCCTGCTCGTCGAGGACGCCACAGTGCCCGTGGTCGGTGGTCTCGTCGAGGCACAGGTCGGACATGACGAGCAGGTCGTCGCCGACCTCGGCCCGCACGTCCCGCAGGGCGACCTGGAGGATGCCGTCCGGGTCGGTCCCCGGCGTCCCGAGCGCGTCCTTCTTCGACTCCTCCGGCACGCCGAAGAGCATGATCCCGGAGACACCCGCCGCGACCGCCTCCGCGGCGGCCTTCTTCAGACTGTCCCGGGTGTGCTGCACGACCCCCGGCATGGCGGCGATCGGCACGGGCTCGTCGACGCCCTCCCGCACGAAGGCCGGAAGAATGAGATCGGCAGGGTGCAGCCGGGTCTCGGCGACCATCCGACGCATCACGGGGCTGCTCCGCAGCCGCCGCGGCCGAGTACCGGGAAAAGATCCATACGTCGTCATGCCCCTACGCTACGCCCGCCCCAAACCCCCCGATACCGACGCCCTGTCGGCCGCCCCCGGCCCCCGCTGCGGGCATACGTGCCGCCCAGCTGCCGGCATGCGTGCCGCCCCGCTGCGGGCATGCGTGCCGCTAAGGGCGGCACGGGTGGGCGCAGCGGCACCCCGCTACGCCGGGCTGCGGACCCACCCGGCCCCAGCGACAACCCCGAGCACCTCGCAGCCCACCGCCCCACAATGCGCCCGACAACCCCCAGGTCCATCCTGAAACAGCAGGACAAGAACCCGACGGCCGGCCACACCCACCGCCGCCGTCCCTCCGTACCCGCCCCCACGGAGGACGCGATGACCGCCCCCCACCACATGCCCGACCTCTTCGCCCTCTCGGAGATCAACGGCCCCGTCGTACGCCCCGGCGAACGCGCCTACGCCGACGAAGTCACCGGCTTCAACCTGGCCTCCCTGCACACCCCGGACGTAGTCGTCGGCGCCACCGGCCCCGACGACATCGTCACCGCGATGCGCTGGGCGCACGCCACCCGCACCCCCGTCGCCGTCCAGGCCACCGGCCACGGCGCGAACTTCCCGATCGAGCACGGCCTGCTGATCAACACGTCCCGCATGACGGACGTCCACGTCGACCCCACCACCCGCACGGCCACCATCGCCGCCGGCGCGAAGTGGAGCCACGTCATGGCCGCGGCCGCCCCCTACGGCCTGGCAGGGCTCTGCGGCACCTCCACCGACGCGGGCGTCGTCGGCTACACCCTCGGCGGCGGACTCCCGGTCCTCGGCCGGGCCTACGGCTTCGCCGCCGACCTGGTCCGCTCCTTCCAGGTCGTCACCCCGGACGGGAACCTGCGCGAGTCGGACCCCCGGCACGAACCGGAACTGTTCTGGGCCCTGCGCGGCGGCAAGGGCAACGTAGGCGTCGTCACCTCGCTCGTCACCGAACTGCTGCCCCTGCCCCGGCTCTACGGCGGCGGCATCCACTGCCACGCCGAACACACGGAGACCCTGCTGCGCACCTGGACGGACTGGACCCGCACCGTCCCGGACGAGATGTGCAGCATGTTCTCGGTCCTGCGCCTGCCGCCCATCCCCCAGATCCCGGAACCCCTGCGCGGCGGCTTCTGGGCCCGGGTCGCGATCGCCTGGCCGGGCGACCCCGCGGACGGCGAAGCCCTGATAGCGCCGCTGCGCGAGGCCGCCCCGGTGGCCGTCGACATGGTCGAGGAGATGGACCACGCGGCCCTGGACCGCATCCACATGGAGCCCCAGGACCCGCTCCCGGCACGGGAGTGCTGCATGCTCCTGCGCGACCTGCCCTCCGACGCCGTCACCACGTTCCTGGAGGAGGTCGGTCCCGGAGCCGGCACCGAGTACCCCCTGCTCGTAGCCTCACTGCGGCACATGGGCGGCGCGCTGTCCCGCCCGTCCGCCGTCGAGGACGCCGTCTGCGCCCGCGACGCCCGCTACTTCATGGAGTCGGTCGGGATCATGCCCGCCCCACCCGTGGCCGAGGCCGTCGAACAGGCGACCCGCCGCCTCTACACGGCCATGGCCCCGTACGGGACGGGCCACACCATGGTCAACATCCACGGCACGCCGGGCGACGAGCAGGACCGCGCCCGCGCCTGGACCCCGGAGGTCTACGCCCGCCTACGCCACGACAAGGCCACCTACGACCCGGACAACCTCCTGCGCTACGGCCACGCGGTGACTCCCGCGTAGCCGCAGCCGGTTTCAAGCAGCGCGAGGTACACCGCCTGCTGTCGGCGGCTCCGATACGGACCGGCAGTCTCGGCATCGACCGGCGTGCGGGGCGCGGAAGGCGCGTTCGCAGCCGTCACACGTCTGGAAGGGGTGGGGACGGTAGCGGGCAGTTCCGGCATGCGTGAACACGACGGGAGGGTTCGCGGGCAGAGGCGGCGGCAGCAAGTGCTCAAGGCGGTGGGCGATCACACCGGCCGGGTGCCGCATGTCATCGGGGAGGTCGGCGGTCAGGACGCGGTGGACGACGGCGGTCGTGGCACCGCCGTCGAACCAGGCCGCGACGGCGGGAGCGAGCCGCTCCACCTGCCGCCGGGAGAGGGTGAGGCGGTCGTCGGTGCGGCGAAGGCCAGCGAGCAGGGCGACGGCCTTGTCGTGGTGCCGGCCGGGGGCCGTGTGCTCGGAGCCGCGCGTCTCCGGCGGGGTGGGTGACGCTTGAGGGGCGGGCTGTCCCCCGCCGAGCGAGGGCGCGTCCAGCGGGTCGGAGGCTTGGTCGTCTTCTTGGGTCGTTTCTCCGGCCTGCGCACCGATCACGGGACCGTCGGCGGTACGGGCGGCAGTCCTGGCGGCGGGGACATGGTGGGCGTACGTCCGCGTGTACAGGCGGCCCGCTTCCGTGCGCTCCCGCACCCGCTCCAGATAGCCGCGCGCCTCCAGCTCCCGCAGGGCGAAGGCGATCCGGTCCCGCCCTTCTGGGAAGCGCTCGGCGAGGCTGCGGATGTCGACCGGGGCGCCCTCCGGCAGCGACAGGATGTGAGTGGCCAGCCCGATGGCGGTCAGCGACAGCTCGCGGTGCTGCGCGAGGTGGTTACCGACGATCGTGTACCGATCGGGTTGGTACGCCCGTACGTGGGTGACACCGGAGTGGGTGGTCGTCTGCCGAAGCTCCTGTTTCGGGCGCGCGGCAGCGTTAGGCTGCTTCTCAGCCATGGGGAAGGGCCTTCTTCCTCGATGGTCAGGCCCTCGCACTGGGATTGCAGTCCCGGCGAGGGCCGATGCATGTGTGGGGTTGTGATGTTGCCTGGGGGCGAGACTGCACGCCCGAACGGCCATCGCGCCACTCGCACCCACCGGTTTCACCCGCCCGGGTGACGTAGGCGGGTTTGGTTGGTTGGGAGGGTTTTCCCCGAGTTCTTTGGTCTTTTACCGCCCGCCACCCCGGCCCGCACCTCACCGGTCCACGTGCTTCCAGGCTCCGGTATGGGCACATCGGCGGCGGGTCACCTGGAGCACCGAGATCAAGTTCGGCCCACACGGTCTTGCACGGCGCCGGGCCTGTTCGCACGCCCCAGCGGTCGGCCAGAGCCTCGACCAGGAGCAGACCGTGACCGGCCTCGGTGGGCTCTGCCCCTGCGGTCCCGCGCGCCCGCGTGGGCAGTCGCTCGCCCCGGGCATCGGTGACCTCGATACGGAGAGTGGCAGGCGCTGTGACGATGAGCCCGAGCCGGAAACTCCGCCCGGAGAGCCGGCCGTGCACGGCGGCGTTCGTGGCGAGCTCGGCGACGATCAGCCGGGCCGGGTCGAAGGGCAGTCCCCAGGAGCCCAGTTGCTCGGTGGCGAGCAAGCGGGCGAGACGCGCGCCCCTGCGGGTGGCGGACAGCGGCACGGTGAACTGGTGGAGCGAGATCCGTGGTACGGCGGTTTCCTGATTCACATCACTCAGCGTGTTCACGCGTGCGTAAGCTGTGAAGAGGGACGGCCCGTGCGGCCGACGGCTGTCCGTGAGGTGTCCGGTTTCTGTCCGGGCTGCCCGGGATGACCGGGCGCGGGCGGCCGAAGTTGCTCCGGGGATGGGCACGCGACGGGAGGGCGGCGCGCATGAGCGAGTGGGAAGCAAGGCTGGACGACGAGGCCGGGGCCGTGATGCGGACGGTGGTACGGCAGTTGAAGCTGTGGCGGGAGGCGGCCGGCCTTACTCAGGCGGAGTTCGGGGCGGCGATCGGGTACGGGGAGGAGCTGGTCTCCTCGGTGGAGCGAGGGCGGAGGATTCCGCGGCCGGAGTACTTGGACGCGGCGGACGAGGCACTGAGGGCGGGCGGCAGGATCGCGGCGATGAAGGGGGACGTGGCGGAAGCCCGATACCCGAAAAAGGTGCGAGACGTGAAGCGCCTAGAAGCGGAAGCCATCGAGATCTGCTCTTACAACAACTGCGTCATCGATGGGCTGTTGCAGACCGAGGCATACGCGCGAGCAGTGTTCAGCTCTCGGCGGCCACAGTTCGGAGAAGAGGAGTTGGAGCAGAGGGTAGCCGCTCGGCTGGGTCGTCAGGAGATCTTCAGCACCCCAACAGCTCGCCCCCTTCTCAGCTTTGTGTTGTGCGAAGCGACGCTGCGCCGCCTGATCGGGGGCAAGATGGTGATGCGCAACCAGCTCGAACGGCTGTCGGAAGTAGCCCGCCTGCGGAACGTCGACGTACAGGTGTTGCCCCTTAGCCGGGAGGACAACTCAGGCCTCGGCGGCCCCTTCCGACTCCTCAAGCTCAAGGACGGAGCCGCCGTGGGTCTGAACGAAGTCCAGCTCACCAACCGCGTGATCATCGACCCGAAAGAGACCACCGTTCTCGACATGCGCTATGGGATCATCCGGGCGCAGGCTCTCACACCACGAGAGTCGCTGGCCTTCATCGAGAAAGTGCTGGGAGAGTCATGACCCTCAAGCCCTCTGACGGAGCCGACGGCAAGCTGGGGTGGATAAAGAGCAGCTACAGCTCGGACGACGGTCCTTCCTGCGTTGAGGTCGCCACCACGTTGGCAACCGTCCACGTGCGCGACTCCAAGATCCCAGACGGTTCCCGCCTCGTCCTCACCGCCACTACCTGGGCGACCTTTCTGCCGTACGCCGCTGGGTGCTGACGGGGGTGAACGGACGTGGCCCGCACCCGAATCTCGGGGGTGCAGGCCACGTATGCACGTCAGTCGGCGACGGGAGCCGCTTTCACCGCCGGGCCTTCCCCTCGCGCCTGCTGCAACGTCTCCGCGATCGCGGCGAACTCTTCCAGCGCGGCCTGAAGATCCTCGACGATCTCGGCGGCGAGTACCTCGGGCGCGGGCAGGTTGTCCGCGTCGTCGAGGCTCGGGTCGCGAAGCCAGGTGATGTCGAGGGTGGCCTTGTCGCGGGCGATCAGTTCCTCGTACGTGTACGCCTTGAAGCGCTCCGTCTCGACACGCTTGGAGCGGTCGTCGGCGCTGTAGCACTGTACGAAGTCCTCAAGGTGGGCTCGGGTGAGCGGGTTCTGCTTGAGGGTGAAGTGCTGGGCGGTACGGAAGTCGTAGACCCACAGCCTCTCGGTCCACGGCTGCTCGGGACGGGCCGGCTTGCGCTCGAAGAACAAGACGTTTGCCATAACGCCTGGCGCATACCAGATGCCCTTTGGCAGGCGCAGCAGCGTGTGGACGTCGTACTCCTTCAGCAGACGACGACGGATGGTCTCACCCGCGCCACCTTCGAAGAGGACGTTGTCCGGGACCACGACCGCAGCCCGCCCGTGGATCTCCAGCAGCGAGGCGATGTGCTGGACGAAGTTGAGCTGCTTGTTGGTCGTTGTGACCCAGAAGTCACGTCGTTCGTAGGCGATCGCCTCGCGGGCGGCGGAGCCGTCGTCGCCGTAGACGGTGATCGATGACTTCTTGCCGAAGGGCGGGTTCGCCAGGACCAGGCTCGCACGCTTGGTGGGTGGGGCGATCAGTGCGTCACGGTCATGGATGAGGCTGGGCCCGGTGGGCTGGCCGATGCCGTGCAGGAATAGGTTCATCGCGGCGAGACGGGCGGTGTTCCTGACCAACTCGGTGCCCCAGATGCCACCGCTGCTGAGGTGCTTGCGCTGCTCGGGGGTGAGCCGGTTGCCATACTCGTTGAGG
>NZ_JBEZWN010000071.1:0-34630 GCF_040637495.1 Streptomyces sp. NPDC029044
GCTTTAGTGGCGGGGGGTGGGGGGGGGCGCTGGCTGTTGGCGGCGGGGGGGGGGGGGGGGGGGGGGGGGGGGGGGGGGGGGGGGGGGGCCCCCCCCCCCCCCCTACGGCCCCGGCTGCACGTGCCAGGGCTTCCAACGCCGGCAGGTCACAACCGTCGGAGACCTGCGCCGCCATCGCCGCCACCGCCTCCACCGCGGCGGCGTGCCGCTCGGCGACCGGCACCAGCCCCAGATGCCGCGAGGGCGTGTCCACCTGGGGAACGCGCCGCAGCACACCGAGTACCGGCACCCCCGCCTGCTCCAACGCCTCCCGCAACAGCTCCTCGTGCCGGTCCGAGGCGACCTTGTTCAGGATCACGCCCCCGACCCGCACCTCCGGGTCCCAGGAGGCGAACCCGTGCACCAGCGCCGCCACCGACCGGGACTGCGACGACGCGTCCACGACCAGCACCACCGGCGCCCCGAGCAGCTTCGCGACATGAGCCGTCGACGCCAGCTCACCTTCGCCCGCCGCCCCGTCGTACAGCCCCATCACGCCCTCGACGACGGCGATGTCACACCCTCGCGCCCCGTGCAGGAACAGCGGCCCGACCAGCTCGGGCCCGCACAGGTACGCGTCGAGGTTCCGTCCCACCCGCCCGGTCGCGAGCGCGTGGTACCCGGGGTCGATGTAGTCCGGCCCGACCTTGTGCGGGGACACGGCGAGCCCCCGCGCGGCGAACGCGGCCATCAACCCCGTGGCGACGGTGGTCTTGCCACTGCCCGACGAGGGCGCGGCGATGACCAGCCGTGGGACGGAAGCACTCACCACTCGATGCCCCTCTGGCCCTTCTGGCCCGCGTCCATGGGGTGCTTGACCTTGGACATGTCGGTCACGAGATCGGCGAAGTCCACGAGCTTCTCCGGCGCGTTCCGCCCGGTGATGACGACGTGCTGCGTCCCGGGCCGCTCGCGCAGCACGGAGATCACCTCGTCCGTGTCCACCCAGCCCCAGTGCATCGGGTAGGCGAACTCGTCGAGCACGTACAGCTTGTACGTCTCGGCCGCCAGGTCCCGCTTGACCTGCTCCCAGCCCTCCCGGGCCTTCTCCTCGTTGTCCATCTGGGCATCGCGCTGCACCCAGGACCAGCCCTCGCCCATCTTGTGCCAGTCGACGGACCCGCCCTCGCCGGAGGCGCCCAGCACCCGCAGCGCGTTCTCCTCGCCGACCTTCCACTTCGCCGACTTGACGAACTGGAACACCCCGATCGGCCACCCCTGGTTCCAGGCCCGCAGCGCGAGACCGAAGGCGGCGGTGGACTTGCCCTTGCCGACGCCCGTGTGCACGACGACCAGCGGCCGGTTCCGCCGCTGGCGGGTCGTCAGTCCGTCGTCCGGCACCACACTCGGCTGTCCCTGCGGCATTACGCGGCCCTCCTCTGCACGTCCTTCACGAGCCCGGCGATGCTGTCCGCCCGCAGCTCGTCCAATGTCACGGCCGTACCGCCCAGTTCACCGGCGAGCTGCCCGGCGAGCCCGAGCCGCACCGGCCCCGATTCGCAGTCCACGACGACCGAGGCGACCCCGTCGGCCGCGAACAGCCGGGCCGCACGCCCGGACAGGGCGACCGGCTCGGGGCCACCGGTGGCCCGCCCGTCAGTCACCACCACGACCAGCGGCCGCCGCGCGGGATCGCGCAGCCGCTCCACGCGCAGCACGTCGTGCGCGCGCAGCAGCCCCGCGGCCAGCGGGGTGCGCCCGCCGGTCGGCAGCGTCTCCAGCCGGGCCGCCGCCGCGTCCACCGACGAGGTCGGCGGCAGCGCGACATCCGCGTCCGTGCCGCGGAAGGTCACCAGGCCCACCTTGTCGCGCCGCTGGTAGGCGTCCAGCAGCAGCGACAGCACGGCGCCCTTCACGGCGCTCATCCGCTGCCGTGCCGCCATCGACCCGGAGGCGTCCACGACGAACAGCACGAGATTGCCCTCGCGCCCCTCGCGGGTGGCCTGCCGCAGATCGTCCCGGCGCACGACCAGGCCCGGCCCGGACCGTCCGCGCGCCCGCTGGTGCGGCGCCGCGGCCTGCACGGTCGCGGCCAGGTGCAGCTTGGTGAGGGCGCCCCGGGGCCGCCGGGCCCCGGTCGTCCGCCCGTGCTCGGTCCGGGCCCGGGAGCGCCGCCCGGCGGCCCCTTCGCCGATCCCGGGCACGCTCAGCACCTTCGTCCGGAAGGGTTCGGAAGCCCGTACGGCCGACTGCTCGCCGGCCCCCGAGGGCTGCGGCTGCCCGTTCTCGCCGGCCTCGGGCCGGGCCGCGGCGTCGCCGTCGCCCTGGGGCGCGTCGTCGGGCTCGGGCTGCCCGCCGCCCCCGCCGGGCCCGTCCGGGCCGGGGTCCGGGTCCGGGTCGTCGTCGTCCGAGCCGCCGAACTCCTCCAGCGTCTCGTCGAGTTTGTCCTCGTCGAGCCCCGGCGCGTCGAAGGGGTTGCGCCGCCGCCGGTGCGGCAGCGCGAGCAGCGCCGCCTGCCGGACGTCCTCCGCGAGCACGTCCGTGCGCCCGGCCCAGGCCGCCAGGGCGGTGGCGGTCCGCGCCATCACGATGTCGGCGCGCATGCCGTCCACCTCGAAGGCCGCGCAGGTCGCCGCGATCTGCCGCAGCGCCCCGTCGCCCAGCCGCACGGACGGCAGCAGCTCCCGCGCGGCGACGATCCGCGCCCGTACGGCGGCCTCCTCCTCGGCCCAGCGCGCGGCGAAGGCGGCCGGGTCGTCGTCGTAGGCGAGGCGCCGCTTGACGACCTCCACCCGCTGGTCCGGCTCCCGCGAGGCCGCGACCTCCACGGTCAGCCCGAACCGGTCGAGCAACTGCGGCCGCAGCTCGCCCTCCTCGGGGTTCATGGTCCCGACGAGCAGGAAACGGGCGGCGTGCCGTACGGAGACGCCCTCGCGCTCCACGTACGAGGCGCCCATCGCGGCGGCGTCCAGCAGCAGGTCGACCAGATGGTCGTGGAGCAGGTTGACCTCGTCGACGTAGAGGATCCCGCGGTGCGCGTCGGCCAGCAGGCCCGGCTCGAAGGCCTTCACGCCCTCCGACAGGGCCCGCTCGATGTCCAGCGCGCCGACCAGCCGGTCCTCGGAGGCGCCGACGGGCAGTTCGACCATGCGGGCGGGCCGCTCGGCACCGCCGCCGGCCTCGTGGGGCCCGTCCGGGCACCCCGGGTCCGGGGAGTCGGGATCGCAGGAGAAACGGCAGCCGGGGAAGACCGGGACCTCGGGCAGCAGCGCCGACAGCGCCCGCACCGCCGTCGACTTGGCCGTGCCCTTCTCGCCGCGTACCAGCACACCGCCGACCGCGGGCGACACCGCGTTCAGCAGCAGCGCGAGCCGCAGGTCGTCCTGGCCGACGACGGCCGTGAACGGAAAGGGGGTGCTCACTTCTCGTCGCCCTCCAGGTCGCCTTCGAGTTCCAGGTAGGTGGCGCGCAGCCGCTCCAGCGTCTCCGCGTCGGGCTCGGCCCACAGTCCGCGCTCGGCGGCCTCCAGCAGCCGTTCGGTGATGCCGCGCAGCGCCCAGGGGTTGGACTTCTTCATGAAGTCCCGGTTCTCCGGGTCGAAGACGTACTCGGCGCTGAGCTTCTCGTACATCCAGTCGTCCACGACCCCGGCCGTGGCGTCGTACCCGAACAGGTAGTCCACGGTCGCCGCCATCTCGAAGGCGCCCTTGTAGCCGTGCCGCCGCATGGCCGCCATCCAGCGCGGGTTGACCACCCGGGCGCGGAACACGCGGTGGGTCTCCTCGCCGAGCGTGCGGGTCTTCACCTGGTCGGGGGTGGCCGAGTCGCCGACGTACGCCTCGGGGCTCTCACCCGTGAGGTGCCGCACCATGGCGACCATGCCGCCGTGGTACTGGAAGTAGTCGTCGGCGTCGACGAGGTCGTGCTCCCGGGTGTCGACGTTCTTCGCGGCGACGGCGATCCGCTTGAACGCCGTCTCCATGTCCCCGCGCGCGGCCCGCCCGTCGAGCCCCCGCCCGTAGGCGTAGCCGCCCCACACCGCGTACACCTCGGCGAGGTCGGCGTCGGAGCGCCAGTTGCGGGCGTCGATCAGCGGCAGCAGACCGGCCCCGTACGCGCCCGGCTTGGAGCCGAAGATGCGGGCCGTGGCCCGGCGGCGGTCGCCGTGCTCGGCGGTGTCCTGGTCGGCGTGGGCCCGGACGTAGTTGGACTCCGCCGGCTCGTCCAGGTCGGCGACCGTGCGCACCGCGTCGTCGATCAGGCCCACCACGTGCGGGAACGCGTCCCGGAAGAAGCCCGAGATGCGGACCGTCACGTCGATGCGCGGCCGGCCGAGTTCCGCGAGCGGGATCACCTCGAACCCGGTCACGCGCCGCGAGGCGTCGTCCCACACCGGCCGGCAGCCCAGCAGCGCCAGGATCTCGGCGATGTCGTCGCCCTGCGTGCGCATCGCCGAGGTGCCCCACACCGTCAGGCCGACGGACTTCGGGTACTCACCGGTGTCCTGGAGGTACCGCTGCACCAGCGAGTCCGCGAGCGACTGCCCGACCTCCCAGCTCAGCCGGGACGGAATGGCCTTGGGGTCGACGGAGTAGAAGTTGCGGCCCGTCGGCAGGACGTTGACGAGCCCACGGGTCGGCGAACCGGACGGGCCGGCCGGGACGTAGCCGCCGTTCAGCGCCCGCAGGATGTGCCCGATCTCGTCGGTGGTCTTCTCCAGCCGGGGCACGACCTCGGTGCAGGCGAACTCCAGCACGGCGACCGCGTCGGGCAGTTCGGTGCCCAGGACCTCCCGGACCAGGGCCGCGCTCCCGTCGACCGCCCAGCCGCGCTCCTCCATGCCCTCCGCGATCCGCCGGCACAGCTGCTCCAGCAGGTCGATCGCGTCGGCGGCGCTGCGGGCCGGGCCGTCCACCAGGTCCGTCAGCTCGACGGGCACCTTCACCGGAGCGCCCGGCTCGGCCAGCAGTTCCTTCTCCACCAGCCCGAAGTGCTGCGCCAGCGAGGCCCGGAGCCCCGGCAGCGCGTTCGCCTGCCCGCCCCACACCTGCGAGGCGCGCAGCACGGCCAGTACGAGGTTCACGCGCGGCTCGCCGACCGGCCCGCCGCCCAGGATGTGCAGGCCGTCGCGGATCTGCACGTCCTTGATCTCGCACAGGTAGCCGTCGATGTGCATGACGAACTCGTCGAACTCCGCGTCGTCCGGCTGCTCGTCGACGTGCAGGTCGTGGTGGAGTTCGGCCGCCTTCACCAGCGTCCAGATCTGGGCACGCACGGTCGGGGCCTTGGCCGGGTCCAGGTCGGAGACGAGCGCGTACTCGTCGAGGAGCTGCTCCAGCTTGGCCAGGTCGCCGTAGGTGTCGGCGCGGGCCATGGGCGGCACGAGGTGGTCGACGACCGTGGCGTGCCCGCGCCGCTTGGCCTGGGTGCCCTCGCCCGGGTCGTTGACGATGAACGGGTAGACCAGCGGCAGGTCCCCGAGGACCGCGTCCGGCGCGCAGCCGCCGCTCAGCCCGAGGCCCTTGCCGGGCAGCCACTCCATGGTGCCGTGCTTGCCCATGTGCACGATGGCGTCGGCGCCGAAGCTGTTCTCCAGCCAGCGGTAGGCGGCCATGTAGTGGTGGGACGGCGGCATGTCCGGGTCGTGGTAGATCGCGATCGGGTTCTCGCCGAAGCCGCGCGGCGGCTGGATCATCACCACGACGTTCCCGAACTGGAGCGACGCCAGCACGATGTCGTCGCCGTCGACGTAGAGGCTGCCCGGCGGCTCACCCCACGCCTCGGTCATGGCGTCCTTCAGCTCCGGGTCGAGCTTGTCGAACCAGGCCCGGTAGTCGGCCAGCGGCACCCGCGCGGGCGCGGCGGCCAGCTGCTCCTCCGTCAGCCACTCCACGTCGTGCCCGCCGGCGTTGATGAGCCGGTGGATCAGCTCGTCACCCTCGTCCGGATGCCCCTCGACGACGTACCCGGCGTCCCGCAGCGCGTCCAGCACCCGCACCGCCGAGGCCGGGGTGTCCAGCCCGACCGCGTTGCCGACCCGCGAGTGCTTGGTCGGGTACGCGGTGAAGACCAGCGCGAGCTTCTTCTCGGCGTTCTCCTTGTGCTTCAGCCGCGCGTGCCGTACGGCGATGCCGGCGACGCGCGCGGCCCGCTCCGGGTCGGCGACGTAGACGGGCACGTCGTCCGGCCCCTGCTCCTTGAAGGAGAACGGCACGGTGATCAGCCGCCCGTCGAACTCCGGGATCGCCACCTGCATCGCGGCGTCCATGGGGGAGAGGGCGGCGTCCGAGTCCGCCCAGGCCTGCCGCGAGGACGTCAGACACAGGCCCTGGAGCACGGGGATGTCCAGCTCGGCGAGGGCGCCGATGTCCCAGGCCTCCTCGTCACCGCCCGCCGAGGCCTGCGAGGCGTGGGTGCCGCCGGCCGCGAGGACCGTGGCGACCAGGGCGTCGGCCTGCCCGAGGATCTCGTACAGCCCCTCGTCCGCCCCGCGCAGCGAACCGCAGTACACGGGCAGCGCGTTGGCGCCCCGGGCCTCGATCGCGTCGCACAGGGTGTCCACGAAGGCGGTGTTGCCGCTCAGCTCGTGGGCCCGGTAGAAGAGCACTCCGACGGTCGGACGGCCCTCCACGCGGGCGCGCTCGCCGTGGACGCCGTACTCGGGCATCTTCCGCGGCTCGACGAACCCCTCGCCCGTCAGCAGCACGGTGTCGGAGAGGAACCGGGCGAGTTCGGTCAGGTTCTCCGGCCCGCCCTCCACGAGGTACTTCAGCGCCTCCGCGACGACACCGGCCGGGACGGACGACTCGGCCATCAGCTCCGCGTCCGGCACGGCCTCGCCGCCGAGCAGCACGGTCGGGACGCCGGAGGCCTTCAGCGCGGCGAGCCCGTCCTCCCAGGCCCGCTTGCCGCCGAGCAGCCGGACGACGGCGACGGACGCCCCGTCCAGCAGCGCCGGCAGCTCCTCCCGGACGTCCACGCGGGTCGGGTTGCCGATCCGGTAGTCGGCACCGGAGGCGGCCCGGGCCGCCAGCAGGTCCGTGTCGGCGGTCGACAACAACAACACAGTGCTCATGCGGGTGCTCCCGGTGGAATGAAGGGCAGTCCTTGCGGCGCGCCGGACTCGATGAGCCGCCACAGCGCGTCGGTGTCCGCGTGCTGTTCGATCAGGTCGCCGAGCCGGTCGAGCTGCTCCTCGCGCAGCGCGGCGAACGAGGTGTCCGGCGCGGGCACGAAGCGGCGGCCCGCGGCGGCCGCCACCTCGCGCAGGAAGGCCCGCCGGAAGCCGTCCGACTCCAGCGAGCCGTGCCAGTGCGTGCCCCAGGTCTGGCCGACCCGGCAGCCGTCCAGGAAGGGGACTCCTCCGGTGACGTCGGCGACGCCGTGGTGGATCTCGTAGCCCTCGACGTGTTCCCCGAGGGCCTCGCCCGCCGGTCGCGTGAGGGTCTTCTCGCGGGCGAACCGCACCCGCACGGGCAGGATCCCGAGCCCGTCGACGTGGCCCCGGCGGCTCTCCACGTCGTCCTCGATGTGCTCGCCGAGGATCTGGAAGCCGCCGCAGACGCCGAGCACGGGCCGCTGCTCGGCGGCTCTGCGGACCAGCGCCTCGGCGAGGCCCCGCTCGCGCAGCCACTCCAGCGCGCGGACTGTTCCGCGAGTGCCGGGCACGATGACGAGGTCGGCGTCGGCCAGCTCCTCCGGCCGGTCCACGAACCGCACCACGACGCCCGGTTCGGCGGCCAGCGCGTCCACGTCCGTGAAGTTGGACATGAGCGGCACGGCACAGACCGCGACGCGCAGCACGTCCTCGCCGACCGGCGGCGCGACCACGGACTCCCGGACGGCCCCCCGCAGGGAGACGCGCAGTCCGTCCTCCTCGTCGATCCCGAGCCCGTGCCGGAACGGCAGCACGCCGTACGTCTTGCGCCCCGTGAGGCCGTGCAACATCTCCAGACCCGGCTCCAGCAGGGAGACGTCCCCGCGGAACTTGTTGACGAGGAACCCGGCGACACAGGCCTGGTCCTCGGGCGACAGCAGCGCCACCGTCCCGAAGAACGAGGCGAACACACCGCCCCGGTCGATGTCGCCGACGACGAGCACGGGCAGCCCGGCGTTCCGGGCGATCCCCATGTTCACGATGTCCGTCCGCCGCAGATTGATCTCGGCGGGAGAACCGGCCCCCTCACAGATCACCGCGTCATACGTGCCCCGCAACTGCTCCAGGCAGTCCAGCACCGTCCCGAGCAGCCGCTGCTGCCGGCCGCCGTGGTAGCCGCGCGCACTCATCTCCCCGACCGGCTTGCCCAGCAGCACGACCTGACTGCTCTGCTCGCCACCGGGCTTGAGCAGCACCGGATTCATCAGGGCGGCCGGCTCGACGCGGCAGGCCTGCGCCTGCATGGCCTGCGCCCGCCCGATCTCGGCGCCCTCCGTCGTCACGAAGGAGTTCAGGGACATGTTCTGCGCCTTGAAGGGTGCGACCTTCACGCCCTGCCGCACCAGCCACCGGCAGATCCCGGCGGTCACGACGCTCTTGCCGGCGTCGGAGGTCGTACCGGCGACAAGAAGCCCACCGCTCATGTCATTTCCCCCTTCTCGTTGACCGCGCGCTCATCAGCAACCGCGCACCGGCGCACGCCCCGAGCGCGAGCCACGTGACGCGCTTCGACAGCCGCACGGCCCGCTCGACGTCGTGCGTGCCGACGGCCCGACCCCGGGTGTTCAGCACGGGCCGGTGCTCCACCCGCCCGCCGTACGACAGCGTCCCGCCGAGCCGCACCCCGAGCGCCCCGGCGAACGAGGCCTCCACGGGCCCGGCGTTGGGACTCGGATGCTGCGCCGCATCGGCCCGCCAGGCCCGCACGGCCCCCTGCGGATCCGGCCCGGCCAGGGCGGCGAGGACGGCGGTCAGCCGCGCACCGGGCCACCCCGCGAGGTCGTCCAGGCGCGCGGAGGCCCACCCGTAGCGGCGGTAGCGGGCCGACTTGTGCCCGACCATGGCGTCCAGGGTGTTGACGGCCCGGAACCCGAGCAGCCCCGGCACCCCGCCGACGGCCCCCCACACCAGCGCCCCCACCACCGCGTCGGAGGTGTTCTCGGCGACGGACTCGACCACGGCCCGGGCCATGCCGTCGGCGTCGAGGGCCTGTGGATCCCGGCCGCACAGATGCGGCAGCCGCGCCCGGGCCGCCTCGACGTCCCCGGCCTCCAGGGCGCGCCCGATGGTCCGCGCCTCCCGGGCGAGCGAAGTCCCCCCGACGACGGCCCAGGTGGCGGCTGCGGTCAGCGCGACGGACGCGACGGGGGAGGTCCGCACGGCCCGCGCGGCGACGGACCCGAGGGCGGCGGCCCCTCCGGCACACACGGCGGTGTGCAGCGCGCCCCACCCGCGGTGGTCCCGCCACAGCACCCGTTCCACGGCGCCCGCGGCCCGTCCGAACGCGGCGACCGGATGCCCCCGGCGAGGATCACCGAGCAGCAGGTCACCGATCAGACCGGCGGCGGCACCGTACGCGAAGACGCGACCGGCACCCATGGGCTCAGCCGGCCAGCAGGGCGGGCGGGGGTGGGGTGGTGAACCTCGATCGGCAGCCGCGCATGGCGATACGTGTCCTCACTCAGGGTGTCCACGCCCTGGTTCGACGAGACCGGCGGTGAGAGTTCCTGGCTCCCGGGGATCACTACCCCGGTGACAGTGGCGGGACCGCGCCGGAATCGCACCGGCTTCCTCTCCTGCCGCCGTATTGGCCCCGGCAGTCCACCACGGCCGCGAACCGCCGTCAACTTGCCGTTGACCTGCGAGGGGAGAGTGTGGAGAACCCCACATCGTCCCCTCCCGTAGACACGACGAACGGGCGGCACGAAACCGAAGTTCCGTACCGCCCGGCGGACACGATGGGACGTCAGGCCCTCAGGCCACGATCAGGTAGATCCCGTACCCGACAGCCGCCGCGCACGCCGCGAAGCACGCGTACGCGCCGGTGACCGCGAGGCCCGCGGACCCGCCCTGGGCCACCGCCCGCTCGCGGCGGGACAGACCGGTGATGCCGAGGGTGAACAGGGCCACGAGAGCCACGGTGACCACGAGGCTGACGCCGAACACGGAGCCGAGGGCCGCCCAGTCGATCTTCATATCGGAGACTCTTCCTTGTTGCCGGTGGGCGGGGTCAGACCGAGGTGGTCGTGGAGGCCGTCCGCTCGGCGGTGGCCTGGGCGGGGAACGACGGCACGGGCTCCTCCGCCGGCGTGCCGGCCGGCGGCGGCGTGACCGCGGCCATCGCCGTGGTCACCACGCCCGCGGGCTCGGCGTCGTCGGTGTCGTTGACGTTCGTGTGGTCGACGATCTCCCGCCGCGACAGCTTCCAGATGGCCGCGCTGGAGACGACGAGGAAGACGGCCACCACCGCGGTGCCCCAGGCGCCGAAGCCGGTTACGTACTCGGCGAGAGCGCCCACCAGGGCCGCCGCCGGCAGCGTCAGACCCCAGGCGACGAACATCCGCGTCGCGGTCGACCAGCGGACGACACCGCCCTTGCGGCCGAGCCCCGCGCCCATCACGGCGCCGGAGACGGAGTGCGTCGTGGAGAGGGAGAAACCGAGGTGCGAGGAGGCCAGGATGACCGTGGCCGCGGAGGTCTGGGCGGCGAAGCCCTGCTGCGGCTGGAGGTCGGTCAGGCCCTTGCCCATGGTGCGGATGATGCGCCAGCCGCCCAGGTAGGTGCCGAGCGCGATCGCGATGCCCGCGGAGAGGATGACCCACATGGGCGGGTCGGAGTCGGGGGCGAGGGTGCCGCCGGCGACCAGGGCGAGGGTGATGATGCCCATGGTCTTCTGCGCGTCGTTGGTGCCGTGCGCCAGGGAGACCAGGCCCGCCGACGCGATCTGGCCGGCCCGGTAGCCCTTCTTGGCGGACTCCGTGTCCTCGGCCCGCTTGCCCAGCTTGTACGTCAGCCGGGCGCCGAGCATCGCCGCGATGCCCGCGACCAGCGGGGCGGCGATCGCCGGGATCAGGACCTTGGTGACCAGCACGTCACCGTGCACCGCGCCGACGCCCGCCGAGGCGATCGTGGCGCCGATCAGACCGCCCATGAGAGCGTGCGAGGAGCTGGACGGCAGACCGACCAGCCACGTCAGCAGGTTCCAGAGGATCGCGCCGACCAAGGCGGCGAAGATGACCTCGGGCCGGATGCCGGCCTCGTCGACGAGGCCCTTGGAGATCGTGTTGGCGACTTCGACGGACAGGAAGGCGCCGACCAGGTTGAGGACCGCGGACATGGCCACCGCAACCTTGGGCTTCATGGCGCCCGTGGAAATGGTGGTGGCCATCGCGTTCGCGGTGTCGTGGAAACCGTTCGTGAAATCGAACGCGAGTGCGGTTACCACCACAATCGCGAGGATCAGCGAGAAGCTTTCCATTTACCCAGGCAATCGTTCGAGGTCGTTGGCTGGACGACCGTAGGCAACCTGAGTGAACGGGAGATGAACTGGGAGGGGCGCAGGGGTGACCGCACAGGGGGGTCCGGGCGACGTCTCGGGAGGGCCGCCCCGGCGCCCCGTGGCCGGGCGCCCCGCGCGTCCTCTTCAGCTGATCGAGTGACCCGGTGAAGGGGTTCTGGGCACCCGGCAGGGTTCCGCCGCCGTGGCCGTGGCATGTGTACTCCTTTCGTATACGCACGGCGACTCCCCCGGACCGTCGGTCACCTTTACGGACCGTCGGCTTCCGGCCTGAAGAGCCCCCGGCCGGCAGCGCGTTGGACCCCTGCCTGGCAGGATCGCGGCATGGCTGAGCAGCGAGGCGACGAGCGGGGCACGGAAGACGCACGGGAGCGCGGACGGGACGCACGGGAGCGCGGACGGGACGCGGGGGAGCGCGGACGGGACGCGGGGGAGCCGCGGCGCAGGAGCGCCCGCCCCGAGGAGGCGAGCGCCTGGGAGGACCTCGTCGCGGCGGCCCGCCGGACGGTCGCGGACGGACTCGTCGTCGGCACCTCCGGGAACGTCTCCGTGCGCGTCGGGGACACCGTCCTGGTCACGCCGTCGGGCGTCCCCTACGACCGGCTGACCCCGGACGACGTGACCGGCGTCGGCCTCGACGGCCGGCAGGTCCTCGGCACCCTCGTCCCCACCAGCGAGCTGCCCATGCACCTCGCGGTCTACCGCACGACCGGCGCTCGGGCCGTCGTCCACACCCACGCCGTCCACGCGACGGCCGTCTCGACGCTCGTCAGCGAGCTCCCCCTGATCCACTACATGGCCGCGGCGCTCGGCGGCCCCGTCCGAGTCGCCCCGTATGCCACCTACGGAACCGACGAGTTGGCCGAGAACATGCTCCGCGCCCTCGACGGCCGCTCCGGCTGCCTCCTCCGGAACCACGGCACCGTCACCCACGGCACCACCCTCGCCCAGGCCTACGACCGCACCGCCCAGCTGGAGTGGATGTGCCGCCTGTGGCTGACCGCCTCCTCGGTGCCCGGCCAGGCCCCGAGCCTGCTGTCCCGGGAACAGCTGACGGAGGTGGAGGAGCGCCTGCGCGGCTATGGCCAGCGGGGCTGAGCCGTCCCCGCGGCCGCCGCGGAGGTCACCCCGCCGCTCCGCCCCACTGGTCGCCCGCGGAACCGGCCGGGACACTGGAGCCGTGCGCACTGTCAGAGCGGCGGCCGCTGCCGTCACCGCCGTCATCGGTGCCGGTGCCGCCGCGGTGGCCGCCGGCCGGCTCGCCAGCGACGCCGCGCTCAAGGCGCCCCCCGGCCGGCCCCTGCCCACCGAACCCCGGCTCACCGTGCACGGCACCGCCGCCGGGCAGATCAGCCTCACCCGGGACCTCGCCGCCCTGCGCCCCGGCCGCTACGGCCTGTCCGGCAACGGCTCGCACGCGGTCGTCGGCCCGGTCCTGACCGGCGCACCGCACCCCGTGGACGCCGTCGTGCGCCGCCTGGAGAGCGTCACCCACGGCACGCTGAAGCCCGGTGACAAGGTCTGGCTCACACCGAACGTGTACGTCGGCAACCCGGGCGCCGCCCTCGGACTCGCACACGCCGACGTCGACGTCCCCGGCGAACTCGGAGCCCTGCCCGCCTGGTTCGTGCCGGGCAAACGGGACACCTGGGTGATCGCCGTGCACGGCCTGGGCGCCACCCGTGAACTCGCCATGAACGTCATGCCGTTCCTGCACCGCAACCACTTCCCGGTGCTCGCCCTCGCCTACCGCGGCGACCTGGGCGCGCCCCGCCCGCCCGACGGCCTCAGCCACCTCGGCGAGACCGAGTGGCGCGACCTCGACGCCGCCATCCGCTACGCCGTGCGCCACGGAGCCCGCCAGGTCGTCCTGCACGGCTGGTCCACCGGCGCCACCATGGCCCTGCGTGCCGCCGCGCACTCGGGGCTGCGCGACCGTGTCTCCGGGCTCGTCCTGGACTCCCCGGTGCTCGCCTGGGAGACCACCCTGCGCGCCCTGGCCTCGGCCCGTCGCACCCCGGGGGCGCTGCTGCCCCTCGCGGTCCGGGCCGCACAGGGCCGCACCGGCCTGTCCGGCGGCCGTGCCGCGGGCCCGGCACCGACCGGCGGGCCGAGCGTCCCGGCGCTCGTCATCCACGGCCCGGACGACGCCGTCGCCCCCTGGCAGCTCACCCGCCGGTTCGCAGGCGCCCGCCCCGGCACGGTCGCCCTGCGCACCGTCCGCAACGCACCCCACGGGGCCATGTGGAACGCCGACCCGGAGGCCTACGAGGAAGCCCTCCGGCGCTTCCTGACCCCCCTCATGTGACGCCGCTCCCGCCCACCCGCCGACCCCGCCTCCCGCTCCGGCTTCTCACGCACCCCCGTTCACGCCCCCTTCGCCCCGTCGCAACCGCATGCCGCCGCCCCTCCGCCGACCGGTCGCGAGGATTCCGTTTAGCGTCGTACCACTGGCCGATTCCGGGCCCTCGGCCACTCCCGCGCACCGGTGCGTTGGCCATCCCCGTCGCCCGCCGTGACATTCCGTTTGGGTTTTCGGACCGTCAACCGGAAGACTGCACCCGTGACGTCCCGTATCCCGCGCGACTCCAGGCTTCGACTCGTCCGCCCGCGACCCCTGGCCGCCGCCCCACCAGCGATGAACCAGCGGCGCTCGCGCCGCCCCGCGCCCCGCCCCCCGGAGGGCACTCCGGCACCGGCGGAGCTGGCCAGAATGGCACGCTCAGGTCTCGCCGACGCGGCTCGCGTCGCCCGCTGGGCCGACGCCGCGCTCGGCCCCGGCCGGGACAGCGCCACCGATGACGGCAAGGCCACCCTCTCCGACGCGACGGCCGAACGGGCCGCCCGCGAACTGGGCCTGACACCCGCTCAGGTCAGAGCCGACTGGGACACCGCCCGCCTCGCCGGCCTCGTCGAGGTGCACGGCGACAGCGCCCGCCCCGGCTGGCGGCTGCGCGCCTGGGACCGCGACGACAGCGCCGTGCTGCGCGGCTGGGTCGCGCTCTTCGACGCCTGGTCGCTCGCCCACCCGGAGCCCGAGGAGCACGAGCCCGCCGCCGTCGCCGAGGTCGTCTCCGCCATGCCGCAGGCGCTGTCCTTCCTCCAGCTGTCGGCCGGGCCGGTCCCCGAGGAGCAGCTCCTCGACCTCCTGGAGCAGCGCGTCACCGAGCTGCGCACCGCCCGCTGCGAGATCCCCTACGGCCCCCAGCCCGAGCCGCCGGCCGAACCGGAGCCCACCGACGCCCCGCTCGCCCCCCTGCTCGACTGGGCCCTGCGCGCCCTCGCCTCCGTCGGCGCCCTCACCTACGGCGACGGCCAGGCCACGCTCACACCCCTCGGCAGCTGGGCCGTCTGGGTCAAGCTGGAGCAGATCTGCGTCGCCGCGCAGAGCCCCGCCGGGAACATCGAGCAGGCCGCCGACGACATGCTCCGCGGCTGCGCCCAGCTGCGCCCGAACGCGGCCCGCGCCGAGTATCGCGCCTGGCTCGCCGCCCGCCCCGTCGGCAGCGCCGTCACCGAACTCCTCGGCGCCGCCCGCGGTGAGGACGCCCTGCTGCGCGGCCTCGCCTTCGAGGCGCTGCGCGTGGTCGGCGCCCCCGCCGAGCCGGACGTCCGAGCCGTGCTGGACGAGCCCACGCTTCGGCCGTACGCGCTGCTGTGGCTGGCCGAGCACGACGGCGCCGACCCCGAGGACGCCCACGAGGTCCTCACCCGCGAGGAGGCGACCTGGCTGTGGGTGGACACCGCGGCCGCCGTCGCCGACCACGGGGAGGCGCCGCTGCTGGTGCGCCACCTGGAGTCCGCGGTGCAGCCGACCGTCCCGATGCTCCTGGAGGAGGTACGCGCGGTCGGGCATCCGCGCACCGTGCAGGTGCTGGTCGCCCTCGCCGCCGCACACCCCGACCCGGCCCTGGCCAAGGCCGTCCGCCGGGCCGCCTTCCAGGTGCACACGGGCGGCAGCTAGGGGCGACGCCCGGGGCCGCGGAGCCGTCAGCCGGGGCCGGCGCCCGGGCCGCGGAGCCGTCAGCCCGCTATCTCGGGCGCGTACGTCCCGAAGCTCCACACGTTGCCCTCGACGTCCCGGGCCATGTACTCCCGGGAGCCGTAGTCCTGGTCCGTCGGGGGCATCAGTACCTCCACGCCGTGGTCCACCGCGCGGCGGTGGTGTCCGTCCACGTCGTCCACCACCACGTACACCCCCGTGGCGCCGGCGCCCTTCATGGCCGCGTCGAACTGGCCGCCCCGGCCCTTGGTGCCCACCATCACCGCGCCGTTGCCCTGGGCCAGCTCGGCGTGCAGCACCGAGCCGTCCTCGCCCTCGTACACCGACAGCTCCGTGAAGCCGAAGGCCTCCGTGAGCTGCCGGATCGCCGCTTTCGCGTCGGCGTACAGCAGCGTCGGGTAGATGCTCGGACGCCCGCCGGACGTGCCTGCCATGGCGATCACTTCCTCGTGTCCCGCTGGGTGTTCCCCCTGCCGGGAGCCGGACTGCGGCCCGGTGTTCAGTCTTCCACCGGCCACTGACAACGGCTTTTCGTCCGGCCGCCGGTGATCGAACACCCGCACACAGAAAAAGTGGTTGCACGCCCCCGTTAGACTGTCCCCATGGCCATTCTCCTCGCGCATTAGACGGCGGGAACGCCCGCCCGTCGCCCGCCACCGCCCTTCCAACGGCGCGCTACGCGCGGCACCCCCTGATTCGTCCATCCCGCCCCCCCCCGTATCCGCCCTGGAGTCTGTCCGTGATCTCCGCCTCCGGTATCGAGCTGCGCGCCGGTGCCCGCGTCCTCATCGAAAACGCCTCGTTCCGCATCGCCAAGGGCGACCGCATCGGCCTGGTCGGCCGCAACGGCGCGGGGAAGACCACCCTCACCAAGTGCCTGGCGGGCGAGGGCATGCCCGCCGGCGGCGCCATCACCCGCTCCGGCGAGGTCGGCTACCTCCCGCAGGACCCCCGCACCGGCGACCTCGACATCCTCGCCCGCGACCGCATCCTGTCCGCGCGCGGCCTGGACGTACTGATCCGCAAGATGCGCGACAACGAACAGCGCATCGCCAACGGCCAGGGCGCCACCCGCGAGAAGGCGCTCAGGCAGTACGAGCGCCAGGAGACGGAGTTCCTCACCAAGGGCGGGTACGCCGCCGAGGCCGAGGCCGCCACCATCGCCGCGGCGCTCAACCTGCCCGACCGGGTCCTCGGCCAGCCGCTGCACACCCTCTCCGGCGGTCAGCGCCGCCGTATCGAGCTGGCCCGCATCCTCTTCTCCGACGCGGACACCCTGCTGCTCGACGAGCCCACGAACCACCTCGACGCCGACTCGATCGTCTGGCTGCGCGACTACCTGAAGACCTACCGCGGCGGGTTCATCGTGATCTCCCACGACGTGGACCTGGTCGAGACGGTCGTGAACAAGGTGTTCTACCTCGACGCCAACCGCGCCCAGATCGACATCTACAACATGGGCTGGAAGCTCTACCAGCAGCAGCGCGAGGCCGACGAGAAGCGCCGCAAGCGCGAGCGGCAGAACGCCGAGAAGAAGGCCTCCGCGCTGCACTCGCAGGCCGACAAGATGCGGGCCAAGGCCACCAAGACCGTCGCCGCGCAGAACATGGCCCGCAGGGCGGACAAGCTGCTGGCCGGCCTGGAGGCCGAGCGGAAGTCCGACAAGGTCGCCAAGCTGCGCTTCCCCGAGCCCTCCCCGTGCGGCAAGACCCCCCTCATGGCCGAGGGCCTGTCGAAGTCCTACGGCTCGCTGGAGATCTTCACCGACGTCGACCTGGCCATCGACAAGGGCTCGCGCGTCGTCATCCTGGGTCTCAACGGCGCGGGCAAAACCACTCTGCTCCGCCTGCTCGGCGGCGCGGAGCAGCCCGACACCGGCAAGGTCATCGAGGGCCACGGCCTCAAGCTCGGCTACTACGCCCAGGAGCACGAGACCCTCGACCCGGAGCGCACGGTCCTGGAGAACATGCGCTCCGCCGCCCCCGACCTGGACCTGGTGGAGGTCCGCAAGACGCTCGGCTCGTTCCTGTTCTCCGGTGACGACGTCGACAAGCCGGCCGGGGTCCTCTCCGGCGGCGAGAAGACCCGCCTCGCCCTCGCCACCCTCGTGGTGTCCTCGGCCAACGTGCTGCTCCTCGACGAGCCGACCAACAACCTCGACCCCGCCAGCCGCGAGGAGATCCTCGGCGCGCTGCGCACCTACAAGGGCGCGGTCGTCCTCGTCACGCACGACGAGGGCGCCGTCGAGGCGCTCCAGCCGGAGCGGATCATCCTGCTGCCGGACGGCGTCGAGGATCTGTGGGGTGCCGATTACGCGGATCTCGTCGCCCTGGCCTGAGCGTCAGTGCCGCTTGATCGAATGCGTGATCAACGCCGTATGGATCATTCGGCCTAGCGGTGATCCATCATCTGTGTGAGATCTCCTCGTACCGAGGTGTGTCCTACATCGATTTCGCGGCCGAGCCCCCGATTCTTCCGGGCTCGGCCGCGCCGCCTTTCTGACCTGGCCTTTTCCTCCACCATCCGTTGGGCCGCCGGGACACCACTCTTCGGAATTCCATATTCCGCATGTGGGGATGTGCTCCTGTCGTCACAACCTTGTCTCACCGACCTTGCCGAATGGGTGGCCATCAAGGCCCGGAGGGGTGATCATGAGGAGACCAGAGCGCACTTCCCATGAGGAGGCACGGGTGGCCGAGACTCTGAAGAAGGGCAGCCGGGTGACCGGCGCCGCGCGCGACAAGCTCGCGGCAGACCTGAAGAAGAAGTACGACGCCGGTGCGAGCATCCGGGCGTTGGCCGAGGAGACCGGCCGCTCGTATGGCTTCGTGCACCGCATGCTCAGTGAGTCGGGCGTCACGCTGCGAGGGCGTGGCGGGGCGACCCGGGGCAAAAAGGCCACGGCCTGACCCCGGGTGGCCCCTCGGCTTCGATGGTGGCCACCCGGTCGGTCGTCTGACCGGTCGGGTGGTTACTGTGCAGTCACTTAAGTGTGGCCTGCCACGGCGTCACAGCCGTCGCGGTCCACACAAGACGACCGCACACATCGGAGGCGTCCCATGGCTTCGTCCGACCAGGACCTCGTTCCCGTACTCGACAAGGACGGCGTACGGCTCACCGTCGACGACGCGATCGCCACGGTGACGCTGACCAACCCGGCCAAGCGCAACGCGCAGAGCCCCGCTCTGTGGCGGGCGCTGACCGAGGCCGGGCGGCAGCTGCCGGGCTCCGTCCGCGTCGTGGTGCTGCGGGCCGAGGGCAAGTCCTTCTCGGCCGGGCTCGACCGACAGGCGTTCACGCCCGAGGGCTTCGACGGCGAACCGTCGTTCATCGACCTCGCGCGCGGCGCCGACGCCGAGCTGGACGCGACCATCGCCGAATACCAGGAGGCGTTCACCTGGTGGCGGCGCAGCGACATCGTCTCCGTCGCCGCTGTCCAGGGGCATGCCGTCGGGGCGGGCTTCCAGCTCGCCCTCGCCTGCGACCTGCGCGTCGTCGCCGACGACGTGCAGTTCGCCATGCGCGAGACCAGCCTCGGACTCGTGCCCGACCTGACGGGCACCCATCCGCTGGTGGGACTCGTCGGCTACGCCCGCGCGCTGGAGATCTGCGTGACCGGGCGCTTCGTCGCGGCCGAGGAGGCCGTGAACACCGGCCTGGCCAACGTCGCCGTGCCCGTCGGCCAGCTCGACGACACCGTGCGCGACCTGGCCTCGGCCGTACTCGCCGCCCCCCGCGACGCCGTCGTCGAGACCAAGGCCCTGCTGCGCGGCGCCCAGGACCGCACGTACGAGGAGCAGCGCGCGGCGGAGCGCCAGTCCCAGGCCCGCAGGCTGCGGGACCTCGCGGGCGTCGGGGACTGAGAACCGCTGGGCTGCCGGGCCGCCGGGCCCGCCCGGAGCGCGGTCAGCCGATCGCGCTCACCACGACCGCCACCGTCGGGTGATCCGGCAGCGCCCTCCTGACCACCGTCCGGACCTCGCGGGCCACGTCCCGGGCCCGCCGGTCCGCGCGCACCGCCAGCTCCAGCCGGACATGACGGTGCGGCAGAGCCGTGCCCTCGTGGGGGAGTTCGTCGATGTGCACGGGGTGGCCCAGCGTGCCGGTCAGCCCGAGCACGCCCGGCACCCCCAGCGCGGCATCGGCCACGCGGGCCTCGTCGCCGCCCTCGGCCCGCGCCGCACGCGGAGGCTCGGGGAGGCCCGCCGCGGGCTCGGCCGCCGCGGGCGCGTCCTCGTCCAGCAGCCCCGTCACCTTCAGATCCACCTCCGTCACCGTCAGGCCGAGCCGCTCGGTCGCCGCGGTCGCCAGCGCCGCCCGCAGCAGGGACGCCGTCGTGGGCAGCGGCTGCGCAGCCGTCGCGGCGAACTCCGCCGTCACCCGCAGCGGCCCGGGCGGCAGGGCACTCGGCGGAGCGGGTACCGCCGGCTCAGCGGTGTCCGCCGCGTCGGCGACCACGACACGGAGCGCGTCGAGGCGTACGCCCGGCGCGTCCTGGACCGCGCTCCGCAGCACCGCCTCGGCTGCCCGCTCCGCGATCCACGCGCCGTCCCGCGCGTCACCCAACGGCAGAAGCCTGCCGATTCCCAGCTGATGTCTCACTGTCTGCGTCCATCGGTCGGCCGTCATTCCTCCAGCCTGCCGTATCAGGGGCGCGCTCCCACGCAACCGTGCTTACGGTGGTCCCAGGACGACGACCGAAAAGGACGTGCGGCGATGACTGACATGACCGAGAACCGGGGCGGGGAGTCCGAGACGCCGGCGGCGCGCAGGAGCCCGCTGGTCAAGCGCGGCGGAGGAGACCCCGGTTCCCGGGGCCGTACGACCATCGCGGACGGCGTCGTGGAGAAGATCGCCGGGCTCGCAGCCCGGGACGTCGACGGTGTGCACGCCATGGGCAGCGGTCTTTCCCGCACCTTCGGCGCCGTGCGCGACCGGGTGCCCGGCGGCGCGAAGTCCGTGACGCGCGGGGTGAAGGCCGAGGTCGGTGAGGTGCAGGCCGCCCTCGATCTGGAGATCGTCGTCGACTACGGCGTGTCGATCGCCGATGTGGCCCGGGACGTACGGGAGAACGTCATCACCGCCGTGGAGCGGATGACCGGCCTGGAGGTCGTGGAGGTCAACATCGCGGTGAGCGACGTGAAGCTCCCCGACGAGGAGGAAGAGGAGCCGGAGCGCCGGATCCAGTGAGGCGCGGGCCATCGGACAACACAGCGGCTGAGGAGCTGAGGAGCGCATGAGCATGGCCGTGGTCGGCATGATCGCCGGCATGGCGCTGGCCTTCGCCGGGTATTTCGGCGGATTCGGTGCCTTCGTGCTGGTGGCGGCATTGGGCGCCGTCGGCTTCGTCGTCGGCCGGTTCCTGGACGGGGACATGGACTTCGGCGACTTCTTCCGTGTCCGTGAACGGCGGCGGTGACGCCCGTGAGCACGGGGGCCGGTGAGCTCGACAGACCCCTGGCGGTCGTCCCGCCGGGCGAGCGCGGCGGGACCCGGATCGCCGACCGGGTCGTCGCGAAGATCGCCTCGCAGGCGGCCCGCGAGGCCGTCGGCACGCTGCCGCCCGACGCCGGCCGGCCCTCCGCGTCCGTCGTCGTCCACCACGAGGTCGCCCACGTCCGGGTCCACATCGAACTCGACTACCCGTGCGACATCGGCGCGCGCTGCCGCCAGGTGCGCCACCACGTCGTCGAACGGGTGGGCGCCCTGGTGGGAATGCAGGTGCCGGAGGTCGTCGTCCAGGTGGAGCGGCTGCACCCGGTCGCGGCTCCGGGCGCGGTACAGGGGAGGACCCGATGAGCGAACCCCAGGGCACGGAGCCCCCCCAGGGCACGGAGCCCCCCCAGGGCACGGAGCCCCCCCAGGGCACCACGCAGCGCCTGCCCGTCGTCGACCACCAGGAGCCGGAGAACGGTGACGGGACCGACCGGTCCGAGTCGCCGGCCGCGGCCGAACCCGGCGGCGAGGGCGGCCGGGTGGGCCGCTTCTGGTCGCCGCGCCGCGTCCCCGCGGGCATCGTCGCCCTGCTGCTCCTGGGCCTCACCGGTCTTTTCCTCTACGACATCGTCTCCGTGCGCGCCGGCCGGCCCGGCATGTACTGGCGGCGGGAGCTGGCCGAACAGCTCGCCGAACGGCCCCTCGACGACACCTGGGTGCTGGTGGGCGCCGGGGTCGCCGCCGCCCTCGGCCTGTGGCTGCTGATCCTGACCGTCACCCCCGGTCTGCGGGACGTCCTCCCGATGCGGCGCACCCACCCCGACGTGCGCGCCGGACTGCACCGGGACGCCGCCGCCACCGCGCTGCGCGACCGGGCCATGGAGGTGGCCGGCGTGCAGTCGGCGCGGGTACGGGTGCGCCGCAGGCGCGCGGACGTCCGCGCCGTGTCGCACTTCCGGGAACTGGACGACGTACGAACCGATCTGGACGCCGTGGTGGCCGACGCGGTCGGCAAGCTGGGGCTGTCCCGGCCGCCCTCGCCGTCGGTGCGGGTCCGGCGGCCCGGCCGGAAGGAGTGAGAGCGGTGCTCAGGACCGTCAACCGCGTGTTCCTCGGCCTGGTGGGCCTGGTGCTGCTCGTGCTGGGCGGCTCCGTCCTGGCCGTCGGCCTCGGCGCCCCCGTGCCCTCGTGGTGGATCCACGACAGCAGGCACGACGTGCTGCTGAGCGACGCCGAGCGGACCCGCTGGCGCGACGACGGCTGGTGGTGGCCGGTCGTCATCGCCGCCCTCGCGGTCCTGCTGCTGCTCGCCCTGTGGTGGCTCGTCGCGGTTCTGCGCCGGCGCCGCCTCGCCGAGGTCCTCGTCGACACCGGCGACGGCGAGGGCGCGCTCGTGCGCGGCCGGGCCCTGGAGAACGCCCTCACCCAGGAGTCGGCGCGCATCGACGGTGTGGGCGGAGCCCACGCCCGCCTGAAGGGCCGCCGCGACACGCCCGAGGCCCACGTGCACCTCGCCCTGGAGCCGCACGTGGATCCCGGGACGGCCCTGAACGACTTCACCACCGGCGCCCTCAGCCACGCCAGGACATCGGCGGATCTCGCCTCACTTCCGGCGGAGGTGCGGCTGAAGGGCGTCAAACACGGCGCTGAACGGGTGAGTTGAGCACCGGTGCGGCACGGGCGGATGCGCCGGGTGCGGCCCGTCAGAACCCGTGCCGCGCGCCGCCGTCGACCGGCACCATGACCCCGGTCAGATAGGAGGCCGCCGGCGACATCAGGAACGCCGCCACCCGCCCGAACTCCTCCGGAGTTCCGTACCGACGCAGCGGAATCCGTGATTCCGACGCCGCCCGGGTCGCCTCGGGGTCCGCCGAGAGCGCGTCCAGCTGCCGTACCCGGTCCGTGTCGATCCGCCCGGGCAGGACGCCGACCACCCTGATGCCCCGCGGCCCCAGCTCGTCGGAGAGCGACTTGGCGAACCCGGCCAGGCCGGGCCGCAGCCCGTTGGAGATGGTCAGCCCCGGAATCGGCTCGTACACCGACCCGGACAGCACGAACCCGATGACACCCCCGGCCTCCATCTCGGCGGCCGCGGCGCGAGCCAGCCGGACCGCACCGAGGAACACCGACTCGAACGCCGTCTGCCACTGCTCGTCGGTGTTGTCCGCGACGAACCCGGCCGGCGGCCCGCCCACGCTGACGAGGACACCGTTGAAACGGCCGAAGCGCTCCCGCGCGGCGCCGATCAGCACGGCCGCCGCGTCCGGGTCCGCGTTGTCGACGGCCACCCCGGCCGCGTTCGGTCCCAGCTCGGCCGCCGCCTCGGCGACGCTCTTCTCGTCCCGCCCCGAGACGACCACCTTCGCCCCGTCCGCGACGAGCTGACGCGCGGTGGCGTTGCCGAGGCCGCGCGTGGCTCCGGTGACGACGTACACCCGGTCCTTCAGTCCAAGATCCATGGTCCCTATCCTGCCCCGTCCGCACCGAACAGGGCGAGGGCGGTGTTCACCAGCCCGATATGGCTGAAGGCCTGCGGGAAGTTGCCGAGGTGCCGGCCGGTCACCGGGTCGAACTCCTCGGACAGCAGCCCGACGTCGTTGGCGAGCCCCGCCAGCCGTTCGAACATCTCGCGGGCCTCCTTCGTGCGCCCCGTCATGAACAGGGCGTCCGCGAGCCAGAACGAGCACACCAGGAACACGCCCTCGCCGCCGGGCAGCCCGTCCACGTCCGTGTCGGCCGTGCTGTAGCGGCGCAGGAAGCCGCCGTGCGTCAGTTCCTCGCGGACCGCGTCGATCGTGCCGATCACCCGCGGATCGTCGGGCGGCAGGAACCCGACGCGCGGGATGAGCAGCAGGGCCGCGTCCAGTTCACTCGAGCCGTAGGACTGCGTGAAGGTGTTGCGCTCCGGGTCGTAGCCCTTCTCGCACACCTCCTGGTGCACCTCGTCGCGCAGCGCGCGCCAGCCGTCCAGGTCGCCGTCCAGCTCCGGATGGCGCTCCAGGGTGCGGACGGCACGGTCGGCGGCCACCCACACCATCACCTTCGAGTGCACGAACTGGCGCCGCCCGCCGCGCACCTCCCACAGCCCCTCGTCCGGCTGCCGCCAGCTGGTCCGCAGGAAGTCCATCAGGGCCGTCTGAAGCGCCCACACGTCGGGCTGGGGGGACAGCCCCGACTCGCGGGCGAGGGACAGGGAGTCCATGACCTCGCCGTAGACGTCCAGCTGGAGCTGGTTCACGGCGTCGTTGCCGATGCGCACGGGAGCGGACCCGACGAAGCCGGAGAGCCACGGCAGCTCGAACTCGGGCAGTCGCCGCTCGCCCGCCACGCCGTACATGATCTGCAGGTCCGCCGGGTCGCCCGCGACCGCGCGCAGCAGCCAGTTCCGCCAGGCCTCCGCTTCCTCCTGGTAGCCCGCCGCGAGCAGCGCGTTCAGGGTGAGGGTGGAGTCGCGCAGCCAGCAGAAGCGGTAGTCCCAGTTGCGCACCCCGCCCGGCTCCTCGGGCAGCGAGGTGGTGGGGGCGGCGACGATGCCGCCCGTCGGGGCGTAGGTGAGCGCCTTGAGGGTGATCAGGGAACGCACGACGGCGTCGCGGTGCGGGCCGTCGTAGCGGCAGCGCGCCACCCAGGCCCGCCAGTCCTCCACGCTGTGGCGCAGTGCGTCGTACGGGTCGACGAGCGGGGGGCGCGGCTCGTGGGAGGGGTGCCAGGTCAGGACGAAGGCGACCTTTTCCCCCTTCTTGACGGTGAACTCCGCGTGCGTGCCGAAGTCCTCGCCCCAGCTGGTCACCTCCGGCTCGCTGCGCAGCCAGGTCGAGTCCGGGCCGGCGACGGCGACGCGATGGCCGTCGGACCGGCGCACCCAGGGGATGATCGAGCCGTAGTCGAAGCGCAGCTTCAGGACGCTGTGGAGCGTCACCTCGCCGTCGAGGCCCTCGACGACGCGTACGAGGTCGGGGGCGCGGTCGCGCTGGGGCATCAGGTCGGTGACCCGGACCGCCCCTTGCTCCGTCTCCCACTCGGTGTCCAGGACCAGGGTGTCCTGGCGGTAGGCGCGCCGGGTGCAGCGGTCCGCCCCCACGGGGGCGATGCGCCAGTACCCGTTGTCCTCGTCACCGAGCAGTCTGGCGAAGCAGGCGGCCGAATCGAAGCGGGGCAGACACAACCAGTCGACGGATCCGTCCGTACCGACCAGGGCCGCGGTCTGCTCGTCGCCGATGAGCGCGTAGTCCTCGATGCTGGGGTGCACGGAGTGCGGGTTCCCGGCAACTCGGCGTGGCAATCAGGGCGGGGGCCGGGGGAGTGAGGTGTCCCGGACACCGGGGGCGGGGCTGCGACGCGCCCCCGGCGCGTGGGCCGCGGCCGGCACCCCCGGCTCGGGCCGGGTACCGCCCGCGCGCGCCGGTGGCGCTACACCGCTGCCGGCTCGGACTCCGCCGTGGTGGATTGCCCGGCCGCCTGCTGGGCCCGCTCCCGGGCCTCGCGGCGGGCCAGGACCACCCAGCCGACCGGGACGGCCGCGGAGAACAGCCACCACTGGACGGCGTACGCGTAGTTCAGCGCGGCGTCCTCCTTGCCGGGGTCGCCCAGCAGCTCGGGGGTGTCGCCCTTGGGCTCGGGAGCCGTCTGGGAGATGTAGCCGCCGAGTACCGTCGCGCCCAGGCGACGGGCCTGCTGCTCGCTGTTGATCAGCATGATCTGCCGGTCCGGCAGGCCCTGGAGGTTCTTGATGCCGCTCGCCGCGGTCGTCTCGTCGGGCATCAGCCGCCCCTCGACGGTGACCTCGCCGCCCGGCGGTGCGGGGACCTTCGGGAACGTGGTCTGGCTCGGGCCGTCGGAGGGGATCCACCCCCGGTTGACCAGCAGCACCTTGCCGTCGTCCAGGACGAAGGGGGTCAGCACGTGGTAGCCGACCTCGTCGTCGGAGTTGGTGCGGCGCCGGACGACGACCTCGTCCTCCGTGTCGAAGCGGCCCTTCGCCGTCACGGTCCGGTACCGCTCGGTGCTGGTCACGGTGTGACCCGGCGCCGTCAGCTTCTCCACGGGCACCGGCTCGGCGGCCAGCGCGTCGGTGACCAGTTGGTTCCGGGCGGAGCGCTCCTCGTAGCGGTGCATCTGCCAGATGCCCAGCCTGATCATCGTGGGGATGAGAAGCAGGGCGATCAACGTGAGGATCACCCACTGCCGGGACATCAGGAAGCGGTACACCCCACGACCGTACAACTCGGTCGTGGGGTGCATTCAGGTGGGTACGGGTTCACACCTTGTCGACGATTCCCACCTTTCCCTCCGCGCGTGCGCAGTGGGCGCCGCAGTACCAGTGGCCCTCGACCTCGACGCCCTGGCCGATGATCTGCACCCGGCAGTGCTCGCAGATGGGGGCCATGCGGTGGATCGCGCAGGAGAAGCAGTCGAAGACGTGCACCGCGCCCTGCGCGTGCACCTCGAAGGTCATTCCGTACTGATTGCCACATACCTCACAGGTCGCCATGCGCCACAGGGTGAGCCGTCCTCCCCGCGCGGGCGAGCGGCCGACGGGCGAGTCGCCCGGCAATCACCCGTCCGTACGGTCGCTGCTGCGACGTACGCTCACCCCTGCGACGCCGGCTCCACATCCGCGAGAAGTTGCCCGAACGCCGCCTCGTCCACGACGGGTGTACCGAACTGCCGGGCCTTGACGACCTTGGACGTCCCCGAGTCCGGGTCGTTCGTGACGAGCAGGCTGGTCAGCCGGGACAGGCTCGTGGCGACATGCAGTCCGGCCTCGGTCGCGCGGTCCTCCAGCAGGTCCCGCTCGGTGGAGGTGTCACCGGAGAAGGCGACCCGCATGCCCTGCTTGAGCCGCCCGCCCGCCTCGTACCGCCCGGGGTTGGGATAGGGACAGGCCGGGCGCTTGCGGGACGGGCGCCAACTGCTCGGCCGGTAGCCGCCGTAACCCCCGGGGCCCGCCTGCTGCCCGATCCGGGGCGCGGCGGGGCGGTCCGTCCACTCGGTCAGCGGCCGGCACTCGTGCAGCGGCAGCCGTACGTTGTTCGCCGCCGCGGCCCGCAGGCTCGGCCGGAACGCCTCCGCCAGCACGCGCGCGTCGTCCAGCGCGTGGTGCGCCCGCTGCTGGACGACGCCGAAGTGCGCGGCGAGGGACTCCAGCTTGTGGTTGGGCAGCGGCAGCCGGAGCTCCTTGGACAGGGCGATGGTGCACAGCCGCTGCTTCACCGGTGCCTCGCGCTCGGCGCGTGCGTACTCCCGGGCGATCATCTGCCAGTCGAAGACGGCGTTGTGCGCGACGAGCACCCGCCCCTCCAGCCGGGCCGTGAACTCCTCGGCGATGTCCGGGAAGAGGGGCGCCCCTTCGAGGGCCTCGCTCGTCAGTCCGTGGATCCACACGGGGCCCGGGTCGCGCTCGGGGTTGACCGTCGTGTACCAGTGGTCCTCGACCTCGCCGCGCTCGTCCAGCCGGTAGACCGCCGCGGAGATGATGCGGTCGTCCCGGGCCAGGCCCGTGGTCTCGACGTCAACGACCGCGTACCCCTTGGGATACGCGGCCGGCCACGGCGTGGCCGAGAACACTGCGGTCGTCAGGTCTTCCAGCATGGTCCCTGAGGATACGGGCCGCGACTGACACCGCCGTCCGCCAGGTGGGCCCGCCGGACCTTCCGACGCCGCCTCAGGCGTGTTGTCCGGTCTGTCCGTTCGCGGGGCGTACGTCTGATCGATGCTCAGTCGATCACCACGTCCCCTGAGGGCCCGCGCGCCGCGACGGGACGCGCGGCGGTCACCAGCGGATGGGCACCGGAAGCGCCGTCAGTAGTCCGGACGCCGCGACCGCCAGACCCAGGACGGCCACCTCCGCCCGGGCCGGCGCACAGGCGGTCAGCGGGTCGGCCGCCCGGCGCAGCCGCCGCCGGGCCCACACGGCGAGGGCGGCGACGACCGCCACGAGCAGCACCTTGGCGAGCAGCGCGCGTCCGTACGCCGTTCCCGTCAGCTGCTCCAGGATCGTCTCCGGCGGCATCCGGCGCAGTGAACTGCACACGCCCGTCGCGGTGATGGCGGCGAGCAGTACGAGCGCCACGCGCGCGTAGAGACCCAGCAGGGCCGCGCCCGCCGTGCGGGGCCACAGCCGGAGGGTGCGCAGGGCGTGCAGCAGGCCGCCGGCCCACAGCGCCGCGCACGTCAGATGGACGAGCGTCAGCGCGGAGCCGGTCAGCGGGCCGTGCTCGGTCGTGGGGTGCGCGCGCAGGGCCTCTGCGACGACCACGGCGGCCAGCGGCCACACCTGCGTGACCGGCCGGCGCGACAGGGCGCACAGTCCCGCCACGAGGAACGCGTTGACCTCCAGCAGGGCGAGCTTGCCGTCCCGGGACGCGTAGAGCCCGCCGGCGTCGATGTCCGCCACGTGGTCGGGCACGAGATTGCCGGTGGCCACGACCGAGGCGAGCCCCAGGGCCGCGGCGAAACCGGCGGCGGCCGCGAAAGGGGACCAGCTGCGGGGCACCGGATGCCCTTCCCCGCCGGGCAGCGACCGCGCCAGCCGGTTCACGAACAGCTCGCCCACGGGTATGCACAGCGCCGCGAACAGCACGGTGCGCAGCAGGGCTATGCCGCCGGCTCCGGGCGCCCCCGCCTCCCCGGTGCCGTGCAGCGCCGCGGACGGGCCGAGCAGCGGGATCAGCGCGGCCAGCGCCACCAGCACGAGGAGGGCGACGGCCCGGCCGGCGCCGGTGGGCCGCAGCGGCCGGGCCGGATCGGTCACCCGGGGTATGGGTCTTGGCGAAGTCACCCCAGGATCTTCACCAACCTCCACACGGCCGGGCAAGTCGGCAGAACTCAATCCCCCCGGGACGCGGCCGCCCACCACAGCCGCGCTTCCAGACACGGAACGGGCCGGACAGGTGCCCCCGCCCGGCCCGTTCCGCCTTCACACGAGTTCTACTTGGTCACCGCGTCCAGCGCGTCCGTGATGCCCCAGCCGTAGAAGCCGTTGCGGTTCTTGGAGCCCTCGCACACCGCGTCGATCTTGCCGTCCGCGTTGATGTCGTACGGGTCCGTGCACGGGGTGGCGTCCGCCTCCGCGTACAGCAGGGCCTTCACCAGCCCCGGGGAGGCGTACGGGTGCGTCGACTTGATGAGGGCGGCGACGCCCGCGACGTGCGGGGACGCCATCGACGTACCCCCCATGTAGCCCCACTTGCCGCCCGGCAGCGTGCCCAGGATGAGGCCGCTCGTGGCCGGCGCGTCCGGCTTCTGGTAGGCGGTCGAGTCACCGCCCGGGGCGGCTATGTCCGCCACGCCCAGACCGTAGTTCGAGAACGACGACTTGATGCCCTTCGCACCCGTCGAGGCGACCGTGACGACACCCGGCAGCTGGGTCGGGATGTCGAGGCACTTCGAGGGGTCGACGACCCGGTCGCCCGGGGTGCTGTCGTTCGGGGACGACGGGTCGGTGATCTCGTCGGAGGCGAGGTCGTAGTTCTCGTTGCCGGCCGCGGCGACGTTGACCGCGCCCTTCCTCTCCGCGTACTTCGCGGCCCGCGTGACGGCGTCGACGAGCGCCCTCTGGTCCGGGTCGTTCTTGCAGTTGAAGTACCAGGGGTCCGTGTAATAGCTGTTGTTCGTCACGTCGACCCCGTGCTCGGCCGCCCACACGAAGCCGCACACCACGGCCTCCGTGTAGAAGAAGCCGTCCGGGTTGGACACCTTGATGCCGGAGACCTTCACCCCGGGCGCGACACCCGTCATGCCGACGCCGTTCTTCGCGGCGGCGATCTCACCGGCGACGTGCGTGCCGTGCGGGCTCTCCGCGGCGCTCGGCCGCCAGGCCCCGTCGGCCGTGTCCGGCTTGCCCGACGCACAGTTGACCGACGCCTCGCGGTCGAAGTTGGGCGCGATGTCGGGGTGCGTGTCGTCGACACCGGTGTCGATCACGGCGACCGTGACCTTCTTGCTGCCCAGCGTCTTCTCGTGCGCCTTGTCCGCCTTGATGGCGGGCAGGTCCCACTGCTGCGGCTGGAGCGGGTCCTGCCCGGCGGGCGCTTCGGCCTTCGCGACCTCGGCCGCGCTCAGCACCTTCGGCGCGCCCAGGTCCTGCGTCGACGCCGAGGGCAGCGGCGCGGTACGGGTCGCTCCCGCCGACTGCACGCCGCGCACCGTGCGGATGGTCTTGGCGAAGTCGGCGTTCGAGGAGTGGACGACGATGACGCCGATCCGGTCGTACGACGTCACGACCGTGCCGCCGGCCTTGGCGACGGCCTTCTTCACGTACGCCGAAGTACGGTGCCCCGGCTTGACGTTGACGACGTAGCTGAGCGGGGTCGCGCCGGCCCGGGCCGACGCGGGAGCCGGGGCGTCCTCGGCGGCCGTGGCCATGGTGTTCGGCAGGAACGGGAGGGCCGTGGCCATGGCCATCCCGGCCGGGATCGCGACGGCGCGACGGTAGCGCGCGTACGGCGCAGTCATGCTGTCTCCAGTTCGTTCACGGTACGTGCTGATCTTGCGGAGGGCCTCGGGGGCGATCCGGGTCACTTGACCGCGCGCAGCGCGTTGACGATGCCGTGGCCGTAGAAGCCGTTGAGGCGCTCGCCGCCCTTGCAGACCGCGTCCTGCGTGCCGTCGCCGTCCTGGTCGTAGGAGTCGGGGCAGGCGGTCTCGTCGGCCTGCGCCTTCAGCAGCGCCTGGAGCTGGGCCGGAGACGCCCAGGGGTGCTTGGACTTCAGCAGCGCGGCGACGCCGGAAGCGTGCGGCGCGGCCATCGAGGTGCCCTGCAGGAAGGCCCACGCGCCGTTCGGCATGGTGGACAGGATGCGGCCGTCCTTCGAGGGCGTGTCCGGGATCTGGTAGCGGCGGTCACCACCCGGCGCGGCGACGTCCACGACACCCTTGCCGTACGTCGAGAAGTACGACTTCACGTTGTCGACGCCCGTGGAGCTCACCGTGACGACACCCGGCAGCTGCGTCGGGATGTCGAAGCACTCGTGCGGGTCGATGGTGCGCTCGGAGGGCGTGGTGTCGTTCGGGCTGGAGTCGTCGACGATCGCGTCCGAGTCCAGGTCGTGGTTGGAGTTGCCGGCCGAGGCGACGTTGAGCGTGCCCTTCTTCTGGGCGTACAGCTGCGCCCTGTTGACCGCGGTGACGACGGCGCGCTGGTCCGGGTCGTCCATGCAGTTGTACAGCCACGGGTCGACGTAGTAGCTGTTGTTCGTGATCTCGACGCCGTGGTCGGCGGCGAACACGAACGCGCAGACGACGCTCTCCGGGTAGAAGAGGCCGCTCGAGCGCTCGGTCACGTTGATGCTGGACACCTTCACACCGGGAGCGACACCCGCGACGCCGACGCCGTTGCGGGCGGCGGCTATCTCACCCGCGACGTGCGTGCCGTGGTAGTCCTCGGGTGTGTACGGCCGCCAGGCGCCCTCGCTGGTGTCGGGCTTGCCGCCGGCGCAGTTGGCGGACTGCGACGCGGAGAAGTTCGGGGCGATGTCGGGGTGGGTGTCGTCCACGCCCGTGTCGATCACGGCGACGGTCACCTTGCGGCTGCCCGGGTTGATCGATGCGGCCTTGTCGGCGCCGATCGCCCGCAGGTCCCACTGGTCCGCCTCAAGGGGCTCGCTCTCGGGCGTCTTCGCCGAGGCGGCCTCGGTGCGCTCGGCCTGGGCGGCCGTCAGGTACTCGACCGCGCCCTCCTCCGTCGTCCCCGCGGCCACCAGCGGCGCCGTCCGCGTCGCCCCCGCGGACTGGACCCCGCGGGCCTTGCGGATCGTCTGGGCGAAGTCGGGGTTCGAGGAGTGGACGACGATCACGCCGATCCGCTGGTACGTGGCCACGACCGAACCGCCGGCCTTCCCGATCGCCTTCTGGACCGAGGCGATCGTGTGGCGGTCCACCTTGGTGTTGACGACGTACGCCAGCTTCGGCGCGTCCGCCGTCCGGGTGGCCGGCGCCGCCTGCGGGGCCGCCGACGCGGCGGCCGGCAGGAAGCCCAGAGAGGCCGTCAGGGACAGGGCGACGGGCACGGCGAGAGCGAGCCGGCGTCTGGAACGCGAGTGAGACATGGGGTCTCCACATCCTCCGGAAACGAAACCGGCCCGAGGCACAGGTGGTGCTCGGGCAGGTACATGACGTGGTGGTGCAGGGTGAAGCTATCCCGGCCTCTCGCTGGCCAGCAACGCTTTGTCGAAACGACTTCGGAAAGAACGCCGGGCGTTTGAACCGGTTCTCGCGTGCCGCCGTGACGTTGAACAAGGAGCGCGAGGACTCTCGCCTCCGCCCCCCGTTACCGACCGCTTCCGTCATTGCGAGGAGACTCCGTGGCCACCGACGCACCGCCCCCCTCGAAAGAGCAACACAAGCTCCCCTCACCCGAGGAGTTCGCGGAGGTGCAGGAGAGCGCGGAGTTCGGTGAACTGCGCCGCTCCTACCGCTCCTTCGCCTTCCCGCTGACCGTCGGCTTCATCACCTGGTACCTGCTGTACGTCCTGCTCTCGAACTACGCGGGCGGCTTCATGGGCACCAAGCTGTTCGGCAACATCAACGTCGCCTTCGTCCTCGGCGTCGCCCAGTTCGTCACCACGTTCCTCATCGCCTGGTGGTACTCGCGGCACGCCGCCGCGAAGCTCGACCCCAAGGCCGAGGCCATCAAGACCCGGATGGAGAGCGGCGCATGAGCCCCGTACAGCAGACCTTCCTCGCCCAGCAGAACTTCATCGCGGCGAACGAGGCCAGCGAGCACCGCCCACTGATCATCACCCTCTTCGCGCTGTTCGTCGTCGCGACCCTCGGCATCACCATCTGGGCGGGCCGTCAGACCAAGGACGCCGCCGACTTCTACGCCGGCGGCCGTCAGTTCAGCGCCTTCCAGAACGGCCTCGCCGTCTCCGGCGACTACATGTCCGCCGCGTCGTTCCTCGGCATCGCGGGCGCCATCGCCCTCTTCGGATACGACGGCTTCCTCTACTCCATCGGCTTCCTGGTCGCCTGGCTCGTCGCCCTGCTCCTGGTGGCCGAGCCGCTGCGCAACTCCGGCCGCTACACCATGGGCGACGTCCTCGCGTACCGCATGCGCCAGCGCCCGGTCCGCACCGCCGCCGGCACCTCCACGATCGTCGTGTCGATCTTCTACCTGCTGGCCCAGATGGCCGGCGCGGGCGTCCTCGTCTCGCTGCTGCTCGGCATCACCTCCGACGCGGGCAAGATCCTCATCGTCGCCCTCGTCGGCATCCTGATGATCGTCTACGTCTCCATCGGCGGCATGAAGGGCACCACCTGGGTCCAGATGATCAAGGCCGTGCTGCTCATCGGCGGCACCATCCTGATCACCTTCCTGGTGCTGCTGAAGTTCAACTTCAACATCTCCGACCTGCTCGGCACGGCCGCCGAGAACAGCGGCAAGGGCGCCGCCTTCCTGGAGCCCGGCCTCCAGTACGGCGCCACCGGAACCTCCAAGCTGGACTTCATCTCCCTCGGCGTCGCCCTGGTGCTCGGCACCGCCGGCCTGCCGCACATCCTGATCCGCTTCTACACCGTGCCCGACGCCAAGGCCGCCCGTAAGTCCGTGAACTGGGCGATCGGCATCATCGGCGGCTTCTACCTGATGACCATCGCGCTCGGCTTCGGCGCCGCCGCGCTCATCTCCCAGGACGAGATCATCGCGTCCAACCCGTCCGGCAACACGGCGGCACCCCTGCTCGCCCTGCACCTCGGCGGTGTCGACTCGACCTGGGGCGCGATCCTGCTCGCCACGATCTCGGCGGTGGCCTTCGCGACCATCCTCGCCGTCGTCGCCGGTCTCACCCTGGCCTCGTCGTCCTCCTTCGCGCACGACATCTACGCCAACGTCATCCGCAAGGGGAAGGCCTCCGGCGCCGAGGAAGTGCGTGCGGCCCGCTGGGCGACCGTCTTCATCGGTGTCGTCTCCATCGGCCTCGGAGCCCTCGCCCGCGACCTGAACGTCGCCGGCCTGGTCGCCCTCGCCTTCGCGGTCGCCGCCTCGGCCAACCTGCCGACGATCCTCTACAGCCTGTTCTGGAAGCGCTTCACCACCCAGGGCGCCCTGTGGTCGATCTACGGCGGCCTGATCGTCGCCGTCGGCCTGGTGCTGTTCTCGCCCGTCGTCTCCGGCGACCCCAAGGCGATGTTCCCCGAGGTCGACTTCGCCTGGTTCCCGCTGAAGAACCCGGGCATCATCTCCATCCCGTTCGGCTTCCTCATGGGCTGGCTCGGCACGGTCCTGTCCAAGGAGGAGCCCGACGCCAAGAAGTACGCGGAGCTGGAGGTCCGGTCCCTGACCGGCACCGGAGCCCACTGAGCACGACCCCTCCCGCGCGGCCGTGTCGTAGGAACCTCCAGGTCCCTGCGGCCCGGCCGCGTCCCGCGTCGTGGGATCGGGCCTGTGGCGTTGTCGGTGGTGTCGCGTAGGCTCGCGGGTGTCGGAGAAAACAGTGCCGCACGCGCGATCCGCGACGAGGGAGGGGGCCCACGTGCTCATCGACACCTACGGCCGGGTGGCCACCGACCTGAGGGTCTCGCTGACCGACCGGTGCAATCTGCGCTGTACGTACTGCATGCCCGAGGAGGGCTTGCAGTGGCTGGCCAAGCCGGACCTGCTCAGTGACGACGAGATCGTCCGCCTGATCGACATCGCGGTCACCTCACTCGGCATCGAGGAAGTGCGCTTCACCGGCGGCGAGCCGCTGCTGCGCCCGGGCCTGGTCGGCATCGTCGAGCGCGTCGCCGCTCTGGACCCGCGCCCCCAGATGTCGCTGAC
>NZ_JBEZWN010000072.1:0-33278 GCF_040637495.1 Streptomyces sp. NPDC029044
GTGGGGTGGGGGTTGGGGGGGTGTGGGGGGGGGGGCCCGGGCCCCCGGGGGGGGGGGGGGGGCCCCCCCCCCCCACCCGTGCCGCCCCCAGCGGCACGCATGCCCGCAGCTGGGACGCTACGTCGCCAGCACCTCTTCGCCGGACCTCGGCTCGGTCAGCCTCACCTCGCGCACCTGCCGGTGCGCGGGATCCCGCACCTCCCCCACCAGCAGCTCCAGCACGTCCTCCAGGGCGACCAGCCCGAGGACCTTCCCGGACCCGTCGGCCACCTGGGCCAGGTGGGTCGCCGCCCGCCGCATCACCGTCAGCGCGTCGTCGAGCGGCAGCTCGGACCGCAGGGTCGTCATGGGACGCCACAAGTGCTGCGGAACGGCCCGGTCCGAGTCCTCCAGGTCGAGGACGTCCTTGACGTGCAGGTAGCCCATGAAGGCGCCGTTGTCCGCGGCGACCGGGAACCGGGAGTAGCCGGTGCGGGCGGTGAGCTCGACGATCCGCCCGGGCGTGACCGACGGGCTGACCGTCACCAGCGACTCCCGCTTGAGCAGGACGTCCGTCACCGGGCGGGAGCCCAGCTCCAGGGCGTCCTCCAGGCGTTCGGCCTCCTCGGGGTCGAGCAGGCCCGCCTGGCCGGCGTCCTCCACCAGCCGGTTGAGCTGCTCACTGGTGAAGACCGCCTCGACCTCGTCCTTGGGCTCGACGTGGAAGAGCCGCAGGATGCCCTGCGAGACCGCGCCGAGGGCGGCGGTGATGGGCTTGCAGAAGCGCGCGAACCAGACCAGGCCGGGGCTGAGCCACAGCGCGGCCTTCTCCGGCGCCGCCATCGCCAGGTTCTTCGGGACCATCTCGCCGATGACGAGGTGGAAGAAGACCACCGCGGCCAGTGCGATGACGTAGGTCAGCGGGTGGATCATGCCGTGCGGCAGGTGGATCCACTCGAAGACCGGCTCCAGCAGGTGGGCGACCGTCGGTTCGGCGACCGCACCGAGGGTGAGGGAGCAGATGGTGATGCCGAACTGGGCCGCGGCCATCATCTGCGGCAGCCGCTCAAGACCGTAGAGGACCTGCCGGGCGCGGGCGGTGCCGAGCGGTTCGATCTGGCTGCGGCGTACGGAGACCAGCGCGAACTCGGCGCCGACGAAGAAGCCGTTGGCGAGCACGAGCAACGCGGCGAACAAGAGTTGGAGCACGCTCATCGGACGGCCTCCGCCATGGAGACCACCGGGGCGGTCCGCACCAGCCGGACCCGTTCCGCGCGGTAGTGGCCGACCTGGCGCACCGACAGCCGCCAGCCGGGCAGCTCCGCCTTGTCGCCGACGGCCGGGATACGGCCCAGCAGGTCGGCGATCAGGCCGGCGACGGTCTCGTACGGGCCCTCGGGCACGTCGAGGCCTATGCGCCGCAGGACGTCGACCCGGCAGCTGCCGTCGACGTCCCAGGCGGGCCTGCCGTCCTCCGGGGGCGCGGCGGCCAGCTCGGGCAGGTCGTGCCCGTCGTGCTCGTCGCGGACCTCACCGACGATCTCCTCGACGATGTCCTCCAGAGTGACGACACCGGCGGTGCCGCCGTACTCGTCGACGACGACCGCGATGGGCTGCTCGCTGCGCAGGCGGGTGAGGAGCGGCCGTACGGGCAGCGTCTCGGGGACGAGCAGCGCCGGGCGGGCGATGTGCCCGACGGGGGTGCGCAGCCGGTCCTGGACGGGCACGGCCAGGGCGTCCTTGAGGTGGGCCATGCCGACGACCTCGTCGATCTTCTCCCGGTAGACCGGGAAGCGGGACAGACCGGTGGCGCGGGTCAGATTGACGACGTCCTCGGCGGTGGCCGAGGACTGGAGGGCGCTGACCTTCACGCGCGGCGTCATCACGTGCTGCGCGGTGAGCTCGCCCAGCGACAGGGTCCGCACGAACAGGTCGGCCGTGTCCTGCTCCAGGGCGCCGGCCAGGGCCGAGTGGCGGGCCAGGGAGACGAGCTCCCCCGGGGTGCGGGCGGAGGCCAGCTCCTCGGTGGGTTCGATGCCCAGGGCGCGCACGAGCCGGTTGGCGACGGCGTTGAGACCGGCGATGACCGGGCGGAACAGCCGGGCGAAGACGTGCTGCGGGCCCGCGACGAAACGCGCGACCTGAAGCGGCCGGGACACCGCCCAGTTCTTGGGCAGCAGCTCGCCGATCACCATCTGCACGGCGGAGGCCAGCAGCATGCCGACGACGACCGTGACACCGGAGACGGCTCCCTCGGGGATGCCGATCGAGGTGAACGGGCCGTGCAGCAGCTCGGCGAGCGCCGGTTCGGCGAGCATGCCGACGACGAGCGAGGTGATGGTGATGCCGAGCTGGGTGCCGGAGAGCTGGAAGGACAGTTCCCTGAGTGATTCGACGACCCGGTGGGCGCGCCGGTCGCCTTCGGCGGCGGCCTTCTCGGCCTCCGGCCGCTCGACCGTCACGAGTCCGAACTCGGCCGCCACGAAGAATCCGTTGGCGAGAATCAGCAGGAACGCGGCTGCCAGGAGCAGCAGGGGGGTGGTCATGGTGCCGCCGCCTCCGCACGGTCGCGAACCTCGGCGACGAGGTCCGCGCTATGTCGGCAGGGGGCGGCGCAGGTACTGCAGGACGATCCGTCCATCGCCGGAGGGGGTCACTCCTCGGTTAGCAGGAGCCTCTGTGCACCGGTCGGGGCGACAGAAGCGGAGGCGTATCCATCACGCCTCCGCCAACAGATTAATCAAGACACGGCCCGGTGCGGCAGTGGCGGCCACCCGGAGGATTGCGCGAGTCAGCCCCGATGCCCTTCGGGGCCCGCCGCGGAACGGGCCTCGGCGAGCGCCCGCAGCGCCCGGGCGTCGGCCATCGCACGCTGCTTGGCCAGGCCCGGCTGGATGCCCAGAGCAGGCAGGCTGGTGCCGTCGCTGAGGTTGAGGAACACCCAGGGGTCGCCCGGCCGGAGGGTCACCTGGAGGATCTCCGCCCACTCCAGCCGGCGCTTGTTCGTGAGATTGACGACAGTGACGCCGTCCTCGTCGACGACGACCTTGGGACGTGCCAGGAGCAGCAGCACACCGTCCAGCAGCAGCGCCGTGAAGATGAAGCTGACGCGCTCGGCGGGGCTGAGCTGCTTCAGCAGCATCGCGACCGCCGTGATCACGACGAAGACGGCGACGGCCGCGGTGAGCAGCACCACGCGGGTGCTGCCCGGCCGGAACGTGACGGGCAGGGTGGGCAGATCGGACATCTCGCGTACGCCCCTCAGAGACGGCAGGCGTGGATGGCCGTGGTCAGGATGGCCCGGGCGCCGATGTCGTACAGGTCGTCCATGATCCGCTGGGCTTCCTTGGCCGGGACCATGGCGCGGACGGCGACCCAGCCCTCGTTGTGCAGCGGGGAGACGGTCGGCGACTCCAGGCCGGGCGTGAGGGCGACGGCCTTCTCCAGCTGCTCGACGCGGCAGTCGTAGTCCATCATCACGTACGTCCGGGCGACCAGGACGCCCTGGAGGCGGCGCAGGAACTGCTGCACCTTGACGTCGTCGGCGTCCGCGCCGGTGCGGCGGATCACCACCGCCTCGGACTTCATGATCGGCTCGCCTGCGACCTCCAGGCCCGCGTTGCGCAGCGAGGTGCCGGTCTCGACGACGTCGGCGATGACCTGGGCGACGCCGAGCTGGATGGCGGTCTCGACGGCCCCGTCGAGGTGGACGACGGAGGCGTCGATGCCGTGCTCGGCGAGGTGCGCCGCGACGATGCCCTCGTAGGAGGTGGCGACGGTCTTGCCGGCCAGGTCCGCCAGGCCGCTGATCGTGCCGGGCTTGGCGGCGTAGTGGAAGGTGGAGCGGGCGAAGCCGAGCGCGAGGATCTCCTCGGCTTCGGCGCCGGAGTCGATGAGCAGGTCCCGGCCGGTGAGGCCGATGTCGAGCTGCCCGCTGGCGACGTAGATCGCGATGTCGCGGGGGCGGAGGTAGAAGAACTCGACCTCGTTCACCGGGTCCACGATCCGCAGTTCCTTGGACTCCCGGCGCTGCTGGTAGCCGGCCTCATGCAGCATCTCCGCCGCAGGGCCGGACAGGGAACCCTTGTTGGGGACGGCGATGCGCAGCATGAGGTCGGCTTCCTTTGCGTGGTGTCTTACGGGAACGGGTGTGCGACTCAGAGGTGGGCGTAGACGTCGTCGAGGGAGATGCCGCGGGCGACCATCATCACCTGGACGTGGTAGAGCAGCTGCGAGATCTCCTCGGCGGCGGCTTCCTTGCCCTCGTACTCGGCGGCCATCCACACCTCGGCGGCCTCTTCGACGACCTTCTTGCCGATGGCGTGGACGCCCTTCCCGACCAGTTCTGCGGTGCGGGAAGTGGCGGGGTCGCCCTGGGCGGCCTTGTGCTGGAGCTCGGTGAAGAGCTCCTCGAACGTCTTCTTGGACATGGTGACGCTCAGCCTATGCCACAGGTGGCTTCCGTCAGCGCCAGGGTTCGGATACTGAGCGGAGGGTGGCCGCGGTCGCCACCGCCGCCGTCACCGCCTCGTGTCCCTTGTCCTCGTTGGAGCCCTCGATGCCGGCGCGGTCCAGGGCCTGCTCCTCGGTGTCGCAGGTGAGCACGCCGAAGCCGACGGGGACGCCGGTGTCGACGGAGACCTGGGTGAGGCCCTGGGTCACGCCCTGGCACACGTACTCGAAGTGGGGGGTCCCGCCGCGGATGACGACGCCGAGGGCGACGATCGCGTCGTAGCCGCGGCCTGCGAGGACCTTGGCGACGACCGGGAGCTCCCAGCTGCCGGGGACCCGGAGCAGGGTCGGCTCGTCGATGCCCAGGTCGTGCAGGGCGCGCAGGGCGCCGTCCACCAGTCCGTCCATCACCTTCTCGTGCCACTGTGCCGCGATGACGGCGACCCGGAGGTCACCCACATTGCGTACGGACAGCTCCGGTGCACCCTTGCCGCTCACGTTGCTCCTCTAGTGCTCTGTTACTGGTTGCCGCAGGCCGGCACGGTGGTCGTGTCCAGCCAGGGCAGGTCGTGGCCCATCCGGTCCCGCTTGGTGCGCAGGTAGCGGAGGTTGTGCTCGCCGGCGTTCACGGGCATCGGCACGCGGGCCTGGACCGCGATGCCGTGGCGGACGAGCGCGTCGGTCTTGTCGGGGTTGTTGGTCAGCAGCCGGACGCCGCGCACGCCGAGGTCGGCGAGGATCTGCGCGCCGGCGGCGTAGTCCCGGGCGTCGGCCGGCAGGCCGAGTTCGAGGTTGGCGTCGAGGGTGTCGCGGCCGCGTTCCTGGAGTTCGTAGGCGCGCAGCTTGGACATCAGGCCGATGCCGCGGCCCTCGTGTCCGCGCAGGTAGACCACGACGCCGCGGCCCTCTTCCTGGATGCGGGCGAGGGAGGCGTCGAGCTGGGGGCCGCAGTCGCAGCGGGCCGAGCCGAAGACGTCGCCGGTGAGGCATTCGGAGTGGACGCGGACGAGGACGTCCTGGCCGTCGCCGATCTCGCCGTGCACCAGGGCGACGTGCTCGACACCGTCGACCGTGGAGCGGTAGCCGTGGGCGGTGAAGGTGCCGTGGGCGGTGGGCAGTTGGGTCCTGGCCTCGCGGCGGACGGTGGGCTCGCTGCTGCGGCGGTAGGCGATCAGGTCCTCGATGGAGATGATCGTCAGGCCGTGCTTGCGGGCGAAGGGGATCAGCTCGGGCAGGCGCAGCATGGTGCCGTCCTCGCCGGCGATCTCGACGATCGCGCCGGCCGGGCGCAGGCCCGCGAGCCGGGCGAGGTCGACGGCGGCCTCGGTGTGGCCGTTGCGGGCGAGGACCCCGCCGGGCCGGGCGCGCAGCGGGAAGATGTGGCCGGGGCGGACGAAGTCGTCGGGCCCGGTCACGCCGTCGGCGAGCAGCCGGAGCGTGGTGGCGCGGTCGGAGGCGGAGATGCCGGTGCTCACGCCGTGCGCGGCACAGGCGTCGACGGAGACCGTGAACGCGGTCTTCATCGACTCGGTGTTGTCCTCGACCATCTGCGGGAGGTTCAGCCGGTCCAGTTCGTCGCCCTCCATGGGGGCGCAGATCAGGCCGCGGCACTCGCTCATCATGAAGGCGACGATCTCGGGGGTCGCCTTCTCGGCGGCGATGACGAGGTCGCCCTCGTTCTCCCGGTCCTCGTCGTCGACGACCACGACGGGGCGGCCGGCCGCGATGTCGGCGATGGCCTGCTCGACGGGGTCGAGCGCGAAGGTCTCGACATCGGCGGTGCTGTACAGGGCGGTTGTGGCGCTCATGCCGGCGCTCCTTCCAGGGTGGGCCGCGCGGCCTGACGCGAGCGCAGCCACCAGTCGCGCAAGCCCCACAGGACGAGCGCGCCGTAGATGACGTAGACGAAGCCGGAGAAGGCGTAGCCGTTGGCGAAGTTGAGGGGGACGCCGACGACGTCGACGAGCAGCCAGGCGAACCAGAACTCGACCATGCCGCGCGCCTGGGCGTACATCGCGACGATGGTGCCGACGAATATGTAGGCGTCCGGCCAGGGGTCCCAGGACAGCTTCGGGTACGCCGTGAAGAGCAGCGCCACCGCGACCGTGCCGGCGGCGGCCGCCGCGGCCATCGCCGCGCGCTCACGCCAGGTGGCGAACCGTACGGCGATGTGGCCGTCGTCCCCCTGCCCCTTGCCGCGCTGCCACTGCCACCAGCCGTAGGCGGCGACGAGCACGACGACCGCCTGCTTGCCCGCGCTGCCGGTGAGGTGACCGTAGAAGGCCCCGAAGAGGATGAGGCCGGCCAGGAACTGCACGGGCCAGGTCCAGATGGAGCGCCGCCAGCCGAGGGCGAGGGCGGCCAGGCCGAAGAGGTTGCCGACCATGTCGGACCAGAGGATGTGCTGGCCGAAGACGGTGAAGGCCTCGGAGTTCAGCGAGTTCACCGGGTCGCCCCCTGCGCACGGTCGCCCAGCATCCGCTCGACGTACTTCGCGATGACGTCCACTTCGAGGTTGACCGGGTCGCCGGGCTGCTTGTGGCCGAGCGTGGTCAGGTCGAGGGTGGTGGGGATGAGGCTGACGGTGAAGTGGTCGGTGCCGGCGTCGACGACCGTGAGGCTGATGCCGTCGACGGTGATGGAACCCTTCTCGACCACGTAGCGGGTGAGTTGGGCGGGCAGGGAGATCTTCACAATCTCCCAGTTCTCCGAGGGCTTGCGCTCCAGGATCTCGCCGGTGCCGTCCACGTGGCCCTGCACGATGTGCCCGCCGAGGCGTTCGCCGACGGCCATGGGGCGTTCGAGGTTGACCCGGGAGCCGGCCCGGAGGGCGCCGAGGCTGGAGCGGTTCAGCGTCTCGGCCATGACGTCGGCGGTGAATTCGTCGCCCTCGTGGTCGACGACCGTCAGGCAGACGCCGTTCACCGCGATCGAGTCGCCGTGCTTGGCGCCTTGGGTGACGACCGGGCCTCGCAGGCGGAAGCGACAGGCGTCGTCGAGGGTCTCGACGGCGGTGACCTCGCCCAGCTCTTCGACGATTCCGGTGAACACTTCCCGGGTCCTCCTGCCTCTTCGGGCACGGACTCCGGGGCTGTCGATGACGACAGAAGTACGAGCAGGGACACCGGGTACGACGCCGGACGGAGTCCGCCACGGGGACGGACTTCTCGGCGGCGCGCACGAATGCCCGCTCGCCGCGCACTGCCTCCCATCCGGACTTTAACCGTCGGTCCAGGAATTTCACCTGGTCAACCGGTCGCTGGAGGCGACCGGGTCGCGGACTGTAACCGCCGGTTCGGACTTTCACCGACCCCGGAGTGCGCTGCTACTGGTACACGGCCAGTGTGCCACGCCTGATCGTGGCGCAGAGGGGCCTTGCATGTGGGCTGCCTCACAGACCGTGTCGCACTCCTTCCCGAGCGCGACCGGCGCCCCGACACAGGGCGTCGCCGCGGCACCCCGCGAGACGGCATTGGTACACACCTATTGACGATGTGGTCTAGTCCTTTCTAGGGTCAACGTCAGGGTCGGCTCACCCCCACTGACCGGCCCGGCGGCGGTGACGACGGCCCTTGCCCGCCGTCGGGCCTTCCCACACCGGACCCCCGCACGGGGGCTCCCGACGCCGGGGCGGGCCGCCCTCTGGCAGGGTGAGTCGTATGACCAGGACCACCGCCGAGGAGTTCGAAGTCCACCGGCCCAGGCTGTTCTCGCTCGCCTACCGGCTGCTGGGCTCAGCCGAGGAGGCCGAGGACGCGGTCCAGGACGCCTACTTGCGCTACAGCGGTGCCGACCGGTCGGGGATCGAGCACCCGGCGGCCTGGATGGCCAAGGTCGTCACCAACCTCTGCCTGAACCGGCTCACCTCCGCGCGGGCCCGGCGCGAGAGGTACGTCGGTACCTGGCTGCCCGAGCCCGTGGTCACCTCGGACGGCACGCTCGGCCCGCTGGAGTCCGTGGAGCAGCGGGACGCCGTGTCGATGGCGATGCTGGTGTTGCTGGAGCGGCTGACGCCGACCGAACGGGCCGTGTACGTGCTGCGGGAGGCGTTCGGCTACGGGCACCGGGAGATCGCCGGGGTACTGGACCTGAGCGAGGCCAACTGCCGTCAGCTGTACCGGCGTGCCGTGCGGCGGGTGGGCGAACCGCGGGCCCGGTTCGAGCCCGCCTCCGAACGGCAGGAAGAGCTGGTCACATCGTTCATCACGGCGGCCCGCGACGGGGACCTGGCCGGGCTGGAGAAGCTGCTCGCGGCCGACGCGACCTGGTGGAGCGACGGTGGCGGCAAGGTCACCGCCGCGCGGTGGCCCGTCGAGGGCGGGCCCGCGATCGCCCGCTTCCTGGCGGGCGGCGGGCCGAAGTTCGCGCGGGGCCTGGACTTCGTGCCGACGGAGGTCAACGGGCAGCTGGGGCTGGCCGGCTGGGCGGGCGACACGCTCGTCGGACTGTCGGTGGTCGAGGTACGCGACGGGCTGGTCACGGGTGTGCGGGCCGTGGTCAACCCGGAGAAGCTGGCGTTCGCACGGCGTCAGCTCACCCGGCCGTAGGACCGCTGGGCGCGCCTGTCACATTCGGCGGGGCTGTTCGGTCTGAGTCGGCGAGGGGCGCTCCACCCGGGAGCGCCCGGCGTCCGAAGGGGCTGAACAGCATGACCACGATCCTGGTGACCGGCGGCACCGGAACGCTGGGGCGGCTCGTCGTCGAGCGGTTGCGCGCGGGCGGGCACGAGGTGCGGGCGCTCAGCCGGCACAGCGAGCCGTACGCGGTGGACCTGCGGGCGGGCGGAGCCGCGCTGGACGCGGCCGTCGCCGGTGTGGACACGATCGTGCACTGCGCGACGGCACAGAAGGGGGACGAGCAGGCGGCTCAGAACCTGATCAGGGCGGCGCGCGGTGCGGGCGTGCGTCATCTCGTCTACGTGTCGATCGTGGGTGTCGACGAGGTGCCGTTCCCGTACTACCGGAGCAAGCTCGCGGTGGAGAGGCTGGTCGAGGGGTCGGGGATCGGCTGGACCGTACTGCGGGCGACGCAGTTCCACGACCTGCTGATCATGATGTTCCAGGGGCTGTCGAAGCTGCCGGTGATGTTCCTCCCGGCGGGCGTGCGGGACCAGCCGGTGGAGGTGGCCGAGGTCGCGGACCGGTTGGTCGAGCTGGCGGCGGCCGCGCCGGCGGGGCGGGTCGAGGACATGGGCGGGCCGGAGGAACGACCCCTGGCGGCCTTCGCCCGTGCGTATCTGAAGGCCTCGGGCCGCCGGCGGGCGGTGGTGAACGTACCGCTGTGGGGAGCGGCGTACCGGGGCTTCCGGAGCGGGGGACATCTGGCGCCGCGACGGGCGGTGGGCAAGGGGTCGTTCGAGGAGCACCTGAAGAGGCGGTTCGGGGGCGGCCACGTCCCGTCGGGAAGCGGGCGGTCCGGCGTCTGAGGGAGGTGGGCGGGAGGAGGCGGTTCCCGGGCCTGACGGCCTACCAGCCCGGGGAGGGCGGGGGTGGGGGCTCTCCGGGCGTGAACAGTTCCTCCTGGGCGCGGTCCCGGGCCGTCAGCAGTGCGCCCCGCAGGACCGCGCCGCCGCCCAGGCTCGTCGCCCGTACCTCCGTGGGCAGGGGCGTCATCCGCGCGAGGCGGTCCCGCACCCGTGCGGCGAGTTCCTCGCCACCGGCCTGACCGACCTCACCGCCGAGCACCACGCACCCGGGATCGAGGATCGCCACGACGGAGGCGACCCCGACGGCGAGACGATCGGCGAGGGCGTCCAGAAAGCGGGCGGCGGGGGCAGGGGCGGGAGGTGCGGGCGCCTCGGCTCCGAGGGGGCGAGGCCCGGCCCCGGGCACGGGGGCGGCCCCTCCCGGCAGCAGCGGCCCCGAACTCCCGGGGATGGGTGCGCGTCCTCCCGGCGCCGACGGCCCCGCACCTCCGAACGTGGGCACGCGCCCTCCCGACGCCGACGGCCCCGAACTCCCGAGCGTGAGCCCGGGCCCTCCCGACGCCGACGGCCCCGCACCTCCGAACGTGGGCACGCGCCCTCCCGACGCCGGCGGCCCCGAACTCCCGGGTGCGGGCGCGCGCCCTCCCGGCGCGGGCGTGGCGCTCCCGGTTCCGCTCGCCGGCACCGGGAGCTCCACGCTCGCGGTCGGCTCCTCCCCCGGCCCCCCGTCCGCCGCCGCCCGCACGACGGCGACGGCCGCCCGTACCACCGCCACCGCGGACGTCTGCTCCCCCGGCGTCGCCGGAATCCCGCACTCGGCCGCGAGGGACACGACCGCCGCCGCGGAGGCCAGCGAATGGAAGCCGCCCGCGCAGTCCGCGGCCGACGGCAGTGCGGTGGTGCCCGGGACCGGGAGGAAGCCGATCTCTCCGGTGCCACCGGAGGCTCCGCGCCGGAGGGCGCCGTCGAGGACCACGGCAGCTCCCGTCCCGTGGCCCAGCCACAGCAGGACGAAGGTGTCCCGGTCCTGGGCCGCCCCGTCGCGCTGCTCGGCCACTGCCGCGAGGTTGGTCTCGTTCTCGACGCTGACGCGGGCCTCGGGCAGCCGCTCCTGGAGGGTGGCGACGAGCCGGCGGTGCCACTCCGGCAGCCCGGTGGAGTCGCGGAGTTCGCCGCTGGACGGGTCGATCAGACCGGGCGCCCCGATCCCCACGGTGTGCAGGCGGTCGGCACCGGCCTCCTTCGCCACGCGCTCGACCAGTGTGACCGCCTGCTCCACGGCGGGCCCCGTTCCGGTGTCCCCGCCGATCGGCACCGACGCCTCGGCCAGTACCCGCCCCACCAGGTCCGCGACGGCCACGGCGACCCCTTCGGTGCGGACGTCCAGGGCGGCCAGGTGGGCCCGGTCGGCGACGATGCCGTAGACCTTCGCGTTGGGGCCGCGCCGCTGCTCCCCCGCCTCGCCGACCACCGCGATCAGCCCTGCGGCGGTGAGGCGTTCGACGAGGTCGGCGACGGTCGGCCGGGACAGACCGGTCAGCTGCTTCAACTGCCCTGCCGTCAACGGGCCTTCCTGCTGGAGCAGACGCAGGGCGAGCCGGTCGTTGATGGCCCGGGCGGTGCTCGGGGATGCGGGCATGCCGGGATCCTTCCAGACGGACGGAGCCGTCGGCCGTGGCCTGCCGGGAGACCCTCTTATTATCAGGCAGGGTTCCTGATAGTTTACGCCCGCACCGGACACGAGCACGGCAGAGACCTGGAGGGGGACCGCAGAATGGGCAAGGTGGTCGACGAACAACGCGAGTTGAAGCGGTCCCGGTACGCCGTGGCCGCCGTCTTCGCCGTGCACGGCGCCGTGACCGGCTCGTTCGCGACCCGCGTGCCGTGGATCCAGGACCACGCGGGCGTGAGCGCGGGCCAGTTGGGGATCGCGCTCGCCTTCCCCGCGCTCGGCGCGTCCGTGGCGATGCCGCTCGCCGGGAGCATCAGCCACCGCTTCGGCGCCCGCAACGCGCTGCGCGGACTGATCGCCCTGTGGACACTGTCCCTGGTCCTGCCCTCCCTCGCCCCGAACCTCCTGACGCTGTGCCTGGCCCTGTTCACGTACGGCGCGACGGCGGGCATGGCGGACGTGGCGATGAACGCGCTGGGCGTCGAGGTCGAGAACCGCCTCGGCCGGTCGATCATGTCCGGGCTGCACGGCATGTGGAGCGCGGGCGCCCTGGTCGGCTCGGCGGCCGGCACCCTCGCCGCGCACCTCGGCTCGGACGCCCGGCTGCACCACGTCCTGGCCGCCGCGGTCCTGACCGTGGTCGGCGTGGCGTCCTGCCAGTGGGTGCTCGACCTCCAGCCCGCCGAGGACGAGGAGCCGCCGCCGCGCTTCGCGCTGCCGCCCCGCTCGGCGCTGCTCATCGGCGCGATCGGGTTCTGCGCGGTGTTCGCGGAGGGCGCGAGCCTGGACTGGTCGGCGGTCTACCTGCGCGAGCAGCTGGAGACCTCGGCCGGTCTCGCCGCGGCCTGCACGACGGGCTTCACGCTCACCATGGCGGTCGCCCGGCTGGCCGGTGACAGGATCGTCGACCGCTTCGGTGCCGTGCGGACGGTGCGCGCGAGCGGTGTGTTCGCCGTCCTCGGCGGGCTGCTGATCGTCGTCGCGGACCATCCGGCGGTGGCCATGAGCGGGTTCGCGCTGATGGGCCTGGGCATCGCCGTCGTCGTGCCGCTGTGCTTCGCCGCGGCCGGCCGCAGCGGATCCAACCCGAGCCTGGCCATCGCGGGCGTCGCGACCATCACCTACACCTCGGGGCTGATCGCGCCGAGCGCGATCGGCGTGCTGGCGCAGGCGACCAGCCTGATGGTGTCGTTCTGCCTGGTGACGGCGCTGTCGTGCGGCCTGGTGGCGTTCGCCGGTGTGCTCCGCCCCGGCGAACGGACGAAGATCGGCCGGAGGGACACGCCGGTCCCCGAACGGCGGCCCTGAGGACACCCGCCCCGGTCATCAGCGCGGCACACCCCGACAATGGTCCGGACACTCGCACGCACGACGAAAGCGAAACCGCACCATGGATCTCGGCGTCCGCTGGAAACTGCACGGCGACGGAAAGATCCCGGCGCCCGGCGCCGTGGTCCGCCCCGACGAGCGGCTCTCCTGGCCCCGCACGGCAGGGCTCGGCGCCCAGCACGTCGTGGCGATGTTCGGTGCGTCCTTCGTGGCGCCGGTCCTGATGGGCCTGGACCCGAACCTCGCGATCATGATGTCGGGCGTCGCGACCGTCGTGTTCCTGCTCGCCACGCGCGGCAGCGTGCCCAGCTACCTGGGCTGCTCGCTTTCGTTCGTCGGTGTGGCGGCGGTGATCCGCGCGCAGGGCGGCAGCAGCGCGACGGTCACGGGAGCGGTGTTCGTCGTCGGGGGCGCGCTGTTCCTGGTGGGGCTGGCCGTGCGGCGGTTCGGGGCGCGGATCATCCACGCCACCATGCCGCCGATCGTCACCGGCGCGGTGGTGATGCTCATCGGCTTCAACCTGGCGCCGGTGACGGCCTCGACGTACTGGCCGCAGGACCAGTGGACGGCCCTGCTGGTCATGCTCTTCACCGGTCTGGCGGTGGTCTGCCTGCGCGGCTTCTGGTCCCGGATCGCGATCTTCCTGGGGCTGGTCTTCGGATACGGCATCTCCTGGGTGTCCGACCTGGTCTTCGGCAAGATCCACTCGGTGGACGCGAGCGGCAAGGTCACCGACCACTGGCGGCTGGACCTCTCCGGCGTGGGCCAGGCCGACTGGATCGGGCTGCCGACCCTGCACGCCCCGTCCTTCGAGTGGTCGGCGATCCTGGTCGCCCTGCCGGTCGTCATCGCGCTGGTCGCGGAGAACGCCGGGCACGTGAAGGCGGTCGGCGAGATGACCGGCGACTCGCTGGACGACAAGCTCGGCACGGCGATCGCGGCCGACGGCGTCGGCTCGATGCTGTCCACAGCGGTCGGCGGCCCGCCCAACACCACGTACTCCGAGAACATCGGCGTGATGGCCGCGACCCGCGTGTACTCGACGGCCGCGTACTGGGCCGCCGCCGGCTTCGCCCTGCTCTTCGGCGTCTGCCCGAAGTTCGGCGCGGTCGTGGCGGCGATCCCGGGCGGGGTGCTGGGCGGCATCACCGTCATCCTGTACGGCATGATCGGCCTGCTCGGCGCGCAGATCTGGATCAACGCCAAGGTGGACCTGCGCAATCCGCTGAACCTGGTCCCGGCGGCGGCCGGCATCATCATCGGCGTCGGCAACGTCTCCCTGAAGTTCTCGGACACGTTCTCGCTGAGCGGCATCGCACTCGGCACGATCGTCGTCATCACCGGCTACCACGCCCTGCGGGCCTTCGCGCCGGCCCACTTGAAGACGCAGGCGCCGCTGCTGGACGAGGGCACCTCCTCCTACGACGACGCCAGGTCGTAGGCGTACGAGGCCGTGAACGTCCCGGGCCTGCCCTTGCAGCCGTCCGACTCCCCCGGCAGCTTCACCCACAGGTAGGCGTCGATCCGGGCCTCGCCGGTGCTCAGGGTCGGGGCCCGGCCGAGCTTGCGGCCGGCCGGGTCGCACCACTCGCCGTCGGCCGGGGCGCCGTTGCCGTTGCGGCTGGTGTCGATGACCGCGCCGAGGCTCGCCGGGCCGCCGAGCGCGTCGAGGACCCGCCGGTCGTAGGCGACCTCGGCCGCGGTGGTGTGGAAGTTGGAGACGTTGCTGAAGATGCCGTCGGAGGACTCGGGTGAGGCGGCACCGGCCTGCCTGAGCCACGCCGCCTGCCTGCCGGGCGCGTTCCAGCCCGAGTGTCCGGCGTCGAAGTAGACCCGCGCCCGGGGGTTGGCGGCCTTCAGGACGCGGCCGGCCCGGGCCAGCGAGGCGAAGCGGTCCGCGCGTTCGCCGGCGGAGAGGCACTCGGCCTGGGCGACGGAGTCGGGCTCCAGGACGACGATGATCTCGCCGGAGCCCAGCCCGGCCGCGAACCGGTCGATCCAGGCGTCGTAGGCGTCCAGGCCGGGGGCACCGCCCTGGGAGTGGCCGCCGCAGTCCCGGCCGGGGATCGCGTACGGCACGACGACCGGCACCCTGCCGAGCGCGGTCCCGCCCGATGCCACGGCGGCGACCCGGGCGGTGACGGTGTCCGGTGAGTAGTCGGCGAACCAGACGGCCGCGGGCTGCTCGGCGATACGGGACGCGATGACCGCGTGCCGCGGATCGCCGGAGTGGGAGCGGACCCAGTCGAGGACCTGGGATTCGGGATGGCGGTAGAGCCGTCCGGCCACGGTGGTGGTGCGCTCCCGCTTCTTCTTCTCCGGCTTCGCCGGCGGGGGGCTCTCGGTCCGGCGGGCCGACGGAGACGGTGAGGGGGAAGCGGATCCGGCGGTGGCGGTCGGGGACGGCGACGGCACGGCCGGCAGGGGGGCCAGACGGGGCGAGGCGGACACCTCGGGAGGCCCGGCCTCGTCGGAGGCCCGCCCGCCGTCGTCGAACGCGGCGAGGACCCCCGCGACCGCGCCGGCCACGACGACGAGCGAGGCCGCCACGACCATCGCGCCACGCCGGGCGGCCCGCCTGCGCCCTGTCCTGCGGGCGGCCAGTCGCTGGGCACGCGAGCCTGACACGGTGCTGCTCCCCCTCCCCCTGCGGCGGGCGCGGTTCCCCCGTTTCGGGGAAGCGCCGGGCCCGCCGGTGCTCCCGCCAGCCTAGAGCTGCGACTCTGCCCGCATGCCGCGATGCGAACAAGTCCCCCCAGCCGTGGACACTCCGGTCGACGCCGTCATCTCCCGTATGCGCGCGCTCGACGCGGCCCTGCACCCGCGGGACGGTGTGGCGGTGTTCAACCGCGTCTACCTCGCGGTGACGGAGGCCGTGGACCGGTACGTCGACACCGGGCGGTTCGCGGACTCCCACGCCGCGATCACGCTGGACGTGCGGTTCGCGCAGCGGTACCTGGCGGCCGTCGAGACGGTGGCGGACGAGCGGCGCCCGCCGGCCTGCTGGCGGCCGCTGTTCCAGTTGCGCCGCCATCCCGGGGTACGTCCCTTGCAGTTCGCGCTGGCGGGCATCAACGCGCACATCGGGCACGATCTCGCGCTGGCCGTCGTGGACACCTGCCGTACGCTCGGCTGCGCTCCCGTCGATCTGGAGGACGAGTTCGACATGGTGGGCGATCTCCTCGTCTCGCTGGAGGAGCGCATCCGCGACGATCTGATGCCGGGCCCCGACCTGTTCCGGATCGCCGACCCGCTGACCCACCTGCTCGGCTCCTGGAGCCTGGACCGCGCCCGGGACGCCGCGTGGACGGCGGCCCGGGCCCTGTGGGCCCTGCGTGAACTCCCCGATGTGGCCGACGAGTTCACGGAACGCCTGGACACGGCGGTCGGCTTCGCGGGGCGCATGCTGCTCACCCCCCTGGCCGAGCCGCCGCTCCGGTTCTAGCCCCTGGGCAGCTCAGTCCTCCGGCAGTTCCACGGGGGCGATTTCGTCGTAGACGTCGCCGGGGCCCGGGTTGGTCGGGTCGGTCGTGCCGCCGAGGTGGTGCATGACGCCCCAGACCGCGTTGAGGGCGGTCTGGATGGCGCCCTCGGCCCAGCCGGCCGTCCAGGAGATGTCGTCGCCGGCGAGGAAGATGCCGCGCTTGTCCTCCGGGAGCCGGTCCTGCATGAAGTGCGTGAACAGGCGCCGCTGGTAGCGGTAGTGGCCGGGGAGGTTGGCCTTGAACGCGCCCATGAAGTAGGGCTCGTTCTCCCAGGAGACCGTGACCGGGTTGCCGATGATGTGCTTGCGGATGTCCACCTTGGGATAGATCTCGCCGAGCGACTTCAGCATGACCTCCATCCGCTCGTTCGCGGACAGCGGCAGCCACTTCAGGCTGTCGTCGCACCAGGTGTAGGAGAGGCAGATGACCGCGGGCTTGTCCGGGCCGTCGTCGAGCAGGTAAGTACCGCGCGTCATACGGTCGGTGAGCGTCATCGACATGACGTCCCGGCCGGTCTCCTCGTCCTTGTCCAGCCAGAACGGCCGGTCCACCGGCACGAACAGCTTGGAGCTCTCCATGTAGTGCGTGCGCTCGATCGCCGTCCAGTGGTCGATCGGGAAGAGCGAGTCGTCGCAGGCGATCTTCGACAGCAGCATCCAGGACTGGGCGGTGAAGATCGCCGCCTGGAAGGTGCGGATGTCGCCGTCGGCGTCGGTCACCGTGATGCGGTTGCCCGCGGTGCGGTGCAGCCGGGTCACGGCCGGGCGGGGCTCGCCGCCCTCGTGCAGGCTCGCGAGCGAGGTGCCCTGGGCCCAGTGCACGATCTTCTGCGGCTCGCGCTCCCACAGGCGCAGCGGCAGCTGCTGAGAGCCGCCGACGATGCCGCGGTGGTGGTCGTCGGCCTCGGTGTAGACGACGCGCAGGATCTCCAGGATGGAGTTGGGGAAGTCGGTGTCCCAGCCGCCCGTGCCGAAGCCGACCTGGCCGAAGATCTCGCGGTGCCGGAAGGACTTGAACGCCTCGGAGTCGCAGAGGAAGCCGTAGAAGGTCTGGTTGTCGAGCTTCTCGACGAGCCGGGACCAGATCTCGCGGATGCGCGGCACGTCCCGCTCGCGCAGGGCGCGGTTCATGTCGGAGAAGTCGGCGCCCTCCTCCAGGCACCGGCTCCAGGCCTCGGCGACGTCCCGGTAGACCTGGGGCAGGTCGGCGATCGTCTCGGCGTAGTGCGACTCGCCCTTGAGGTCGACGACGGTCGACGGGGTCGCCTCGGCGAGGGGGTTGGGGAAGGACCGGGTCTGGAGGCCGACGAGGTCGATGTAGTGCTGGAGGGCCGTGGAGGAGGGCGGGAAGCGCATCGCGCCCATCTCGGCCGTGAGGGACTCGTCGCAGCCGTCGAAGCCCACCGTCCGCAGCCGGCCGCCGATCTGGTCGGCCTCGTACACGACCGGCTTGAGGCCCATCTTCATCAGCTCGTACGCGGCGACGATGCCGGACAGGCCGCCGCCGATGATCGCGACCTCCGTGCCGTGTCCGGTCGCGGGTATCTGCCCGAGGCCCGCCGGGTGGGCGAGGAAGTCGTCATAGGCGTACGGGAAGTCCGGGCCGAACATGGTGATCGGCGGCTGCTGCGCGTCTGCGTGCTCGACGGCGTTGGGCACGGTGGACGTCATGGGGTACGGACTCCTTGCGCGGGTACGAACGGGCGGTTCAGCGGGGGTGGTCAGACGAGCGGCCCGTAGAGGCCGGGACGCCGGTCGAGCAGATACGGGTTGGCCTCGCGCGAGGCGGCGAGGAAGGCGGGATCGACGTCGGCGAGGACGAGGTCCTCACCGCGTCCGGCCCGGGTGCGGGCGATCCCGTCCGGTCCGGCCAGCGTGGACAGGCCCACGAACTCGAACTCGCCCTCCTGTCCTGCCCGGTTGACGTACGCGACGTACATCTGGCTCTCGAAGGCGCGTACCGGGATCATCGACTCGGCGACGAACTGGAACGGGTGCATCTGCGCGGTCGGCACGACCAGCAGGTCGGTGCCGGCGAGGGCGTGGGCCCGGACGTTCTCCGGGAACTCCACGTCGTAGCAGATGAGGATGCCGACGCGGACGCCGTCGATGTCGGCCTGGACGATCTGCTGGTCGCCGGGCGTGAAGTGGTCGCGCTCGAAACAGCCGAAGAGGTGGGTCTTGCGGTAGTTCGCGAGCCGGGTGCCGTCGGCGGAGATCAGCTGGGCGGAGTTGAAGACGGCGTCGCCGTCGCGCTCGGGGTACGCGTAGACGACCGCCAGGCCGTGGCGCGTCGCGATCTCGGCGATCGCGTCCGCGCACTCGCCGTCGGCGGGCTCGGCGAGACGGCCGACGGCGTCGCCGATCGCGTACCCGGTCAGGAACATCTCCGGCGTCACGAGCAGCCCCGCGCCCGCGGCGGCGGCCCGGCCGGCGGCCGCGTCGAGCACCTTGAGGTTCTCGACGGTGGAGCCGGGTCGGCCGGAGCTCTGGAGCAGGGCGGTGCGCATGGGTGTTCCTCACCGGGCGGAAGGGTGGTTGGAGGGGCCACGTAGACGGTACGGGCGGCTGACCAGGGTGGACAAGAAGGAGCCGTTGCGCGCCGGTGAACGGTTCGTTGCGTGCGTCGGGGGGCGGGCGGCGATTCGTTGCGCGCCCTGAGTCGTAGCCCGGCTCCTTCTCGGAGCCGGGCTGAGTCCCGCCTCCCCCGCCGCTCGGCGGAGACGGGGTCCCGCCCCGCGCTCGATGTCCCGGCCGCACCCGGCCGGGAGAGTGGGAGCTGTCCGGTCGACCTGCGGAAAGGACCGAAATGAAGCGCCGTACGAAGATCGTCGTGCTCGGCTCCGCGCTGCTGCTCACCGCCGGGGTGGCCTCGGCCGCGACCGCGTCGGACGCGCCCCGGCAGCGGGAGGCCGCGGCCCTCACCGGCACCGCCGAGCTGTACCGCTCGGCCGGGGACGACATCACGTTCTCGTTCGACGCGCATCTGGCCGCGAAGGACAAGGACGATCCGATGAAGGCCACCGGCACGTTCGAGTTCAGCCACTACCTGAACGGCTCCGGCGCCCGAGCGGAGGTCGAGGTCGACTGCCTGATCACCGGCGGCAAGGTGGCCGTCGTCTCCGGTGTGATCACCGAGTCGGACCTGCCGGGCGCCGAGGGCGAGCGGGTCGGCGTCACCGTCCACGACCTCGGCCACCACGACCGGCTCGGCTACAGCTGGGCCTCGACGGGCCGCCCCGGCGAGGGCGACGAGCCGCCCCGCTGCGTGAGCTCCGCCCCCTTCGAGAAGGTCGCGAGAGGAACGGGCGACTTCAGGGTCGTGCCGTGGCAGCCCGAGCTCTAGCCAGTACCAGGGCCGTCACCAGGTAGGGAACCGCCAGCACCGCGAAGACCGTGCCGTGCGGCAGGTCCGTGCCGAGCAGGGCGTACACGCCGAACGTGGCGACGGTCGCCAGCTCGGTGCCCAGGTTCGCCACGGACGTCACCGTGGCCCGGCGGGACTCGTCGATGCGGTGCTGGAGACGGACGTCGGCGAGTACCTCGGCCAGCTGGAACCCGGCGAAGGCGAGGCTCACGAGGGCGATTCCGGCCAGGGAGCGGGACGCGGCTCCCACGGCCAGGCCGAGGGCGGCGCCCGCGAGCAGCACCGCGAGCCCGCCCGTGCCGAGGCGTTCGGCCGGTCCGGCCAGGAGGCTGCCGAGGGTGACGCCGGCCCAGATGAGCATGATCAGGTAGGGCACCGTCGCCTCGGCGACCCCGATGTCGCGGACCAGCAGGGGGGTGTACTCGTCGAGCGCGCCCCACACCGCGGCCACGGCCGGGACCAGCAGCAAGGCTCCGCGGACCGAACGGTCCTGCCGGATCTCGGCGAGTCCGGTCCGCAGGGTCGTCGCCCAGGTGTCACCCGTGTTCTCCGCCCGCACCCGGTGCTCGGGGAACCGGGTCGCGGTGGCGGCGGTCAGCACACAGGCCAGGAAGCTGGCGGCTCCGACGGCCGCGTAGCCGCCCTGCGCGAAGACGGGCCCCGCCAGGCCGATCGAGGCCACGGTGCCCAGCAGTCGGGCGGCCCGGGCCCGGCCCATGGTCCGCGCGTACGTGTCGGCGGCACCGAGCCGGTCCAGCTCGTCGTAGACCAGCGCCTCCAGAGCGCCGGAGCCGAGCGCCCCACCCGCGCCCCACAGGACGAAGCCCACCGCGAAGGCCCCGTACGACGGGACGGCCACCCACAGCGCGAAGCCGGCGGCGGTGAGCAGCGGGCCGATCCACAGCAGTCTGCGACGCGAGACGGCGTCGGCCCAGGCGCCGGAGGGCACTTCGAGCACCACGCCGGTGATCGACCACAGGGCGAACAGGGAGGAGATCTGCCAGAGCGACAGGCCGGTGTCGGCGAACAGCAGCGCGTACACCGGGTAGAGCAGGACGAAGTCGTCGAGGAACGCGTAGCCGTACAGCGTGCGCGTCAGACGGCGGACGCCGGTGGCGGGCACGCGCGCGGGTGAGAGTGTCATGAGGCCTTCCCGGAAGGACGGATCGGACGCCGGAGGTACGGCGTCCGAGGCGGTCCTCGGGAGGCACGGCTGGTGGATCAATGTCGCCAGGTCATGACACCCAGGCTAGAGGTGTCCGGCGGAGCGGGCCACGGAGTTATGTGGGCGATCCGGACGAGAAGCGCCGCAGCAGCGGCGAGAGCACGAGCACGGACTTGGTCCGCTCGACGAACGGCTCCCCGGCGATCCGCTCCAGGACCCGTTCGAAGTGGCGCATGTCGGAGGCGAAGACCTGGACGATCGCGTCCGCGTCCCCCGTGACGGTGGACGCGGCCACGACCTCCTGGTAGCGCTCCAGACCGCGCTGGATGGTCTCCGGGGAGGTGTTCCCGCGGCAGTAGATCTCGACGAACCCCTCGGTCTCCCAGCCGAGGGCGCCCGGATCCACCCGTACGGTGAAGCCGGTGATGGCTCCGGTGGCCCGCAGCCGGTCCACGCGCCGTTTCACGGCGGGCGCGGACAGGCCGACGAGCGAGCCGATGTCGGCGTAGGAGCGGCGGGCGTCCTCGGCGAGGGCGTGCACGATGCGTTCGTCGAGATCGTTCAGCACAGTGGGTCGATCACTTCTCGGGTGGCGCGAGTCGGGAACGGCGGAAGCCGTACACGAAGTAGAACACGAGCCCGGCGGCCATCCAGACACCGAAGACCACCCAGGTCACGGTCGACAGACTGCCCATCATCCAGATGCAGAAGGCGAAGCCCAGCGCGGGCAGGACCGGGGAGAGCGGGACCCGGAAGGTGCGGGGCATGTCCGGCTTGGTCCGGCGCAGCACCACGACGGCCACGTTGACGAGGGCGAAGGCGAACAGGGTGCCGATGCTGGTGGCGTCGGCGAGCTGCCCGAGCGGGATCGCGGCGGCCAGGACACCGCAGAAGAGCGACACGATCAGGGTGTTGGCGCGCGGGGCGCCGGTCTTCGGGTGGACCTTGGCGAACACCTTGGGCACCAGACCGTCGCGGGACATGGCGAACAGGATGCGGGTCTGGCCGTACAGCACGGTCAGGACGACGCTCGCGATGGCGATGACGGCGCAGAAGGCGAGCAGCGTGCCCCAGAAGGTCTGGCCGGTGACCTCGCGCATGATCTGGGCGAGGGCGGCCTCGGAGTCGGTGAAGTTCTGCCACGGCTTGGCACCGACGGCGACGGCCGCGACGAGGACGTACAGGGCGGTGACGACGACCAGCGACAGCATGATCGCGCGCGGCAGGTCGCGCTGGGCGTTCTTCGCCTCCTCACCGGCGGTGGAGGCGGCGTCGAAGCCGATGTAGGAGAAGAACAGGGTGGCACCGGCGGCGCTGACGCCCGCCATGCCGAGCGGCATGAAGTTCTCGTAGTTGCCGGAGCGGAAGCCCTGCACGCCGATGGCGCAGAACATCACCAGTGCGGCGATCTTCACGACGACCATGACGGTGTTGGCGCGGGCGGACTCGCGGGCGCCGCCCAGCAGGAACGCCATCGCGAGCAGCACGACGATCAGGGCCGGCAGGTTGAACACGCCGCCGTCGCCGGGTGGGGCGGACAGGGCGGCCGGGATGGTGACGCCGATGGTCCCGTCGAGGAGTTCGTTGAGGTACTCGCCCCAGCCGACGGCGACGGCGGCGACCGACACGCCGTACTCCAGGACCAGGCACCAGCCGCATATCCAAGCGATCAGCTCGCCCATCGTTGCGTACGCATACGAGTACGAGGAGCCGGAGACCGGGATGGAGCCGGCGAGTTCGGCGTAGGACAGGGCCGAGAAGAGGGCGGTGAGACCGGCGATGACGAAGGAGAGCGTGACGGCCGGGCCCGCCTTGGGGACGGCCTCGCCGAGCACGACGAAGATACCGGTGCCGAGGGTGGCACCGATGCTGATCATGGTGAGCTGCCACAGCCCGAGGGTGCGGCGCAGCGAGCCTCCCTCGCCCTGACCACCCTCCGCGACCAGGCGTTCCACCGGCTTGCGGCGCATGAGGCGCGCACCGATGCCGGGGGACGCGGATGCGGCTGTCTGGCCTGGGTTCTGCGGGGGTGCGCCTTGGTCGAGCACGCGCTGGCTCCTTTTCGCTGCCGGTCAGGGCGGCGGGGACCGCGGGCACCCTTGAGCAGGGACCCACCGAGCGGAGTCCCCGCCACGCCACGTACGAGGCGACAGCCTATGAGCAACGGCGTTGCTGGTGAAATGCAGCAACCTTGCGCATACCCGCAAGATCATTGCGTTCCCCGGTGCAGGGCGGGTGTTCGTTGCGGGGCGGCTGTCGAGTGTTGCATCGGCACTGTCCGCAGGACCCCGGCGACGCAACGGAACGGCCCCCGGACGCCCCGCGGGGCGGGTCGACGGGGGCCGTGCGCAGGGGCGTCGAGGCGGTCAGCTCCAACTGGCGTGCAGGGGCTTGCCCTCCGCGTAGCCGGCCGCGCTCTGGATGCCGACGATGGCCTTCTCGGCGAACTCCTCCAGGGAGCCCGCGCCGGCGTAGGTGCAGGAGGAGCGGACGCCCGCGATGATCGAGTCGATCAGGTCCTCGACGCCCGGGCGGGCCGGGTCGAGGAACATGCGGGAGGTGGAGATGCCCTCCTCGAAGAGTGCCTTGCGGGCGCGGTCGTACGCCGACTCCTCCGAGGTGCGGTTGCGGACGGCACGTGCGGAGGCCATGCCGAAGGACTCCTTGTAGGCGCGGCCCTGGGCGTCGTGCTGGAGGTCGCCCGGGGACTCGTAGGTGCCCGCGAACCAGGAGCCGACCATCACGTTGGACGCGCCGGCCGCGAGGGCCATGGCCACGTCGCGCGGGTGGCGGACACCGCCGTCGGCCCAGACGTGCTTGCCGTACTTCTTCGCCTCGGCGGCGCATTCCAGGACGGCGGAGAACTGCGGCCGGCCGACGCCGGTCATCATGCGCGTGGTGCACATGGCGCCGGGGCCGACGCCGACCTTGACGATGTCCGCGCCGGCCTCGATCAGGTCGCGCACACCCGCGGCGGCGACCACGTTGCCCGCGACGACCGGCACCTGCGGGTCGAGGTCACGCACCAGCTTCAGGGCGCTGATCATCGACTCCTGGTGGCCGTGCGCCGTGTCGATGACGAGCGCGTCGACCCCTGCGTCCAGCAGCTGCTGGGCCTTGCCCGCGACGTCGCCGTTGATGCCGACCGCGGCGGCGATGCGGAGCCTCCCCCGGGCGTCGGTGGCCGGCGTGTAGAGCGTGGCGCGCAGGGCGCCCTTGCGGGTCAGGATGCCCGCGAGGGTGCCGTCCCCGTTGACCGCGGGGGCGTAGCGGCGGTTGGCGTGGTCGAGGGTGTTGAAGGCCTGGCCCGGGTCCATGTCCGCGTCGATGAGCAGCAGGTCCCGGGACATGACCTCGGCGAGCTGCGTGAAGCGGTCCACGCCGGACAGGTCGGCGTCGGTGACCACGCCGACCGGCTTGTGGTCGCTGTCGACGACCACACCGGCGTTGTGCGCCCGCTTGGGCAGCAGGGCCAGCGCGTCCGCGACGGTCTGATGCGGGGACAGGACGATCGGGGTGTCCAGCACCAGATGCCGGCTCTTCACCCAGGAGACGACGTCGGTGACCACGTCGTTCGGAATGTCCTGCGGTATCACCACGAGGCCGCCGCGGCGGGCCACGGTTTCGGCCATCCGGCGGCCGGCGATGGCGGTCATGTTGGCGACGACGAGCGGGATGGTGGTGCCCGTGCCGTCCGGGGAGCTGAGGTCGACGGCCTGCCGCGAGCCCACCGAGGAGCGGCTCGGCACCATGAAGACGTCGTCGTACGTCAGGTCGTACCCGGGCTGGATGTCATTGAGGAAACGCACGTGCTGCACATCCCAGTCGATCAGAGGTGACCCCCGGACCGGCCGGCCAGGGGGAAAGAGCACGTACTTCATTCTCCCATGGCCGCCGCCCGAACCACCCCCAGCAGATCATCCAGGCTGGTCAGGTGGGCTCTCGGAGGATTCTCCAAGGCCGAGGGTCACGAACAGCCCGGGACCCCGGTCCGTCGCCTCGGCGAAGATCTCCTCGGCGACCTGCCACTCCTCGGGCCGCGTCTCGGCGTACGCCCGCCAGCCCTGGACGACGACCAGCAGGCCCCGCTCCCCGGCCCCCTCGGGCCAGAGGGCGGGATCGGCCATGGAGTCGGCGAGGGCGTCCCAGTTGCGGCCGAACCAGCCGGGCAGGGCCAGGTCACGGGCGCAGCGGTCCATGAAGGCCGCCTTGTCCGTGACCCCGCTCAGGTCCAGGACGACCACGATCCGGCCCGCCGGGTCGTCCGGCACCCCGCGCGGCTCCCCGGCCATCCGTCAGACCCCGTCCGGGTCGGACCGGTTGAGCGCGGACTTCGGCGCCGGGCCGGCCGTCATCAGGTAGTCCGCGGCCGAGGTGTCCGTCACGAGGCTGGTGACGAGCCCGGACCGCAGCACGGCGTCGATCGCGGGTCCCTTGCGCTGCCCGCCCGCGATCGCGACGACCTCGGGGATCCGGCGGAGCTGGTCCGCCTTCACCGTGATGCACCGCTCACCCAGGTCCCGGCCGACCCGACGCCCCTCGGCGTCGAAGAGGTGCGCGGACATCTCGGCGGCGACCCCGAGGGAGGCGTAGTGCGCCCGCTCCTCGTCGCTGAGCATGTCGTGCACCGTGGAGATGCCCGGCTCCCAGGACCCGATGGAGACACAGGCGACGGTGACCTTGTCGAAGTGCTCGAAGGCCCGGGCGATCCCCGTCTGGTTGCGCAGCGCCGTTGCCGTGGCCGCGTCGGGCAGCAGCATCGGGGCGTAGATGGGGTGGGCGTCGCCGCCGGACACCTGGGCTGCACGGCGCACCGCCTCCACCGAGCCGCGCTCTGCGGTCCCGGCGTCGTACACGCCCGTCAGCTGCACCACCGTGCACGGTGGCAGCCGGTCGAGCGCCGCCGCCATGTGGATGGTGGAGCGGCCCCAGGCCAGACCCAGCACATCACCTTCGTCGACCAGTTCGCCGAGCAGGTCGGCGGCCACCTCTCCCAGGTTCTCGGGGTCGGGCGTCTCCTCGGCCTCGGCCGGCGACTCGACCACGACGGCGTGCCTGAGGCCGTAGCGGGCGCGGAGCGCGTCCGAGCGCTCGGCGTCCAGCTCCGCAGGCACACGGATCTCGATACGTACGAGATCCCGTTCGAGGGCGGTCTCCAGAACCCGGGCCACCTTGAAGCGGCTGACGCCGAACTCCTCCGCGATCTGGATCTTGGATTTGCCCTCGAGGTAGAAGCGGCGGGCCATGGCCGCCGCCTGCACCAGCTCAGCGGGTCCCATCCGCATGGCTGACCGGCCCGCCGACATACCCGACACGGCGATCTCCTCACTGCTGTTCACACTCTGGATTCGCCGTTCATCCTTGCAGATCCGGCGCGGATGATCAGCCCTGATGAGAGCCGTTCACTTTGCTGTGGCTCAGTGGTCGCAGGCCCAGGAGGCCTTCGCCGTCGTCGCCTCCGCCTGGGTGCGTAGTGCACGTACCGCCTCTGCCGGGTCGTTTGCCCCGTAGACCGCCGATCCGGCCACGAAGACGTCGGCTCCGGCGTCCGCGCACCGCTCGATGGTGGAAGCGGAAACTCCGCCGTCGACCTGGAGCCAGAGCTCCAGTCCGTGCTTGCTGATCAACTCGCGGGTGCGGCGAATCTTCGGAAGCATGATGTCGAGGAAGGCCTGTCCCCCGAAGCCCGGTTCAACCGTCATGATCAGCAGCATGTCGAGCTCGGGGAGCAGGTCCTCGTACGGCTCGATGGGGGTGGCGGGCTTCAGCGCCATGGAGGCCCGGGCACCCTTGGCCCGGATCTCACGGGCGAGCCGGACGGGAGCGGCGGCGGCCTCGACGTGGAAGGTGACGGAACCGGCCCCCGCTTCCACGTACTGGGGCGCCCAGCGATCGGGGGCCTCGATCATCAGGTGGCAGTCCAGCGGGGTGTCCGTCGCACGGGCGAGCGACTCTACGACCGGCACGCCGAGCGTGAGGTTCGGGACGAAATGGTTGTCCATGACGTCGACGTGGAGCCAGTCGGCTCCTTCCACGGCCTTCGCCTCGTCCGCGAGGCGGGCGAAGTCTGCGGACAGGATGCTGGGGTTGATCTGCGCGGCCATGTCCTAAGACTGCCATGCCCTCCGGGGGTTGTGGGCATCGGTCCCGGGTGGTCATGGTTGTCCGCCGGCTGCGGGCCGCCTGTGGCTGGTCGCGCAGTTCCCCGCGCCCCCTATCGGGTGGCCCCGCGGAGGGGGTGGTCATGAAACAGGGTGTTGCGCATCTCGTGTGCGGGCGGCGGGCCAAGTGGCTCGTGCTGGTCTTCTGGGTGGTAGTGCTGTTCATCGCCGCGCCGTTCGCCATGAAGCTGACCGACGCCCAGGACAACGACGCGGCGTCCTGGCTGCCGGGGTCCGCGGAGTCGACGCAGGTGCTGGAGATCTCCGAGGACTTCCGGCCGGAGCAGATCCCGGCGGTGGTGATCTACGCGCGGGACAGCGGCCTGACGGCGCGGGACCGGGCGGAGATCGCCGAGGACGTCTCGCAGCTCAAGCAGCTGCGTGACCACGGCATCATCGGTGAGCAGACGCGGGGGCCGGTGTTCGACCGGCAGACCGATCCGCGGGCGGCGCAGGTGTTCGTGCCGATCCTGATGGACGAGGAGGGCTGGGAGCGGATCTCACCGGCCGTGGAGTCCATCCGGGACGACGTCGGGACGGGCGGCGGCGGGCTGAGCGTGCACATCACCGGCCCGGGCGGCACCTCGGCGGACTTCGCGGAGGCCTTCGAGGGCATCGACTCGACGCTGCTGTTCGCGGCGATGACCGTCGTCATCGTCATGCTGCTCATCACCTACCGCAGCCTGACGCTGCTGCTGGTCCCCCTGGTCGCGGTGGTCTGCGCGCTGTTCACCTCCCAGGCGCTGATCTACGTGCTGGCCGAGCACGCCGGCCTCACGGTCAACGGGCAGAGCGCCGGCATCCTCACGGTGCTCGTCTTCGGCGCCGGGACGGACTACGCCCTGCTGCTGGTCGCCCGCTACCGGGAGGAGCTGCGCCGCCACGAGGACCGGCACGAGGCGATGGCCCTGGCCCTGCACCGCGCCGGTCCTGCCGTGCTCGCCTCGGGCGCGACGGTCGTCCTGAGCATGCTGGTGCTGCTGACCGCCGAGATGAACTCGACCAGCGGCCTGGGCCCGGTCGCCGCGATCGGTGTCGCCGTCGCCCTGCTCGCGATGATGAGCCTGTTCCCGGCGCTGCTGGTGATCTTCGGCCGGTGGATCTTCTGGCCGGTGGTCCCGCACCTGGGCTCCCCCGAACCGACCGAGCGCGGCATCTGGGCGCGCACGGGCCGCCGTATCGCCCGCCGCCCTCGCATGACCTGGGCCGTCACGGCGCTCGCCCTGGCGGTCTGCTCCCTGGGCCTGATCCAGTTGCGCGCGGAGGGCATCGGCAACGCGGACGCCTTCACCGGCGAGCCGGACTCCATCACCGGCCAGGAGGTGTCCGCGCGCTACTTCCCGGCGGGCAGCGGGGATCCGCTGGTCGTCGTCAGCAACCAGGCGCAGGCCGTTCAGGTGGGCCGCGCGGTCGCCGGGACTCCGGGGGTGGTCCCCCAGTCCCTCGGTCTGCCGCCCGGCACGAAACCGGCCTTCGAGGGCAAGGTCCTCTTCGAGGCCACCATGACCGCCCCGGCGGACAGCGAGGCCGCCAAGCAGACGGTGGAGCGGGTGCGGGACGCCGTGCACGCGGTGCCGGAGGCCGACGCCCAGGTGGGCGGCGGTACGGCGGCCCTGCTCGACATGGACGAGGCGACCACGCACGACAACGTGCTGATCATCCCGCTGGTGCTGGTGGTCGTCCTGCTGATCCTCTGCGTCCTGCTCCGGGCCCTGATCGCCCCGCTGCTGCTGATCGGCACGGTGATCCTGTCGTTCACGGCCGCCCTCGGCATCAGCGCGCTCGCGTTTCGGTACGTCTTCGACTACGCGGGCGAGGCGACCGACTTCCCGTTGTTCGTGTTCGTGTTCCTGGTCGCCCTGGGCATCGACTACAACATCTTCCTGACCACCCGCATCCGCGAGGAGGCGGCCCGCCAGGGCACCAGGCCGGGCGTGGTCACCGGCCTGGCCGCCACCGGCGCGGTCATCACCTCGGCGGGCCTGGTGCTGGCCGGCACGTTCGCGGCCCTCGGCACGCTCCCGATGGTGGCCTTCGCCGAGATCGGCTTCGCGGTCGCCCTCGGCGTCCTCATCGACACCTTCATCGTGCGCTCGGTGCTGGTGACGTCCCTGTTCATGGACGTCGGCCCGAAGGTGTGGTGGCCGCACCGGCTGGCCCGCGAGGACGGCGGTGCCGCAGCCCGGGAGAGCGCCGGGGCGCGGGTCAGCCGCTCCGGCGGATGAGCACCGGGGCCCGGGTCAGCCGGTCCGGCAGATGAGCACCGGGGCCCGGGTCAGCCGGTCCGGCAGATGAGCACCGGGGCCCGGGTCAGCCGGTCCGGCAGATGAGCACCAGGGCGCCAGTCAGCCGGTCGAACGGATGAGCACCGGGGCGCCAGTCAGCCGGTCGGCAGATGAGCACCGGGGCCCGGTCAGCCGGTCCGGCAGATGAGCACCGGGGCGCAGGTCAGCCGGTCCAACGGATGAGCACCAGGGCGCGGGTCAGCCGGTCCGGTGGATGAGCACAGGGCGCCGGTCAGCCGCTCCAGCGGATGGGCACCAGGGCGCCGGTCAGCCGGTCCGGCGGATGAGCGCCAGGTACATCGCGTCGGTCCCGTGCAGATGGGGCCACAGCTGCACGTCGGGCCCCTCGCCGAGGTCCGGTACGCCGGGCAGCAGCGGCCGGGCGTCGACGAGGTCGGTGTCCGGGTGCTGTTTGAGCACGTCGGCGACGACGGCCCGGGTCTCGGCGAGGTGCGGCGAGCAGGTCGCGTAGCCCACGATGCCGCCGACCCGCACGGACTCCAGGGCCGTGCGCAGGAGCCCGCGCTGGAGCGGCGCGAAGCCCTCCAGGTCCTCCGGGCGGCGCCGCCAGCGTGCCTCCGGGCGGCGCCGCAGGGCACCGAGGCCCGTGCACGGTACGTCGACCAGCACCCGGTCGAAACTGCCGGGCCGCCACGCCGGACGGGTCCCGTCGGCGGCGATCACCTGGTACGGCCCGGGGTTGCCGTCCAGGGCCCTGGCCACCAGCCCGGCGCGATGGGTCTGCTTCTCGGAGGCGACCAGCAGCGCGCCCCGCTCGGCGGCCAGCGCGCCGAGCAGCGCCGCCTTGCCGCCGGGTCCGGCGCATCCGTCCAGCCAGCGCCGGTCGGGCCCGTCCAGGGGCGCGCCCGCGAGGGCGATCGCCACGAGCTGGCTGCCCTCGTCCTGCACGCCCGCGCGCCCGTCCCGCACGGCGGCGATGGCACCCGGCTCCCCGCCCTCGGTCAGCCGCACGGCGTAGGGCGACCAGCGCCCGGGCACGGCGGCGTCCTCGTGGAGCAGCTCCTCGGCGGTGGCCCGCCCGGGCCGCGCCACCAGCGTCACCTCGGGCCGCTCGTTGTCGGCGCGCAGCAGCTCCTCCACGCCGTCGCGCCCGCCGCCGAGGGAGTCCCACAGCGCGGACACGACCCACCGGGGATGCGAGTGCACGACGGCGAGATGGTCCTCGGGGTCGTCCTCGTAGGGCGGCGCGACCCGCTCAAGCCAGCCGTCCAGATCGTCCTGCGCGACCTTGCGCAGCACGGCGTTGACGAACTTGGCCCGGCCGTCGCCGAGCACGACCCGGGCGAGTTCGACGGTGGCGGACACGGCCGCGTGCGTCGGGATCCGTGTGCCGAGCAGCTGGTGCGCGCCGAGGCTCAGCACGTCCAGCACCGGCGGATCGACCTCCCCGAGCGGCCGGTCCACGCAGTGGGAGAGGACCGCGTCGTACGTCCCCTGCCGCCGCAGCGTCCCGTACACCAGCTCGGTGGCGAGCGCCGCGTCCCGGGCGTCGAACGTCTCGGGCCCCTCCTTCTCCCGCGCCTTGCGCAGCAGGGGCGGGAGTACGAGGTTGGCGTAGGCGTCCCGCTCGTCCACGGCCCTCAGGGCCTCGAAGGCGAGGATGCGGACGGGGTCCTTCTTGGGCCGGCGGTAGGGCTTGCCTGACGTGCGGGCTCGACGGGGCTGTTCGCTCACGAAAAAGGTGCTCCGGGGGTGAGAAGAAGTGCGCCGTCCAGCCTACGCCGCCGGGATCCGTCCGTGACCGGCAGCGGGGCGGCAAGCCGGGTGGCCGGGGCCGCTCCGGCGTCAGTCCCCGAGCCGCTCGCCCTCCCCGATGCGCACCCCACGGGCCCAGTCCGCCGCCCGCATCGGCTTCTTGCCCTGGGCCTGCACCCACAGCAGCTCGACGCCGTGGGAGCCGGTGCCTGCGTGCACGCTGTTCTTCCCGGCGGCGATCTGCCCGGGGGCGAGGTCCGTGCGGTCGGGCACGGGGGCGACCTGGATGAGCTTGAGCCGCTCACCGCGGAACGTGGTCCAGGCGCCGGGGGCCGGGGTGCAGCCCCGCACCATCCGGTCGACGCGCAGCGCGGGTGCGTTCCAGTCGAGGTGCGCGTCCTCGACGTTGACTTTCGGGGCGAGGCTGATCCCGTCGGCCGGCTGCGGAACGGCCTTCAGCGTGCCGTCCTCGATGCCGTCCATGGTCGCCGCGAGCAGCCCGGCACCGGCGAACGCCAGCCGGGTCAGCAGGTCCCCGCTGGTGTCGGTGGCCCGGATCTCCTCGGTCACCGTGCCGTACACCGGCCCGGAGTCGAGCCCCTCCTCGATCAGGAACGTCGACGCCCCGGTGATCTCGTCGCCGGCCATGATGGCGTGCTGCACGGGCGCGGCACCGCGCCAGGCCGGGAGCAGGGAGAAGTGCAGATTGACCCAGCCGTGCGCGGGGATGTCGAGCGCGACCCGGGGCAGCAGGGCTCCGTAGGCGACGACGGGACAGCAGTCCGGTCCGATCTCCCGCAGCCGCTCCAGGAACGCGGGGTCTTTCGGCTTCGCCGGCTTCAGTACCTCGATCCCGGCCTCCTCCGCCCGCTCGGCGACGGGCGACGCGACGAGCCTGCGTCCGCGCCCGGCCGGTGCGTCGGGCCGCGTGACGACGGCGGCCACCTCGTGCCGTCCGGAGGCGAGCAGAGCGTCCAGGGCGGGAACGGCGACCTCGGGTGTACCGGCGAAGACGAGCTTCATGGGGTGGTGGGGGCCTCTCGGGGCGGGAATCGGACGGGCAGCGCCCAAGTCTATGAGCCCGGGGCGGAAAGCCGCCGACGGCACTCAGCCCCCCAGGCGGGCTCGGCCACGTGAACGACCGCCACGGGCGGTGCGCGGGCGGGAGACGAGCGCCGAAGGCCGAAGGCCAAGGCGCACACCCCGCGCAAACGGGCGCACGCATATGCCCCCGCGCCCCCACACCGTGACCAGCGGAGCGAATCCGCGTTGGTCAAGACAGAGTTGACCACACCGGGCCGCGATCGCGGCCCATTCCTTTCATCTCATCGCCGGTTCGAGAGGCTTGTTCATGGCCGACCACGCAACCCACGACGCCCAGGCTCGGGCCAGCCTGCACTTGCTGGTGCGGGACATCGAGCGGGTCCGCCGGCAGGTGGACGCACTGCGCACACTCACCGCCCAGTTGGGCAACGTCTACCGCCCGCGCCGCTCCGGCCCCTCCACGGGCTTCGTCGTCTACGGACGCGCCCCCGCCCCGACGGTGCGCCTCGCCCAGGAGCTGCGGGACAGTGTCGAAACCCTGGTCACAGCGGCCGTGGACTTCGACCGCTCACTCGGCTTCTCGTGGGACGCGGTCGGCTCTGCACTCGGAGTCACCAAGCAGGCGGTCCACCGCCGTTACGGCTCCCGCCGGGCCACGGCCCCGGCGGCCACGCCCGAGCCGGAGCGCACACCGGAGCCGACACCCGCGGCCGGCCGCGCGGTCAATGTGACCACCGGCCTGCCCACGGTCCCGACGGTCCCCGCGGCCCGGTCCATGCCCACCCAGCCGACAGCCGGCAGCCCCGCTCTCCGCGACGAGGCGAGGCCCACGGCTTTCCCCGGCCCGCGCAACGGCTGACGCGCCTCCGCCCTGCCCTCCCGGTACGCCCCGGGAGGGCAGTCGCGCATCCGGCCGATGACCAGGCACCCGTCCGAGGGGACGACCGCCGTCACAGGCCACGCATCACCCGATGTCGGGCGGGTCGACCCGCACCCACACAGCGGCCCCGCTCCCCCGGGCGGCCATCCGCGCGGCCTGCGCGTTCTTGAGCGCGGTTGCCAGCGCGGCGCCCCTGCCCGGCGGCACCCGCAGCAACGCCCGCTCCCACTGCTCCGCGGGCGGCGGCGCCCCCGCCCGCCGCCCGGCGAGGGCGGCGCGGCCCGGGCGGCGGAGACGAAGCAGCCCGTCGCGGCGTGAA